>NZ_JBXAMS010000003.1:0-479464 GCF_058800905.1 Pseudomonas sp. GW822-FHT04C11 | reverse complement strand
CTCTCGTTAGCGGGAGGCGAATTCTACAGCGTTACTCGCTGCTGTCAACACCTCTTTTTCTCCGCTTTCGACCGAGACGATCGAACCGTTAAAAGAGCCAAACAACACCGCCCTTTCAACTCCTTCAGGCTTCGATGAACTGAAGCGTAACCGCTGCCGAAAACTGCGTAACTCTTTGTTTACCAAGGAGTTTTCTGTTTCGACTGCGCCGGAAGTGGGGCGAATTATAGACAGATATAATTCGCCGTCAACCCCTAATTTCAGCCTTACTCGGATTTAAGCGTAATACGCGCAAATGCCTTCTTTCCGGCCTGGCAAACATGGGTCGCGCCCAGTGCATATATAAAGGTGCGATCAACCACTTCGCCATCTATACGCACACCGCCCGAACCGAGCAGATCACGTGCGACTGCCGAGTTCTTCACCAGCCCCGCCTTATTAAGCACAGCCGCAATCGGCATATCCTCAGTCGCAGTCAGCTCGATCTCTGGCAAGTCATCCGGCAACTCACCTTCCTTCATACGGTTACCCGCGCCACGGTGAGCGTTCGCCGCAGCCTCCTCACCATGGAAGCGCGCAACAATCTCTTCGGCCAGCTTGATCTTGATATCCCGCGGATTGGCGCCAGCGTCAACATCTGCACGCAACGCATCAATCTCTTCCATGGAGCGGAAGCTGAGCAACTCGAAGTAACGCCACATCAGCACGTCCGGAATCGAAACCAGCTTGCCGTACATGACACCTGGCGCTTCCTGGATACCGACGTAGTTACCCAATGACTTGGACATCTTTTTCACGCCATCCAACCCTTCGAGCAATGGCATGGTCAGAATGCATTGAGCCTCCTGACCATAACTGCGCTGCAGCTCACGCCCCATCAGCAGGTTGAACTTCTGATCGGTGCCGCCCAGCTCGACGTCCGCGCGCAACGCGACCGAGTCATACCCCTGAACCAGCGGATACAGGAACTCGTGGATAGCGATTGGTTGATTGGTCGAATAGCGCTTGTCGAAGTCGTCGCGCTCAAGCATCCGCGCCACAGTGTATTGCGAGGTCAGACGAATGAAATCCGCAGGCCCCATCTGATCCATCCAGGTGGAGTTGAAAGCCACCTCGGTTTTCGCCGGATCAAGAATCTTGAACACCTGAGTCTTATAGGTCTCGGCATTTTCGAGAACCTGCTCACGCGTCAACGGAGGACGGGTAGCACTTTTGCCACTCGGATCACCGATCATCCCGGTGAAGTCACCTATAAGGAAGATCACCTGGTGACCCAGATCCTGGAACTGGCGCAGCTTATTAATGAGCACTGTGTGCCCCAGGTGCAAATCCGGCGCAGTCGGATCGAAGCCAGCCTTAATACGCAGCGGCTGGCCGCGCTTGAGCTTCTCGATCAGCTCGGACTCGACCAACAGTTCTTCCGCACCACGTTTGATCAGCGCTAGCTGCTCTTCAACCGACTTCATAACAGACCCGCAAGGCTCAGATTCAAAGGGAACCAACCATACAAGATCGCGCACCAAATACAAGTTTTGCCCGGCGCACGGACGCCAATCCGCGAACAGAGCATTCGCGACTTGCTTAAGAGATGATTTGGTTATATTTTATACAGTTATTTCATCTTCATCATGTCATTCATCTTTTCCAATTCATCTTTTCCAAAGTCAAATTACCTATGACCACAGAACCGTCTAAAGCGCCGCCGCTTTATCCGAAGACCCACCTGCTCGCGGCAAGTGGCATTGCTGCCCTCCTCAGCCTGGCGCTCCTGGTATTCCCTTCCAGTGACGTTGAAGCCAAAAAGACAACCCTGAGTCTTGAACTGGAACGTCCCGCAGAACAACTGACACAAGATCAAGACGCTGCTGACGCCGTCCAAGCCACAAACGAGCCGGTCGAATCTCCATTCGCCCAGATCGAAGACAGTACCGACGATAGCAAGGAAACGGCTAAAGCAGCCCCGGCACCAGCCGTTGAAGAGAAGAAAGCGCCAGGCCACCGGGAAGTGATCGTTGCCAAAGGCGACACGCTCTCCACATTGTTCGAGAAAGTCGGGCTTCCAGCGGCTTCGGTGCACGACGTATTGGCCAGCGACAAGCAAGCCAAGCAGTTCACCCAGCTCAAACACGGCCAGAAACTCGAATTCGAACTCGGCCGCGACGGCCAGTTGACCAATCTGCACAGCAAGATCAATGACGCTGAAAGCATCAGCCTGAGCAAAAACGCCAAGGGCTATACCTTTAACCGCATTACAGCCAAGCCAACCGTGCGCTCCGCCTATGTTCACGGCGTGATCAACAGCTCGCTTTCGCAATCCGCGGCGCGTGCCGGGCTGTCCCACAGCCTCACCATGGACATGGCCAGCGTGTTTGGCTACGACGTCGACTTCGCCCAGGATATTCGCCAGGGTGACGAGTTCGACGTGATCTACGAACAGAAAGTCGTCAACGGCAAAGCTGTCGGCAATGGCCCTATTCTTTCCGCCCGTTTCACCAACCGTGGCAAGACGTACACCGCCGTGCGTTACACCAACAAGCAAGGCAACAGCAGCTACTACACGGCCGAAGGCAATAGCATGCGCAAGGCGTTCATTCGTACGCCGGTGGACTTCGCCCGTATTAGCTCGCGTTTCTCCATGGGTCGCAAGCATCCAATTCTGAACAAAATTCGCGCGCACAAAGGCGTCGACTACGCAGCGCCTCGTGGCACGCCGATCAAGGCTGCCGGTGACGGCAAAGTGCTGCTGGCCGGTCGCCGCGGTGGTTACGGCAACACCGTTATCATTCAGCACGGCAACACCTACCGCACGCTGTACGGACACATGCAAGGCTTCGCCAAAGGCGTCAAGACTGGCGGCAACGTCAAGCAAGGCCAAGTGATTGGCTATATCGGCACTACCGGACTCTCGACCGGCCCGCACTTGCACTACGAGTTCCAGGTCAACGGCGTTCACGTCGACCCGCTGGGTCAGAAACTGCCAATGGCCGATCCGATCGCCAAGTCCGAGCGCGCACGCTTCCTGCAACAAAGCCAGCCGCTGATGGCGCGCATGGAGCAAGAAAAAGCCACCCTGCTAGCCTCGAGCAAACGCTAAGCCATGGCGCTCTATATAGGTGTGATGTCCGGTACCAGCCTTGATGGCCTGGACATTGCGCTGATCGAGCAAGCACCGGCGATCAAACTGATCGCCACGCACTACATTCCCATGCCCGAATCCCTGCGCACCGAGCTGCTTGGCTTGTGCGCCAGCGGACCTGACGAGATAGCCCGCAGCGCCATTGCCCAGCAAAACTGGGTAAAACTGGCCGCTCAGGGCATCAATACCCTGCTTGCAGATCAACACCTGAAACCTGATGACATCCGAGCGATTGGCAGCCACGGCCAGACTATTCGCCACGAGCCCGCACGCGGCTTCACCGTGCAGATCGGCAACCCTGCCCTGTTGACTGAACTGACCGGAATCACTGTCGTCAGCGACTTTCGTAGCCGCGACGTGGCTGCAGGCGGGCAAGGCGCGCCGCTGGTTCCAGCCTTCCATGAAGCCTTGTTTGAACAGCGCAGCGGCAACCGTGCAGTCTTGAATGTTGGCGGTTTCAGCAATCTCAGCCTGATCGAGACCGGCAAACCCGTCTCGGGCTTTGACTGCGGCCCAGGCAATGTCCTGCTGGACGCCTGGATTCACCAACAACGCGGCGAGACCTTCGACCGTGACGGCCAGTGGGCTGCAAGCGGCAGCGTAGAGCCCGTGCTGCTGAAGGCCCTGCTCGGTGATCCGTTCTTCCTGACCAAGGGCCCCAAAAGCACCGGCCGCGAAGTATTCAACCTGCAATGGCTGACACAACACCTTGCGCGCCTGCCCGCATTTGCTGCACAAGACGTGCAAGCCACCTTGCTTGAGCTGACGGCGCTGACCATTGTCGAATCGCTACAAGCCGCACAAGCCGATACGCAAGAGCTGCTGGTCTGTGGTGGCGGCGCCCATAACGCAACATTGATGGCACGGCTCGCCAGCCTGCTGCCAGGCACCAAGGTCAGCAGCACTGCAAACTACGGCGTAGAGCCGGACTGGGTCGAAGCCATGGCCTTTGCCTGGTTGGCCCATTGCTGCCTCGAAAGTATCCCGGCCAATCGTCCAAGCGTCACCGGCGCTCGCGGATTACGCGTCCTCGGCGCCATCTACCCCGTCTGAGCACCAGACAGCAAAACGCCGCAAAGCCGTGAGGCCATGCGGCGTTTGGTGATGCGCTGAGGTGCGATCAGATCGAAAACGAAGAGCCGCAACCACAGGTCGTGGTGGCATTCGGGTTCTTGATCACGAAACGCGAACCTTCCAGACCTTCCTGATAATCCACCTCGGCACCTGCCAGGTATTGGAAGCTCATCGGATCGACGACCAGGCTAACGCCTTCGCGCTCGACGATGGTGTCGTCATCGGCCACTTCTTCATCGAATGTGAAGCCGTACTGAAACCCTGAACAACCGCCGCCCGTAACGAATACGCGCAGCTTCAAGCGATCATTACCCTCTTCATCGACCAGGCTCTTCACCTTGTGCGCGGCACCGTGGGTGAATTGCAAAGCCGTGGGGGTGAAGGATTCGACGCTCATGCTGACTATCTCCCGGTGTTACACCGCCATAATGCGTGATGACGCGCATTATCCGCTTCTCCCAGAAAATCGGTCAACTATTGTTACGGTATATCAATCAACACAATGGTCAGCCCGGAATACAAAAAGGCCCGTTAAACGGGCCTTTTTGCTGAGCGGGGAAAAGCTTAGGGCAGCATGCCTGCATGGGACAGACCCAAGCGCTCATCCAGACCAAACAGGATGTTCAGGTTCTGCACCGCCTGACCCGACGCGCCCTTGACCAAATTGTCGATCACCGACAGCACCACCACCAGATCGCCATCCTGCGGACGATGAACCGCAATACGGCAAACGTTGGCACCCCGCACACTACGGGTTTCCGGATGGCTGCCAGCCGGCATGACATCGACGAACGGTTCGTTCGCATAGCGTTTTTCAAACAACGCCTGCAAGTCTATGGAGCGGTCGACCACGGTTGCATAGAGCGTGGAGTGAATACCGCGAATCATCGGCGTCAGGTGCGGCACGAAAGTCAGGCCGACGTCCTTGCCCGCTGCGCGACGCAGCCCCTGGCGAATCTCAGGCAGGTGACGATGCCCTTTAACGGCATAGGCTTTCATGCTCTCGGAGGTTTCGGAATACAGCGAACCGACGCTTGCACCACGACCAGCACCGCTGACACCCGACTTGCAGTCAGCAATTAGGCGCGAAGTATCGGCAAGACCTGCTTCGAGCAACGGCAGGAAGCCCAGTTGCGTGGCGGTTGGGTAGCAACCCGGCACCGCGATCAGGCGTGCTTGCCTGATCTGCTCGCGATTGACTTCCGGCAAACCATAGACCGCTTCTTCCAGCAACTCTGGCGCACCGTGTGGCTGACCATACCACTTGGCCCATTCGTCCGCGTCCTGCAGACGGAAGTCTGCCGACAGGTCGATGACCTTGGTCCCGGCCGCCAGTAATTCACCGGCTAGCGCATGCGCTACACCGTGTGGAGTGGCGAAGAACACCACATCGCAGGCACCGAGGGTTTTGATGTCCGGAACGCTGAACGCCAGGCCGTCGTAGTGGCCTCGCAGGTTCGGGTACATGTCGGCAACGGCCAGGCCTGCCTCGGATCGGGAAGTGATCACTACCACTTCAGCTTGCGGATGTTGCGCCAACAGACGCAGCAATTCGACACCGGTGTAACCCGTGCCGCCGACGATACCGACCTTGACCATAAACCTGCCCTCAACGAACCCACTGGAAAGCCGTCGATAATAGGGCGCGCACCGCCCTGCGACAACCGTCAAGGTGACGTACGGAGGCCCAAGCCTCTACTATTCGGGCTACCGTGAACCTGGGAATAACTAAAAATGCTTTATCTGTGGCTCAAAGCGCTTCATATCGTCAGCATGGTCTGCTGGTTTGCCGGCCTGTTTTACCTGCCACGCCTGTTTGTCTACCACGCTCAAAGTGAAGACAGCATCAGCAAGGAGCGCTTCAGCATCATGGAGCGCAAACTGTACCGCGGGATCATGGGCCCGGCGATGATCGCCACACTGGCTTTCGGGATCTGGCTGATCAGTCTCAACCCCAGCGCCTACTTCGGACAAGGTGCCTGGATGCATGCCAAATTGACCCTGGTAGTGATCCTGATCGGCTATCACCACATGTGCGGTGCACAGGTAAAACGTTTTGCCCGTGGCGAAAACACCCGCAGCCATGTCTTTTATCGCTGGTTCAATGAAGTGCCAGTTCTGATATTGCTGGCTATTGTAATTCTGGTCGTCGTACGGCCGTTCTAATCATAATTAGCCGCAACTTATCGGGGTACTTCCAATGTCGCTGCCCGCTTTGCTCGAACAACGTTTGCGTCTGCCTGTCGTGGCAGCACCGATGTTCCTGATTTCCAATCCACAGCTGGTACTCGCCTGCTGCCGCAATGGTGTGGTCGGCAGCTTTCCAGCGCTGAACCAGCGTGAAAGCAGCGGCTTCAAAGCCTGGCTGGAGGAAATTGAAGCGGGTCTGGCGCTATTGGAAAATCCTGCGCCGTATGCGGTGAATCTGATCGTTCACAACAGCAATCCGCGCCTGCAAGCGGACCTGGCAATCTGCATCGAACACAAGGTTCCGATCGTCATCACCAGTCTTGGCGCAGTGAAAGAGCTGGTCGATGCGGTGCACGGCTATGGTGGCCTGGTTTTCCACGACGTGACGACTCGACGCCATGCGGAAAAAGCTGCCGAGGCCGGCGTCGATGGCTTGATCGCCGTAGCGGCAGGCGCCGGTGGCCATGCCGGGACCTGGAGCCCGTTTTCGCTGATTGCCGAGATTCGCCAGTTCTTCGACAAAACCCTGCTGCTGGCCGGTTGCCTGAACCATGGCCACGAGATTCTCGCCGCGCAACTGCTCGGTGCGGATCTGGCGTACTTCGGTACGCGCTTTATCGGCACCACCGAAAGCCATGCCCCTGAAGCCTATAAAGAGATGCTGCTGACTTCCAGGGCCGCCGACATTGTCCATACGCCAGCGGTGTCCGGGGTGCCGGCAAGCTTCATGCGCCAAAGCCTGATAAACGCCGGTTTTGACATAGATGCACTGCAAGGCAAGGGTGAAGTCAACTTCGGCGCCAAACTCAAACCCTTGAGCGATGAAGCCAAAGCCTGGAAAACCGTCTGGTCAGCTGGCCAGGGCGTGGGTGAAATCGACGACCTGCCAAGCGTCGATCAACTGGTTGCAAGGCTGGACGCCGAGTACCGCAAGGCGCAGGAATTCGCAGCTCAACTACCCAAACGCTGGCCGCGCTAACGCACAAGGTTTGGCCAGCCGATTCTGGCTGGCTTAAACTGCCGAGCACAGCCCCCTGACTCGCGACAAGGATGCCCCGACATGAGCGAACACCGTTTCAAGATCGTCTTTGACGGAGCCCTGCTTCCGGGCGTCGACATCACCACCGCGAAACTCAATCTCGCCCAACTGTTCAAAAGCGACGTCGCGGCCATCGAACGCCTGTTCAGCGGAAAGCCTGTCGCGCTCAAGCACGACCTGTCCCACGCAGACGCACAAACCTATCTGAATGCCCTGTCGAAAACCGGCATAGATGCACGCATTGAAGCCGAGCCGTCGATCAAGCTCAATCTGACCGACGTTCACGATTCGTCGTCCGCCGCTTACACGGCGCCCACACTCGGTAACAACGAATCTCCCTATAGCCCTCCTCGCGCGCCCGTTGGTGAAGCGTTGCCAGAGTTTTCGGAACTCAAGGTGTTTAGCGTGCAGGGCCGAATCGGGCGCCTGCGTTATCTCGCGTGGTCATTGGTGGCGCTACTGATCATGGGCGCTATCGCTGGCGTTTTTGGACTCAGCCTGCTGAGCGGCAATCAAATAGTGCTGAGCACAATTGTTTGTGTCGTTGCGTTCGTGGCGTACCTCTACATAAACATCACCATCAGCGTGCAACGCCTGCACGATCTTGGTTGGTCCGGCTGGCTGTGGTTTCTGAATCTGGTGCCCTTTATCGGCAGCCTGTTTCCATTTGCACTCGCGGCGCTACCAGGAAACGTCGGGGCGAATCGCTATGGCGCGCCGCAGCCCCCCAACAGCACGGCTGTCAAAGTGCTGTGCGGGCTGTGGCTGGTGGTGATCGCAGTGTTTTTTGTCGGCGCGCTTGCCGGTGGCCTCAGCACCCTGACCGAAGAGTACGAAAGCACCTCGACCAGCAGTTATGGAAGCAGTGAGCCGGCCGATGCGGTTGAGGCAGACGATGCGGCGAAAGCAGCTCAGCCCCCTGTAGACTATGAGAAAGAATAAACGCGCTCGGTTCCTGTGACATCTCTGTCCACAGGCCGCGAGCCGTTGCGATGGAGAATTGCATGACCCGTTACGCTCTGATCACTGGCGCCTCCAGCGGCATCGGCCTGGCCATGGCCGAAGCGTTGGCGCGACGCGGCCGCAGCCTGATTCTGGTGGCCCGTCAACGTGATCAGCTGGAAAGTATTGCCATCGAACTGACCCAGCGCTTTGGCGTCGAGGTGCTGTTCCGCGCCTGCGACCTGGGTGAACCGCTGCGCTTGTCCGGTTTTCTGCTGGAACTCGAAGAGGGTGACCGACAGATCGACCTGCTGGTCAATTGCGCCGGCATCGGTACCTGCGGCCCGTTTCTCGCTCAGGACTGGATGACCGAACAAGACTTGATCGAAGTGAATATCCTCGCCCTGACCCGCCTGTGCCACGCCATTGGTAACAGCATGGCCTTGCAGGGCGGCGGGCAGATTCTGAACGTCGCCTCGATGGCCGCCTTCTACCCCGGCCCATGGATGAGCACCTATTACGCCAGCAAGGCGTATGTACTGCACTTCTCCGAAGGCTTGCGGGTCGAGCTGAAGAAGTGCGCGGTCAAGGTCTCGGTCCTCTGCCCCGGCCCGACGCGCACGGCGTTTTTCCGCACCGCGCAACTGGACACCGACAAACTGGCCAACAGCAAAATGCTGATGAGCCCCGAGGAAGTGGCCCTCTACACAGTGCGTGCGCTGGAGAAGAACCGCGCAATCATCATTCCCGGACGCCTCAATCGCTGGTTCGCGCTGTTGCCGCGCTTCGGCTCGCGCTGGCTGACCCGAACCATCGTAGGCATGGTCAACAAGACGCATTGTCCGCGCTGAGCATCACTAAAAGTAAAGCTAACAGGCTGGGCTCGGGCATCTCCCGTGAGTACACTCAGCCCGGACCAACACAATGGAGAAACAGCTGTGGATACTCTGTTCACCAAAATCATCAACAGAGAAATACCCGCCAAGATCATTTACGAGGATGACCAGGTCCTGGCCTTCCACGACATCGCCCCGCAGGCACCCGTGCATTTCCTGGTAGTCCCGAAAAAGCCGGTGCGCACGCTCAACGACCTCACCGAGGACGATAAAGCGCTGGCCGGGCACATTCTGTTCACCGCCCAGCGCCTGGCACTGGAGCTGGGCTGCGAAGAAGGCTTTCGCGTGGTCATGAACTGCAATGAACTGGGCGGCCAGACCGTTTATCACATTCATATGCACGTGCTGGGTCAGCGCCAGATGCACTGGCCACCGGGCTGATCCGTCTCCCGAGCTTGTTGTGGCGAGGGAGCTTGCTCCCGCTGGGCTGCGCAGCAGCCCCCGTCTTTCTGCTGCTCCCCAATGAAACTCGCGGACTGACTTAACGACCGCTTCGCGGCCGAGCGGGAGCAAGCTCCCTCGCCACAAAGCCAGTATCTGCAAATGCCAGGCGGTCTTCTGCAATGACCCAGCGCAAACCTAACCCGGCCGATTGCGGTAAACTGGCCGCCGAGATTCTTCCCGGAGGTCAGCATGACTACCCAACGTCACTACTCGCCGATTGACCGTCTTCTGTTGCAAGCCGACACCGCCATGCGCACGTTGCTGCCCTTCAGTGGCCAGCCTTGCCGCCCGTCGCCGGCCATCGTGCAGCCAGAGGCGAAAATGAGCGACGAAGACACCCGGCACGTCGCCGGCCTGATGCGCATCAACCATACCGGTGAAGTCTGTGCCCAGGCGCTGTATCAGGGCCAGGCCCTGACTGCCAAGCTGCCGCAAGTGCGTGAGGCGATGGAACACGCAGCCGAAGAAGAAATCGATCATCTGGTCTGGTGCGAACAGCGCATCCGCCAACTGGGCAGCCACACCAGCATCCTCAATCCGCTGTTCTACGGTATGTCGTTCGGTATCGGCGCCGTCGCCGGACTGATCAGCGACAAAGTCAGCCTGGGGTTCGTCGCAGCGACTGAAGATCAGGTGTGCAAACACTTGAACGAGCACCTTGAGCAACTGCCAGTCGAGGACGAGAAGTCCCGGGCCATTCTTGAGCAGATGCGCATCGATGAAGAGCAGCACGCCGAAAGCGCGCTGGACGCTGGAGGCTTCCGCTTCCCGGCACCGATAAAATTCGGCATGAGCCTGATGGCCAAGGTCATGACCAAAAGTACCTACCGGATCTGACCCGTAAAACCTTCGAGCACAAAAAAGGGCGCTATCTCAGCGCCCTTTCTTTTGCCGATCTTTATTTCAAAGATCAGCTCGACATGTTGCGTGCGTAGAAAATCTCGAGCATTTCGTGTTTCACCCGCTCAGTCACCTGAGCACGTTGCTCAGAGGACAGGTTGCTGGTGGCGTCGCCGAACAGGTAGTTATCCAGTTCGAAGTTCTTCAGCAGCATTTTGGTGTGGAACAGGTTTTCCTGGTACACGTTCACGTCGGTCATCTGATAAGCGTCGCGAGTGTCTTCGGAGAGGTAGTTCTGAATCGAGTTGATCTCGTGATCGATGAAGTGCTTCTTGCCTTCGATGTCACGGGTGAAACCGCGCACGCGGTAATCCACGGTCACGATATCCGAATCGAACTGGTGAATCAGGAAGTTGAGCGCCTTAAGCGGTGAAATGACGCCACAAGTCGACACATCAATATCCACACGGAACGTTGCGATACCGTCCACCGGATGGATTTCCGGGTAGGTGTGCACCGTGATGTGGCTCTTGTCGAGGTGGGCCAGGATGATTTCGGGCAACGGGCCCGGCGACTCTTCAATCTGACTGTCGGTCGGGGTCACCGGCTCTTCAGAGATCAGAATCGTGACGCTGGCGCCCTGGGGTTCATAGTCCTGACTGGCGATGTTCAGGATATTGGCACCAATGATATCGACAACTTCTGTGAGGATCTGCGTCAGGCGCTTGGCGTTGTACTCTTTATTGATGTACTCAACGTAAGCCTGCTGGTCTTGCGGAGTTTCCGCATAGCAGATGTCATAGATGTTGAAGCTCAAGGTCTTTGTCAGGTTATTGAACCCATGGAGCTTGAGTTTGCTTTTCACCGTTTAAAAACTCTCTATGTATGCGGCCCGGCCGCGTGATCAAGCATGCCCGTCAGATGCGAACGACGCACCAGCGTAGGACGGTTAACACCTCTTCGCGATGGCGATTTTGGTTGTCTGTTCGGGTGTGTGATCTGTCGGTTGACCGATCACGGCCCTGAAAAAAGTGGCGCATTATGCAGACCTGGGCCAATGATCGCCAGAGTCTGCACTGCATTTATGATAGTTGAATGTCGAATCAACCTAGTTCGATGATTTCGTAGTCGTGGGTGATGGCGACACCGGCCGCACCGAGCATGATCGACGCCGAGCAATACTTCTCCGCCGACAGCTCGATGGCGCGTTTGACCTGGGCTTCTTTCAGTGCCCGGCCCTTGACCACGAAGTGCATGTGAATTTTGGTGAAGACCTTGGGATCTTCAGTCGCACGCTCGGCTTCGAGGAAGGCTTCGCAGCTCTCCACGGCCTGGCGGGACTTCTTCAGGATGCTGACCACGTCGAAATTGCTGCAACCGCCCACACCGAGCAGGAGCATTTCCATCGGACGGACACCCAGGTTCCGACCGCCAGCATCAGGCGGACCGTCCATGACCACCACGTGACCGCTACCGGACTCACCGAGGAACATGGCTTCGCCAGCCCATTGGATGCGTGCCTTCATCGCCAAGACTCCACTGTTAAAAAAGGGTCGCCAGCTTAGCACAGGGCCTTCGGTTGACAGCGACTGGCATCAGCGCAAGCAACACACTTACAGTATTGATAAATTATCGAATAACGACGGAATGTGTCTGTTAAGCTGGCGCCAATTTCATGGCACTTAGCCTGCTGTTTTTCGGCCGTCATCAGCAATTCATAAAAAACCACAACACACCGTGCAGTCTTTTCGGGATACAACCATGGTTGCTATTACCCCAACATCCAAAATCAAGAACCTCGACAAGTTATTGATGCATTGCCAGCGCCGTCGCTATCAGGCCAAGAGCAATATCATTTGCGCGGGCGATCGTTCGGATACGCTGTTTTTCATCATCAAGGGCTCGGTCACCATTCTCATCGAGGACGACGATGGTCGGGAAATGATCATCGCCTACCTCAATGCCGGGGACTTCTTCGGCGAGCTGGGTCTGTTCGAACAAGCCGGGCAGGAACAGGAGCGCAGCGCCTGGGTTCGCGCCAAGGTCGAATGCGAAGTGGCCGAGATCAGCTACTGCAAGTTCCGCGAGCTGTCCCAGCAAGACCCGGACATTCTCTATGTGCTCAGTGGCCAGATTGCCCAGCGCCTGCGCAATACCACACGCAAGGTCGGCGACCTGGCGTTCTTCGACGTCACCGGCCGGGTTGCGCGCTGCTTGCTGGAGCTGTGCAAACAGCCCGACGCCATGACGCACCCGGACGGCATGCAGATCAAGGTTACCCGCCAGGAAATCGGCCGGATCGTCGGTTGCTCGCGGGAAATGGTCGGGCGCGTGCTCAAGGACCTAGAAGAACGCAACCTGGTCAACGTCAAAGGCAAGACCATGGTGGTCTTCGGTACCCGCTAAGCCGACATCACCTCGGCGAGCATTTGCCGATACAAGGTGTCCAGCCGCGCGATGGCATCCGGGGCGGCGAATTGTTCATGCAGGGCGATATGGCTCTGCGCGCGAACCCGCTGCTCCAGACTGCACGCCTCGTTAAAACGGTTCACCGCCTCAACCATCGACTCCCGCTCGTCGTCCAGCAACAGCGCACCATGCACCAAACCCACCGGACGCTGACCACCCTTGCTCTGGCGCCAGCGCTGAGCGGTGCCGACCATTTTGCGGCCATCGAGATTGACGTTGAAACGCCCATCACAGAAAGCGCCCTCGACTTCACCCAATGAAGGCTTGCCACCGAGTTCCGTCAGCAGCGCACAAATCGGATCACACAGACGCCGATAAGCGGTTTCGATCCTACCGTGGTCACCTTCGCTGCGCGGCGGTGCATACACCAGCGCGATATTGACCGTCGCAACCGACTGTGGCACCGGTTCACCGCCGGTTTCACGCAACAAAACCGGCCAACCGTGTGCCGCCGACGCTTGGCAAGCGGCCTCAAACCCCGGCAGACGGCTCAAGCGCCGGGGCATGACCAGCGCTCGATCGCTCGGCTGCCAGAACAGCAAACCAAACTCCTGGTCGCCGGCACAGACCGTCGCCAACAAATCCTGCTCGGCACGCAGACCGGCTTCGACAGTCAAGGCAATAGGGTGAGTCATGGCAGTGCGAATCCTTTGCGGTGGATACAAAAAAGCCGGCAACGCCGGCTTCTTCATTGAATCAGGTTCAGTCGAGTGTAGAACCGCTGACCGCCACGCCACGCTCTGGAAAGAACAAACGTTGCAGTTCAGTGCCCGGGTTCTCGGCGCGCATGAATGCTTCACCGACCAGGAACGAATACACCTCGCTGATTTCCATCAGCTCGACATCGGCGCGATTGAGGATGCCACTTTCAGTAATGACCAGGCGATCGCGCGGGATGCGCGGCAGCAGATCGAGCGTGGTTTCCAGGCTGACATCAAAGGTGTGCAGATTGCGATTGTTCACGCCGACCAGCGGAGTATCGAGAACCTTCAAGGCCCGCTCCAGCTCATCACCGTCATGGACTTCGACCAGCACGTCGAGGCCAACACCTTTAGCGACGGCTGCCAGTTCGGCCATTTTCACGTCATCCAGCGCGGAAACGATCAACAGCACGCAATCAGCGCCCAGCGCACGAGCTTCGACGATCTGATAAGGATCGATCATGAAGTCCTTGCGGATCACCGGCAGCTTGCACGCCGCACGCGCCTGCTGCAGATAAATGTCGGCGCCCCGGAAGAAATCGACATCGGTCAGCACCGAGAGGCAGGTTGCCCCGCCCTTCTCGTAGTCCCTGGCGATTTCGGCCGGCACGAAGTTCTCGCGAATCACGCCCTTGCTCGGCGAAGCCTTCTTGATTTCAGCAATCACCGCCGGTTGTTTGAGCTTGGCCTGGGCGATCAGCGCCTTGGCAAAACCACGCGGAGCATCGGCCACCCTGGCCAGTGCTTCCAGCTCGGCAAGCGTTACGCGAGCGCTGCGCTCAGCCACTTCCTCGACTTTGCGGGCGAGAATTTTCTCTAGAACCGTCGGTACACTCATGCCTCATTCTCCACTCTGAATACCGCGGTAAACGCACCCAATTCTTCAAGCTTTTCACGCGCAAGGCCGGTATGCAGCGCGTCATGAGCCAGGGCAACGCCCTCTTTCAGGCTGACCGCATGATCAGCGGCGTACAACGCAGCACCGGCATTGAGCACAATCATTTCTGCAGCTTTCTGACCGTTCTCGGTTTTGCGCCGCCCCAAGGCATCGCGAATCAGTTCGAGCGAAGCCGCCGGGCTTTCCACCGCCAGGCCGTGCAGGCTCTGGCTCTTCATGCCCAAGTCTTCAGGCTCGACCCAATACTCGCTGATCTGGTCATTCTTCAATTCAGCAACAAAGGTTGGCGCCGCCAGACTGAACTCGTCCAGACCATCCTTCGAATGCACCACCAGCACATGTTTGCTGCCCATGCGCTGCAAGACTTCGGCTAACGGTCGGCACAACGCCTGACTGAACACGCCCACCACCTGATGTTTCACGCCGGCCGGATTCGTAAGCGGGCCGAGCATGTTGAACAGTGTACGCAGGCCGAGATCGCGGCGCGGGCCGGCAGCGTGTTTCATCGCACCATGGTGCGATTGGGCGAACATGAAGCCGATGCCGACATTGTCAATGCAACGCGCCACTTGAACCGGCGTCAGGTTCAGGTAGATCCCGGCCGCCTCCAGCAAGTCGGCGCTGCCGCTTTTGCCCGATACCGCACGGTTACCGTGCTTGGCCACGGTGCAACCCGCCGCCGCCACCACAAACGAGGAAGCCGTCGAAACGTTGAAGATGTTCGCACCATCACCGCCAGTGCCGACTACATCGACAACACCGTCGAGGGTTTTCAGCTCGACCTTGTCCGCCAGCTCACGCATGACCGAGACGGCGCCGACGATCTCGTCGATGCTCTCGCTTTTCATGCGCATGGCCATCATAAACGCGCCAATCTGTGCGTCTGTGCATTGCCCGGTCATGATTTCGCGCATCACATCGCGCATTTCATCAGTGCTCAGGTCCAGATGGCCGACGATACGGCTCAGGGCAGTCTTGATATCCATGGAAAGTCCTTAGCGCGTGCCGCCGGTTTGTTTGAGGAAGTTGGCGAACAGCTCGTGGCCCTGCTCGGTCAGGATCGACTCAGGATGAAATTGCACCCCTTCGATGTTCAATGTCTTGTGGCGCAACCCCATGATCTCATCGACCGAACCGTCTTCGAGCTGAGTCCAGGCGGTCAGTTCCAGGCAATCGGGCAAGGTTTCACGTTTCACAATCAGTGAGTGATAGCGGGTGACCGTCAGCGGACGGTTCAGACCTTCGAACACGCCCTTGTCCTCGTGGAATACCGGACTAGTCTTACCATGCATAACCTGGCGGGCGCGTACTACATCGCCACCGAACGCTTGGCCGATGGATTGATGGCCCAGGCAAACGCCGAGAATCGGCAGCTTACCGGCGAAATACTTGATGGCCTCGATGGACACGCCGGCTTCGGTTGGGGTGCATGGACCGGGAGAGACGACGATGCGCTCGGGTTTGAGCGCTTCGATTTCGGCGATGGTCAGCTCATCGTTGCGCACAACCTTGACCTCGGAGCCTAGCTCACCAAGGTACTGCACAACGTTGTAGGTAAAAGAGTCGTAGTTATCGATCATCAGCAACATGGTTTGAAACCTCTTGAATTCACTGACTTTTGAGACGGCCTTCGAATGATTTACCCGCAGTCTTGCAACGCTCGGTCAGTTGCTGGAATGGAACCGGCAAAAGCGGCATTTCATACGGGTAAAGAAGGCAAACAGGCACAGGTCCGGCCGGGCCGGCAGAGAAAGTTCAGGCGCGCCAACGCCAACGGGCGTGGGCCTTGATGACTTGATCCAAGAGTTTGCTGACGATCAACACGGGGAAGGTCTCATTCATACGTTCCCGCACAGTAACTTAGCTGAGCAGAGGGTGCAATATGGCGCGGAGCAAGCAATCGATGCGGCCTTTAGCCATAGCTAAAATGCGAAAGTTTTTGGTACTGTCGTTCCGTTCACTACAACAATAAATAAATGGACTTGCTCATGACCAAACAGACGATGTTTGTACCGCTCGCCAGTTGTATTCTTGCAATGGCCTGCGCCCAGGCCGTTGCGGCCCCCGCCCCCTATACCAAATTCATAGTCTTTGGCGACAGCCTGAGCGACGCCGGGCAGTTTACCGATACCGGCGGTCCCGCAGGTGCAACCGAGCGGTTCACCAACCGCGTCGGACCGACCTACAAGGATGGCAACGGCGAGGTTCGCGCCGCCAACTCGACACAGTTGCTGGGGGGGAAACTGGGGTTTTCACCTGACCAGACGGCCGCTTCGACCTCGGCGGTCCGCGCCAGTGAAGGCCTGCCAGACGGTAACAACTGGGCGGTAGGTGGATACCGTACCGATCAGATCCTCGACTCGATCACCACCACCTCGGACACCGGTGAGCGCAGTCGGCCCGGCTATCTGCCGAGTAACAACTTTCGCGCTGACCCGAACGCGCTCTATTTCCTCTCCGGTGGCGGCAATGACTTCCTCCAGGGCCGGGTAACGAGTCTTGATCAGGCCAATGCCGCAGCCGATCGGCTGGTCAGCAGTGTGCAAACGCTGCAACAGGCCGGCGCCAAATACATCATGGTCTGGCTACTGCCAGATATCGGGCTGACCCCGGCGATCAATGGCAGCCCGTTGCAGGCCTTTACCTCCCAGCTCAGCGCCCAGTTCAACACTGAACTGGTCAGCCAGTTGCAGCACGTCAATGCCGAAGTCATCCCGTTGAATATTCCGGTGCTGCTCAAAGAGACCTTCGCCAACCCGGCGCAATTTGGCCTGGCCACCGACCAGAATCTCACCGCGACCTGCTTCAGCGGTGACAGCTGTACGGAAAACGCCCGGTACGGGATCAACAGCGCCACGCCGGACCCGACCAAGCTGATCTACAACGACTCGGTGCACCCGACCGAAACCGGGCAACGCCTGATCGCCGATTACGCGTATTCCATACTGGCAGCCCCCTGGGAACTGACGCTGTTACCGGAAATGGCCCACGCCACCCTGCGCGCGCATCAGGATGAACTGCGCAACCAATGGCAATCCGACTGGGAGAACTGGCAAAACGTCGGTCAGTGGCGTGCGATTGTCGCCGGTGGCGGTCAGCACCTGAATTTTGATGATCAACGCAGTGCAGCCAGTGCCGATGGCAACGGCTACAACCTGAACATTGGCGGCAGCTATCGTCTCGACGAGGCCTGGCGTGTTGGCGTGGCTGCCGGTTTCTATCGTCAGAAGCTGGAAGCGGGCAACGACAACTCGCAGTACAAACTCAACACGTACATGGGTACGGCGTTCGCTCAATATCAGCAAAATCGCTGGTGGGCTGACGCGGCAATGACGGCTGGGCATCTGGACTACGACAGTCTCAAACGCAAGTTCGACCTGGGCGTCAACGAACGCGGGGAGAAAGGCAGTACCAACGGCACGGTGCTGGCTGTCACCGGTCGCCTGGGTTACGACATCGCGCAGCAGGCAAGCAGCCCGTGGCACTTGTCGCCATTTATCAGCGCCGACTACGCCAAGGTGCAAGTCGACGGTTACTCGGAGAACGGCAACGACTCCACGGCACTGACCTTCGGTGACCAGAAGCGCACCTCGAAGCGCCTCGGCGTCGGTTTGCAGGGCAAGTATCAGATCACCCCGCAAACTCAGGTGTTCGGCGAGTTCGCCCACGAACGCGAATATAAAGACGACACCCAGGACCTGACCATGAACCTCAACAGCCTGCCCGACAACCATTTCACCCTGCAAGGCTACACCCCGCAAACCAACCTGAACCGCCTGAACCTGGGCGTCAGCCAGAAGTTGACTCCAGACCTGGCGCTACGGGCCAGCTACAACATTCGCAAGGATGACGACTTCACCCAACAAGGCATCAACGTGGGTGTCAGCCTGGACTTCTAAACCGCAGGCCATAAAAAACGCTGCCTCCTCACGGGGGCAGCGTTATTTTGGGCGCTCTCTGATGTGACGAGCAAGCTTGCTTCGCGCTCTGCTGCGAAGCAGTCGCCATGAAGGGGCCTGCCACGCAGGCCAGCGGGAGCAAGCTCCCTCGCCACAACAAGCTCCTTCGTTACAGCTCAGTCTTGTGGGGTTTGCTCGGCCAGGGCCACAGCGCGGAACATCGCGCGGCGCTTGTTCAGGGTTTCTTCCCATTCGAGCGCAGGCACCGAATCAGCCACGATGCCACCACCGGCCTGCACATGCAGTTCGCCGTTCTTGATCACCGCAGTGCGGATTGCAATCGCGGTGTCCATGTTGCCGTTCCAGGCGAAGTAACCGACCGCACCACCGTAGACGCCACGCTTGACCGGTTCCAGTTCGTCGATGATTTCCATTGCGCGAATCTTCGGCGCACCCGACAACGTACCTGCCGGCAGAATCGCCCGCAGTGCGTCCATCGCTGTCAGGCCGGCTTTCAACTGGCCGGTGACGTTGGAGACGATGTGCATCACGTTGGAATAACGCTCGATGACCATTTTCTCGGTGAGTTTCACCGAACCGATTTCCGACACGCGACCGGTGTCGTTGCGGCCGAGGTCGATCAGCATCAGGTGCTCGGCGATTTCCTTGTCGTCCGACAGCAGGTCTTCTTCAAGCGCCCGGTCGGCTTCCTCGTTGGCACCGCGCGGGCGGGTGCCGGCGATCGGGCGCACGGTGATCAGGTTGTCTTCGACTCGCACCAGCACTTCCGGCGAACTGCCAACGACATGGAAGTCGCCAAAGTTGAAGAAGTACATATACGGCGTCGGGTTGAAGCAGCGCAGCGCCCGGTACAGATCTATCGGCGCGGCCTTGAAGTCGATGGACATCCGTTGCGATGGCACCACCTGCATGCAGTCACCGGCGAGGATGTACTCCTTGATGGTGTCCACCGCCCGCTCGTAATCGTCTTGGGTGAAACTGGAACGGAACACCGGATCAGCCGCTTGTTGCTTGCTGAAGTCCAGGCCGCGACGCGGAGTGATTGGCTGACGAAGTTTTTCCAGCAGCTCTTCCAGACGCGCCTGACCTTGCTCGAAGGCGATGTCCTGCGACGGGTCGGCCAGCACGATGGCGTGCATCTTGCCGGCCAGGTTATCGAACACCACCACCGCATCGGAGACCATCAGCAAAATGTCCGGCACGCCCAGCGGATCCGGGTTCGGGCACTTGCCCAGACGCTTCTCCACGTAACGCACGCAGTCATAACCGAAGTAGCCCACCAGCCCGCCGTTGAAGCGTGGCAGACCGGCGATGGTCGGCACGTTGTAGCGCGCCTTGAAGGTTTCGACGAAGGCCAGCGGGTCTTCAACCTCGTGGCTTTCTACCTCGGCGCCATCGACCGTCACGCTGACGTGATGATCATGCACCCGCAGCACCGTACGGCACGGCAACCCGATGATCGAGTAACGGCCCCATTTCTCACCGCCCTGCACCGACTCCAGCAAATAGGAGTTGGGCTCGTCGGCCAGTTTCAGGTAGATCGACAACGGTGTGTCGAAGTCGGCAAGGGTTTCACAGGCAAGCGGGATGCGGTTGTAGCCGGCAGCGGCCAAACGCAGGAATTCTTCGCGGATCATGAGGTGCCTCGTGGCGTGAGGGTCTAACAGTCAGGTGTGCAAACGCGCCGGATAGCCGGCCAGGATCGAGTCAGGCGCGCCAACGCCAGCGGGCCAGGGCCTTGATGACTTTCATCCAGAGTTTGCGAGTGACCACCACGATGGAGTTTCCAGGAGGGGATTGAACAGCGTCGGCCAACGTTATCTCAGCGGCTGGATCCAGGCAACCGGGAATTAGCTTGCGCAGATCGTCAATCACCAGCGCCGGAGACTCTTCGGCAATCGGCCGGCCATGGTTATAGCCATAGCTCAGGGCTACGCACTTCACGCCGGCCGCCTTGGCCGCCAGCACGTCGCTGCGCGAGTCACCGACAAACAACGATTGCGAGGCCGGTATGTTGGCCATTTTCATCACGAAAAACAGCGCCGCCGGGTCAGGCTTTTTCTGCGGCAGGGTGTCGCCGCCGATGATCCAGCGGAAGTAGCGGCCGATTTTCAGCTGATCCAGCAACGGCGCGACGAAGCGCTCCGGCTTGTTGGTGATCAGCGCCATTTCGACGCCCTGCTTGTGCAACCACTTCAGGGTGTCGCGTACACCTGGGTAGACCACCGTCAGTTCATGGCCGTCCGCGTAGGCTTCCATGAAGATCTCCAGCGCGTGCTCGGCCTCGACATCATCGACACTCGCGTGTTCGATACTGCCTGCCAGTGCACGACGGACCAGCACCGGCGCACCGTTGCCCACCCATTCGCGCACCGCGTCGAGACCTGCCGGGGCACGCCCGAGTTTGAGCAGCATGTTATCCACAGCCACTGCGAGGTCCGGCACCGAATCGATCAACGTGCCATCCAGATCGAACATCACCAGCCGCGGCAGACGCCCCGGGAACAACTGCTCAAAACCACTCATGGGCGAGCCAGCGCCAGTTCGGAGCGCATCTTTTCAATCACTTCCTGGTAGTTCGGCGCATTGAAGATGGCCGAACCGGCGACGAAGGTGTCAGCGCCAGCGGCGGCGATTTCACGGATGTTGTTCACATTCACGCCACCGTCGATTTCCAGACGAATGTCACGGCCCGAGGCATCGATCAGCGCGCGCGCTTCACGCAACTTGTCGAGAGTGCCGGGAATGAACTTCTGCCCGCCGAAGCCCGGGTTGACGCTCATCAGCAGGATCATGTCGACCTTGTCCATCACGTACTTGAGCACGTCCAGCGGGGTCGCCGGGTTGAACACCAGGCCCGCCTTGCAACCGCCTTCGCGGATCATTTGCAGGGAACGGTCGACATGCAACGTGGCTTCCGGGTGGAAGGTGATGTAGGTCGCGCCGGCGTCGATGAAGTCGCCAATGATGCGGTCTACCGGGCTGACCATCAGGTGCGCGTCGATGGGCGCGGTGATGCCGTATTTGCGCAATGCCGAGCAAACCATCGGCCCGATGGTCAGGTTTGGCACGTAGTGGTTGTCCATGACATCAAAGTGAACGATGTCGGCGCCAGCGGCCAGAACGTTGTCTACTTCCTCGCCCAGACGGGCGAAATCAGCGGAGAGAATCGACGGAGCAATAGCGAAGGGCTGCATGACGCACCTTTTTTGAGCAGAATCACGATGGCGCGCATTGTATACCTCATGCTTTGACGCGCGCACCGTGACCGCGATGATTGGGTCTGGTCCTAGTAGGCCGCTCGATAGATCTTCTCGATATCGGCGGTGCTCAATTTACGCGGGTTGTTGCGCATCAATCGCTCTATTCCTGCGGCCTCCACAGCCATCGCCGGGATTGCATCTTCTGGTATGCCGAGGCTGTGCAGGCCTTGGGGGATTTCCACTGCGGCACAGAGTCGCGCCATGGCCTCGACCGCTTTATCTGCCGCCTCTTCAGCGCTCAACTGCGCCGTTTTCACCCCAAGCGCCTCGGCGATATCCTGCATACGCTCGATGCACGCCATTTTGTTCCAGGCCATGACATACGGAAGCAGCAAGGCGTTGCTGACACCGTGCGTCACGTTGAAACGTCCGCCCAGCGGATACGCCAAGGCATGCACCGCGCCGACCCCGGCGTTGCCGAACGCCATGCCGGCCATCAGGCTGGCGGTGGCCATGTCTTCACGGGCCTGCAGGTTCGAAGGATTGGTGTAGGCCTTGGGTAATGCCTTGATGATCAGCTTGATAGCGCCGATGGCCAGTGCGTCGGTGATCGGCGAGGCGTTGAGCGACAGGTAGGACTCGACAGCGTGCACCAGCGCATCGACGCCACTGGCGGCCGTCACGCTGCGCGGGCACGTCAGGGTCATTTGCGGGCTGACCAGCGCCACGTCCGGCAACAGATAATCACTGATGATGCCTTTCTTCAGCTGCGCGACCCTGTCGGACAGTATCGCCACGTTGGTGACTTCCGAACCGGTGCCGGCGGTGGTCGGAATCGCAATCAGCGGTGGGCCTTTGCGCGGCACCTGATCGATACCAAACAAGTCTTCGAGCGCGCCGTGGTAACCGGCATAGGCTGCAACACTTTTGGCGATGTCGATGGCGCTGCCGCCGCCGAGTCCGATCAGGCCGTCATGCCCGCCTTCGCGGTAGACGCGCATGCAGTCTTCAACGATGGCGATTTCCGGGTCGGGCAACACCCGATCGAAAATCTCGTAAGTACGTCCATCCAATTGCGCCAGCGCCAGCTCCACCGTGCCTGACTTGACCAGCGCGGCATCGGTGACAATCAGTGGGTTATCGACATCCAGACGGGTCAGCTCGGCGGCCAACTGCTCAATGGCGCCAGCACCGGTGAGCAGTTTGTGAGCAATTTTGAAAGAGGAAATACTCATGTGCGCAGCCTCTTATGAATAGGGGAGCTGGGCACAATAGTAGCTGGGGATTGGGGTTTGTCTGTTATTGCGCGAATGAAAGAGCGGGTTACTCCTAAAACCTGTGGCGAGGGAGCTTGCTCCCGCTCGGCCGCGAAGCGGTCGTAATCCGGTAATCGCGTTCCATCTGAATACTCTCGGTGGCTGATATTAGGGTCGCTTCGCGACCCAGCGGGAGCAAGCTCCCTCGCCACTAAAGCAGATCCTTACACCTGTGCGGTACGCAGTTTCTCGCTGCGGCCACGTAGCCATTCCAGGGTCAGCAGCAGGAATACCGAGAAGGCGATCAGCAGCGTTGCCGCGGCGGCGATGGTCGGGCTGAGGTTTTCGCGGATGCCGCTGAACATCTGCCGTGGCAATGTCGCCTGTTGAGGGCCGGCAAGGAACAACGTGACGACCACCTCATCGAACGATGTCGCGAAGGCAAACAGCGCCCCGGAAATCACCCCCGGTGCAATCAACGGCAAGGTCACGCGGCGGAACGCCGTGAGTGGCGAAGCCCCCAGGCTGGCGGCAGCACGCACCAGGTTCTGGTTAAAGCCTTGCAACGTCGCCGATACGGTAATGATCACGAACGGCACACCCAGCACCGCATGCACGACGATCAGCGAGACAAAGCTGTTGCCGAATCCCAGCGGCGCGAAGGCCAGGTAGCTGGCCACACCGATGATCACCACCGGCACGACCATCGGCGAGATCACCAGCGCCATCACCAGCGCCTTGCCGGGGAAATCACCACGGGTCAGGCCAATCGCCGCCAGCGTGCCGAAGACCATCGCCAACACCGTCGCCGCCGGGGCGACGATCATGCTGTTCTTCAGCGAACGCATCCATTCGGCCGAGGCGAAAAAGTCCTGGTACCAGTGCAGCGAGAAACCTTGCAACGGGTAGACCAGAAAACTCCCCGAGTTGAACGACAGCGGGATGATCACCAGCACCGGCAGGATAAGGAACAACAGGATCAGCCCGCAGAGAATGCGCAAGCTGTAGAACCATACCCGTTCGATGGGCGACACATAAGGACTCAGCATTTCGATTCTCCCCTTAGCTCAAGCGCAGGCGGCTTGCGCCTACCAGCCAGCTGTAAATCAGATAGAGCACGACAGTCGCCAACAGCAGCAGCCCTCCGAGTGCGGTCGCCATGCCCCAGTTGATGCTGGTATTGGTGTAGAAGGCGACGAAGTAACTGACCATCTGATCGTTCGGGCTGCCAAGCAGCGCCGGGGTGATGTAGTAACCAATCGCCAGGATGAACACCAACAGGCAACCAGCGCCGACACCGGCATAAGTCTGCGGGAAATACACTCGCCAGAAGCTGGCGAACGGATGGCAACCCAGGGAAATCGCCGCACGCATGTAGGTTGGCGAGATGCCTTTCATCACGCTGTAGATCGGCAGAATCATGAACGGCAGCAGGATGTGCACCATCGAGATGTAAACCCCGGTGCGGTTGAACACCAGTGCCAGCGGCTTATCGATGATGCCCATCGCCATCAACGCGCTGTTGATCAGCCCGCCCGATTGCAACAAGACAATCCACGCCGCCACCCGCACCAGAATCGAGGTCCAGAACGGCAATAGCACCAGAATCATCAGCAGGTTGCTTTGACGTGACGGCAGGTTGGCCAGCAGATACGCCAACGGATAGGCCAGCACCAGGCAGATCGCGGTAATGACCAGGCCCATCCAGAAGGTCCGGGCAAAGATCTCGAGGTAGATCGCCTGATCAGGGGTCGCCGGGGCAATTTCGCCGAGGTCGTCGATCCGGTGGTCGACCGCTGCCAGCAAGTAATACGGCGTGATGCTGCTGGTGTTGCGGCGTACCGCTTGCCAGTAGGCCGGGTCGCCCCAACGCTCATCCAGCGCTTCGAGTGCATCTTTATAGGAGGCCGGTTCAGTTTTGAACGGCAGCGCTCGCGCGGTTTTGGTCAGCAGGCTGCGATAGCCGGCCAACTCCATATTCAGTCGCTTGGACAGATCGCCCAGGCTTTGATTTTTGCGGGCCTCAAGGAGGTCTTCGCTGGCAGCCTTGAAGACCGGATCCGCCGGCAAGCCTCGGCCATCCCAGGTCGCAATGGCAGCCACGGTGCGCGGCATCCCGCCGACCACTTCCGGGTTACTGACACTTTTGTAGAGCAGCGCCACGATCGGCACCAGAAACACCAACAACAGAAACAGCACCAACGGCGCGATCAGGGCCTGGGCCTTCCAGCGGTTGACCCGTTCGGCATGCGCAAGGCGCTGCTTCAAGGTGCGATTGGTGCCCTCGTTCAGGGGAACGGCGATGGCCATGGCGAACTCCGAAATTCTTCGATCAATCGTTAATGTGGGAGCGGACTTTGTGGCGAGGGGGCTTGCCCCCGTTCGGCTGCGAAGCAGTCGTAAAACCAGTGCATGCGGTGTATCTGACGCACCTTGATTGCAGGTTTCAGGGCCGCTTCGCGACCCAACGGGGGCAAGCCCCCTCACCACAAATCCACTCCCACAGGTGGGCGAACCCACCTTCGCAGGTTGTGCTTACTTCGCAGCCCACGAGTTGAAGCGCTGTTCCAGTTGCTCACCGTTGTCAGCCCAGAAGCTGACGTCGATCTGCACCTGGTTGGCGATGTTTTCCGGGGTGGTCGGCATGTCTTTCAGAATCTCTTTGGACAACAGCGGTACGGCTTGGATATTGGCCGGGCCGTAGGCGATGTTTTCCGAGTAGGTTTTCTGCTGTTGCGGCATGACCGAGTACGCGATGAATTTCTTCGCGGCGGCGGCGCGGGTTTTATCCAGGCCTTTTGGAATCGCCCAGGCGTCGAAGTCGTAGATGCCGCCGTTCCATACCACTTTCAGGTTGCTTTCTTTCTGCACGGCAGCGATCCGGCCGTTATAGGCCGAGCTCATGACCACGTCGCCGGAAGCCAGGTACTGCGGCGGCTGAGCGCCGGCTTCCCACCATTGGATGCTTGGCTTGAGCTCATCGAGTTTCTTGAAGGCGCGGTCCTGACCGTCCTTGCTGGCCAGCACTTTGTAGACGTCTTTCGGCGCAACGCCGTCGGCCATCAAGGCGAATTCCAGGGTGTACTTGGCGCCTTTACGCAGGCCACGTTTGCCCGGGAATTTCTTGGTGTCCCAGAAATCCACCCAACTGGTCGGAGCGCTTGCCAGTTTGTCGGCGTTGTAGGCCAACACGGTCGACCACACGAAGAAGCCCACGCCGCATGGCTGGATGGCACCCTTCACGTAGTCTTCGGACTTGCCGAACAGTGCCGGGTCAAGCGGCTCGAACATGTCTTCGTCACAACCACGGGACAGTTCTGGCGATTCAACCTCTACCAGATCCCAGGACACGCTCTTGGTATCGACCATGGCTTTGACCTTGGCCATCTCACCGTTGTATTCACCGGCGACAATCTTGCCGTTGCCCGCGGCTTCCCACGGTGCGTAGAAGGCCTTGACCTGCGCCGCCTTGTTCGCGCCGCCAAACGACACCACGGTCAGGTCGGGGCCGGCCATTGCATGGGCCGCGCCCATCATGCCAAGTGCCAGTGCTGTGAGTTTCAGGGATCTCAACATTTATTGTTCTCTCCACGTGCGGGTTGGTGTTGGTGAAGCGGGGGCGATCAGTTCGCCTCTAGAAGTGGGTCGAGCGCGCGAACGTGTTCGACCTGCCAGCCAAGCGGTACCACGTCTCCGACCGCCAGCGCCGGATCGAGCTCGGCGATCGGCTGTTTCACGAAGAAGTCGGTCTTGCCGCAGACTTCCAGGCGAACACGGACGTGGTCGCCCAGATAGATGAATTCCGCCACCCTTCCCGAGAAGCGGTTGACGCACGATTCGCTGGAACCGTTAAGGCTCACGCGCTCCGGACGAATGGACAGCGTCACTGGCTCGCCGGTCTTGCCGACATTCACCGCCAGCGCCTCGACCTTTTCACCACGCCCCAGCTCAACCACGCAGCGGTCGCCGGTGTGGCTGTGCAAACGGCCGTTGAGACGGTTGTTTTCGCCGATAAAGTTGGCGACGAAGGTATTTTTCGGCTTTTCATAGAGTTCGCGCGGTGGCGCGATCTGCTGGATTTCGCCTTGATGGAAGACCGCCACGCGATCGGACATGGTCAGGGCTTCACCCTGGTCGTGGGTCACGTAGACCACGGTCACGCCGAGGCGCTGGTGCAGGTGCTTGATCTCCATCTGCATGTGTTCACGCAGCTGTTTATCCAGTGCACCCAGCGGTTCGTCCATCAGCACCAGTTGCGGCTCGAACACCAGCGCCCGGGCCAAGGCCACACGCTGTTGCTGACCACCGGAAAGTTGCGCCGGATAACGCTGAGCGAACGCATCGAGCTGAACCATGCTCAGCACGCGCTTGACCCGGTCACTGACGTCGCTTTTGTTCAGGCCACGAACAGTCAGCGGGAACGCGAGGTTCTCGGCCACGGTCATGTGCGGGAACAATGCATAGTTCTGGAACACCATGCCGATGTCGCGCTTGTGCGGCGGCACGTTGTTGATCGCACGTCCGGCCAGCAGGATTTCGCCGGCAGTCGGCGTTTCGAAACCGGCGAGCATCATCAGACTGGTGGTCTTGCCGGAGCCGGACGGCCCGAGCAAGGTGAGGAATTCGCCTTTGCGAATCTCCAGGTTGAGGTCTTTGACGATCAGGTTCTCGCCGTCGTAGCTCTTTTGCACTCCACGAAAGCTGACCAGAACATCATTCGCTCCAGCGCTTGAATCGACCTCGCTCATACCTGCACCTTTGTATTCTTTATATGTAGGACTGCTGAGGACTAAGCCTAGTGGAGCCTGCAGACCGCGCAAATCGGGGTGCAGGAGAGAATCGCCTCAGCCGGATGGAAGGTTGGGTGTAGGGATTGCCCTACAAGGATGGCGGGATTGGGTATGTCGATAAACGATAGTGGCCAGCACCAGGCTGCAAGCCACAAAAGCCGCTGGGGTCGGGCTTTTCATCATGTCGCAAATGGACATGCCAACACGTTCCTGTAGCAGCTGGCGAAGCCTGCGTTCGGTGCGGGCCGCGTTCGGACGAAGCCGTCGCAAATCCTGCAACCGCTTTCTTTCAGGCAGATCGCGTTAACCGGATTACGACTGCTGCGCAGCCGAACGCAGGCTTCGCCAGCTGCTACGAGTGTGTGGTGGACGCAGATCAGGGGTGGTGTCAGAGGAGCTTGTGCTCCATCGCGTACTTCACCAGTTCGGCGAGGGAGGTGATGTTGAGTTTCTGCATCAGCCGCGCCTTGTGGGTGCTGATGGTTTTGCTGCTCAACGCCAGTTGCTGGGCGATCTCATTGACGTTGGCACCCTGGGCCAAGCGCTCGAACACCGAAAACTCGCGCTCCGAGAGCAATGAATGCAGCGGCCGCGAATCCGTCAGGCCGACCTCGAAAACCATTCGGTCCGCCAGTTCCGGATCGATGTAACGCCCGCCTGCCGCGACCTTGCGAATCGCCGTCAGCAGCAACGCCGGATCGCTGTCCTTGGTGGCATAACCGGCAGCGCCGACCTTCAGTGCACGAGCCGCCATTTGCGCCTCGTCGTGCATCGACAGCACCAGGATCGCTGGCGGATTGTTCAGTGCGCGAATCCGCGGAATCGCCTCCAGCCCGTTAACCCCGGGCATGGAGATATCCAGCAACACCACCTCGCAGGGAATGTGGCGCAAGGTCTCGAGCAGTTGCTCGCCATTGCTCGCCTCCCCCACCACCAGCAAATCCTTGGCGAGGCCGATCAACTGTTTGATGCCTTCACGGACGATGGTGTGGTCTTCGGCTACCAGTACACGGATCACGCTTTTCTCCTCATTGATGGGTTGAGCGCCGTTAAAGATCGCAGCCTGCGGCAACTCCTACAGAGGGACGCCCCGATCTTTCATCAATCCAGCGGCACACATACGCACAGGGTCGTGCCCTCGCCCGGCTCACTCTCCAGCGACAACTGGCCGCCCATGATCAGCACCCGCTCACGCATGCCGACCACCCCGAAGGAAGTCGGCCTGCCTTCGGGGGCGACAAAGCCTACGCCATCATCGCTGACCGTCAGGCACAACTCGTCGCCTTCCTGCACCAGTGTCAGTTCAACAGTATGCGCCTGCGCATGGCGCATGACATTGGTCAGCGCCTCCTGAAGAATCCGGAACAGACCGATAGCCTTGGCGTCGCTGAGGGTCGGCAGGTTATCCGGCACTTGCACCAGACACGGGATCTGCGTGCGCGCTTCGAAACGCCGGGCCTGCCACTCGATGGCAGACGCGATCCCGGCATCGAGAATCGGCGGGCGCAAGGCCGTGGCCACGTCCCGTACCAGCTGGAACAGTTGGGCGATCAGGCGTTTCATGCTGTTGAGACGCTCACTCAAGCCCGGATCGAGTTCGGCGTAGGCCAATTCGCACATCGAGGTTTCCAGCTTCAGCACCGTCAGCATCTGACCCAACTCATCGTGGACTTCACGGGCAATCCGGGCCTTTTCCTCTTCCCGCACGCTTTCCAGGTGCGCAGACAGTTCACGCAATTGCTCGCGGGAGCTGGCCAGTTCCAGCTCGATGCGTTTGCTCTCGCTGATGTCCCAGACAATCCCGTCCCAGACAAATGCGCCATCGTCGAGCCGACGCGTGATGGCCTTGATCTCGGCCCAGCGCTGCTCGCCCTGGCGAGTGAGAATCCGGCCTTGCCACGACCAGTCACTGTCGGTGTCCAATGCGTGATCCTGGGTCTGGTGATAACTCGCCTTGTCATCCGGATGCACCAGACTGCGCAGGCCCATGTCGCGACGGCTCAAGGTTGCCGGTGAATAGCCCACCAGGCTCTCGCTGCCCTCGCTGATGTAGGCAAAGTCGATTTGCCCGGTCACCGGTGCCCGTTCCAGGCGAAAGACCAGGCCCGGCACGTTGGCGGCAATCCCCTGCAACCGGGCTTCGCTTTCCTGCAAGGCAGCCAACGCCCGACGGCGCTCGGTAACGTCGTTGAGGTAAACGACCAGATACTCGCTGTCGCGAAACCGCAGAAAACTCAACGACACGTCGGCCGGCAAAATGCTGCCATCGGCGCGCACGCAGTTGGTTTCGAAACTTTGTGGCGCGTCTTCGCTGGCCCGGGCACTCTTCCACAGGCTCAACCAACGGTCCATGTGCAACCCGGGCTCGAAGTCGATCAGTGGCCGATCAATGACGCCACCCGGTGCATAACCGAGCATCGCCTCCGCCGCACGGTTGGCGTAACGCACATGACTGTCCCAATTGACCCAGAGGATCCCGACCGTGCTTTGATCAATCGAAAACTGCGTCAGGCGCAACGCTTCTTCGCTGGCCTCGCGCAGGGCAATGTCTTCGCGGGCCGCCAGTAAACGCTGCTCAAGGGTATGTTGCTGACGGCGCTGCCACAGCACGATGGCCATGCTGCTGAGGAACAACACAGCCAACAACAGGCAAAGGTTTTGCCAGAACCCCGGCGACTCGGTCAGGCGCGGGTATTTGGGTTGCAGCCAGCTCGCGTGCAACTGCTCAAGATCCTTGGCGGGAATCGCATGCAAGGCGCTTTCGACGATGCCGGCCAACTCCGGCCAGTCGCGGCGGGTCGCCACCCGTAGCAATTGCGGCAGGCCAATATCGCCGACCACCACCAACCCGGAGAATTCGGGTTCGATCGACAAACGGCTGAGTTGGGCTTCATCAACGACAGCGTAGCGGGCCTGTTGAGCCAGCAGCAGTTGCAGTGCCTCACGCTCCGTCGGCACGCCTTGCAAGTTGAGATTGCCGTATGTGTTGCGTAGATAGTCGGCAATCGCACCCGGCATGCGTACAGCGACCCGCGAGAGGCTGTCGAGTTTCTCCAGTTCGATGGCACCGGCGCCCTTCTGTTCGCCAACCACCAGTTGCGGCACACGCATGTACGGGTCGCTGAATTGCCATAGACGCAAGCCGGCGGGGGTTTGGGTCATACCCGGCGCGAGGTCGACTTCACCTTCGCGCACGGCTTCTTCCAGTTGCGCGACATCAGGAAAGTGGCGCCACGAGAACTCGATATTCAGCGAGCGGGCCAGCCACTGCATCAATTCGATATTGGCTCCGGACAACCGCTGCAAGCGCCGGTCGTACTGTGCAAAAGGTGCTTGCAGTACCACACCCACGCGCAGTTCGCTGTGCTCAGCGAGCCACTGGCGCTGCTCGACGCTCAACGGCGCACCATGCGCAGGCAACGCCGGTGCCGCCCATGCCATCAAGGGAAGCCAGCAACAGCCGATAACCAACAGGCAGCGAAAACGCATCATCCGAAGTCTCACACACTGACAAATACTGACCAACCCATTAGGCTGCCGGGATTACTTCTGGCCTGGAATATCCGATGCCCCCTGTCTACCGCTTGGCACTGCCAGCATTGTGCCTGTCGCTGATCCTGCCTTGTGCCTTTTCAGCTCAGGCTGCCGCCCCGGCATCCGCTACCGCGGAAAAACCCGCCGAAGCAAAACCGGCCGAACGCCAGCCTCTGCCAGAGCGTAGCCAGGAAGAAGCCGTCGCTCTCGAACGAACGGTCCCCGCGCAAGAGCAACAGTCGTTGCAGGCCGGCAGTGACAGCTTTCTCGCGCTGTGGAAACCGGCCAATACCAGCACCCCAAAAGGTGCGGTGATTATCATCCCCGGCGCTGGAGAAACCGCTGATTGGCCTCAAGCGATCAGTCCCTTGCGGCAAAAACTACCGGATGCTGACTGGGGCAGCCTGAGTCTTACTCTGCCAGACCTGCAAAGCAATGCCCCGCAAGCGCGCGTCGTCAATGTCGCACCCGCGCCTGCCAAACCCGAGACCGGCAGCAAAGACGCCAGCACTGCGGCCCCCATCGAGCAAGTGGCCGGCGGTGAAGGAGATATCGCCGATCGCGCGGTTGCCGAGACCGGCGAAGAGCAAGCCAAGGCTGACGCCGAGCGGATCTACGCACGGATCGACGCAGCCATTGCGTTCGCCGAACAACAAAATGCTCGCAGCATCGTCTTGCTCGGTCACGGTACAGGGGCTTATTGGGCCGCGCGCTACCTGAGCGAAAAACAACCGTCGCAAGTCGCGAAATTCGTGATGGTCGCCGCGCAGACACCCGTGACAGTGAAACCCGGACTGGCGGAGTTGACCACCACCTTGAAGCTGGCGACCTTTGACATCTACTACAAGGACAAGGCGCTGGTGCAGAGCGCTGCCCTGGAGCGTTTGCAGGCCAGCAAACGCCTGAAGGCCTCGACGTTCAGTCAGCTGGCGCTCAAGACTTTGCCGGGTAATAGTGCTGCCGAACAGGAGCAATTGTTCCGCCGTGTGCGCGGCTGGTTGAATCCGCAGAACACCGGGAGTTGATCGGCGGATACAGATTTATCGTCTGACCTATAACTGTGGCGAGGGAGCTTGCTCCCGCTCGACTGCGCAGCCGTCGCAAACTCTGCGCATTGGGTATCCCTGACGGAATGCGGTGGTCGTTTTGGGGCCGCTTCGCGCCCCAGCGGGAGCAAGCTCCCTCGCCACAGGGTTTTCCCTCCATTAGCCGTTAACGAAAATCCCGCCGCTCGCGTATCAACTTATAAGCGTTATGCAACTCGCGAGTCTTGTCAGTCGCTTCGCGCACCTGGGAAGGAGTCGCCCCTGTGCCGGCAATCTTGTCCGGGTGATGGCGACTGAGCAAACGTCGATACGCACGCTTGATTTGCGACGGCTCACTGGTGGCTGACACCCCGAGCACCCGCAGCGCCTCCTGATAAGCCGCGGCACTGTTTACCAGTGTTTTTTTGTGCGGCTCGTAATCACTGGCCAGGGCATGCACCTGCTCCGGCGTCCACCCCAGCCACTTGCCCCACTGCAAAATCAGCTCAAACTCCGCGCTTCCGGCACGCCCGTCGGCCCAGACCATCCGCCAACAGGCGCGCAACACACCTTCGGCGGCATGCGGCTGCGCGCTTAAACGGCGCAGGTAGCTGCGCAAGTGATCATGCCCCGACTTGCCACGATTGAACGCCGCGATTGCACGTTTCTGCGCCGATTCGCTCATGTCCAGCGAACGCATTTCCTGACGCGCCTGGTGGATATGACCATCCACCACCCGGCCATCGCTCTTGGCCAGGCGTCCCAGCAATACAAACAGTAATTCATCGTTACGCAACATCGGCCGACCGCCGAGTCGCTCACGCAACTGCCCGAGGCTTTGCACCTGCAAGCGCCGATCCAGCGCCTGCCCCAACAATGCACCGAGTATGGCCCCCGGAATGCTGGCTATCGCAAAGCCCGCTCCGGCTCCGATCAGAGTCCCTGGCCACAACATATCAGTAGCTCGCTTCTATCAAGTGTTCGACCTGCGCCAGACGCTCATGCGTGCCGACATCGATCCAGTGCCCACGCAGTTGCTCGCCACTCACCTGCCCTTGCGCCATGGCGTCGCGCAACAACGGAGCCAGTTTGAAGGCGCCGTCCGCGCACGCCGCGAAGAGCTTCGGATGCAGCACCGCGATGCCACTGTAGGTGAGCGTTTGCGTACCTGGCTGGCCGTCCCGCACTTGACCATCGACCAGACTGAAATCGCCGCTCGGGTGATGGTCCGGGTTGTCGACCAGTACCAGATGGGCCAGGCCCGCCATCGGCTGACGCAATGCCGTGAAGTCGTAATCGGTCCAGATATCACCGTTGACCACCACAAAGGCCTCATCACCGAGGAGCGGCAAGGCACGGAAGATCCCGCCGCCCGTTTCCAGCGGCTCACCTTCCGGCGAGTACTGGATGCTCAGGCCATAACGCGATCCATCGCCCAGGTAATCTTCGATCTGCTGTCCCAGCCATGCGTGATTGATCACCACCTCGCTGAAACCTGCCGCCGCCAGCGCTCGCAGGTGGTACTCGATCAGCGGCACCCCGCCAACGCGCACCAGCGGCTTGGGTGTGGTCAGGGTCAGTGGGCGCATGCGCTCGCCTTTACCGGCCGCCAGAATCATTGCCTTCATGCAGTCACTCCGACCGACTGGCGCAGACTGGCCAGCAACACATCCAGTTCCACCAGCTCAGGGCGACGGGCGATCACTGCTTCTATATAAGCAAAGAAGCGCGGCACGTCGCCGAGGTAGCGCGGCTTGCCGTCGCGATGGCAGATGCGGGCGAAAATGCCGATCACCTTCAGGTGACGCTGCACACCCATCAGGTCACTGGCACGCAGAAAGTCTTCGAAATCAGGCTGAACCGGAATACCGAGCGCAGCCGCTTGTTGCCAGTAGTCCGCCAACCAACCATGCACACGCTCCTCGGGCCAGCTGAGGAAGGCGTCCTTGAACAGGCACGTCACGTCATAAGTCACCGGCCCGTACACCGCGTCCTGGAAATCCAGCACGCCGGGGTTTGGCTCGCTGAGCATCAGGTTGCGTGGCATGTAGTCGCGATGCACTAGCACTTTGGGCTGAGCCAGGGCACTGTCGATCAGCTTGTCGCTGACTTGTTGCCAGAGCATTTGCTGCGCCGGATCGAACTCGATGCCCAGCTCGCGCTTCACGTACCACTCGGGGAACAGTTCCAGTTCGCGGCGCAACAGTGCCACGTCATAGCTGGGCAGTGGCGCATCCATCGGCAACTGCTGAAAAGCCAGTAACGCTTGCAAGGCATCCTTGAACAAATCGTCGGCATTTTCGTTGTCGATCACGTCCAGATAGGTCTTGTTGCCCAGGTCATTGAGCAAAAGAAAACCGCGTTCAAGGTCTTGTGCGTAGATTTTTGGCACGTTAATTCCGGATTTCGCCAGTAAAAAGGCGATATCCACGAAGGGTTTGCAGTTTTCCTGGGGCGGTGGAGCATCCATCACGACGAAGCTTCTACCATCACCTTCCCAACGGAAGTAACGGCGGAAACTCGCGTCGCTGCTGGCCGCGGTCAATGTGGCCGGGGGGACGGAGCCCCATCCTTGCTCGGCAAACAGCGTTGCCAATTGCTCATCGAGCCAAACTTTCAGGTGTTGCAAGCGTACATCTTGGTCAGGCATTACAAGGGTCTCCGACGGCGCTAGCCGTCAAGCGGGTCATGCTTTATTATCCAGCATCTTTTTCAGACCATCGAGAGGCGTGCGGCCCACACCGCGGGCAGATGGCACGCAGGAAGCCCGGACTAATAAGATGGCATTGAAATCCCCCGCGTTTCGTAAAAAATTTCCGTTGTTGGTTACCGGCAGTTTGCTGGCCCTGCAACCTCTAGCCACTTCGTTCGTGGTCGCCGCGGAACAGTATGACTGCTCAGTCTCTGCTTCGGGTGCCTGGGACTGCGCGCCAAAAGCCAACGCAGCCCAATTACCACCGCGCCCTGTACATGAGGGCAGCGCGGTCAGTTCGGGTAACGAGTCAACGGCCGAGAGCAGCACTGCAGGTGGCGAAACCGCCAACAAGCCTGTGCTGGTCACCGAAGCCAAGGGCCGCGCCCTGAAGTCGCGTAGCGCCGACTACAGCCACCTCGACTGGGTCCCGCGTGAGAAGCTCACCGCTGCCCAATTGGCTGAAACAGGTCCTTATTGCTCTGGTTCCTATATCGAACCAATTCGTCCTGGCATGAATGACACGACGAATAAAAGTGACGCCCCGACCTTTATCGGCGCCAAAGCCTCCCGCTATCAGCAGGAAGAACAGGTGGCGACCCTCGCCGGTGACGTGGTCATGCGCCAGGGCAGCATGCAGGTCGAGGCCGATGAGGCCAGCCTCCATCAAGCCGAAAACCGTGGCGAGCTGAGCGGTAACGTTCGCCTGCGCGATAACGGAGCCCTGATCGTCGGCGACCACGCTGACGTACAGCTCGATACCGGTGAAGCCCAAGTCGACAACGCCGAATACGTGATGCACAAATCCCGTGTTCGCGGCAGCGCGCTGTATGCGAAACGCGCCGAGAACGCGATCATCCGCCTCAAGGATGGTACGTACACCACGTGCGAACCGAACAGCAACGCCTGGCAGCTCAAGGGCAACAACATCACCTTGAACCCGGCGACCGGTTTCGGTACCGGGACCAACGTGACACTGCGGGTCAAGGACATTCCGGTGTTCTACACCCCGTATATCTATTTCCCGATCGATAACCGTCGCCAGTCCGGCTTCCTGCCGCCAAGCTTCAGCACCAGCACCAAAACCGGCTTCATGCTGGTTACACCGTACTACTTCAACCTGGCACCGAACTACGATGCCACGGTGTACCCGCGCTATATGAGCAAGCGCGGCCTGTTGATGGAAGGCGAGTTCCGCTACCTGACCAAGTCCAGCGAAGGTCAGTTCGGCGCCGCGTACCTCAACGATGATGACACTGAACGCAAGTTGCAGTCCGACTACGAAAAAACCCGCTACATGCTCAACTGGCAGCACAAAGGCGGGCTGGATTCGCGGGTAATGACCGAGGTCGACTACACCAAAATCAGTGACCCGTATTACTTCCAGGATCTGCAATCCGATCAGATAGGCGTTCAAAGCCGCGACTTCGTGAATCAGCAAGGTGCGGTCACCTACCGTGGCGATACCTATACCGCCCGCGTGAATGCTCAGGCATATCAGCTGGCAACGATCGCCAACATTACGCCGTACAACCGCCTGCCCCAGATCACCTTCAATGGTTACCTGCCGCAACATCCAGGCGGGCTGAACTTCGCCTACGAAACAGAAGCCGTGCGGTTTGAGCGGAGCCTACAGAACGGCATTTACACCGACGAAAATGGCGTTTCGACAGACGCAAATGGAAACCCCACTTTTCGCCTAGATAGAAACGTCAGCGGCCTTGCGCGCGCCAACGGCAACCGCCTCAACCTGGCGCCCAATGTCAGTCTACCGCTGAACTGGACTTATGGTTTCCTTAAGCCAACACTCAAGTATCAATACACTCAGTACGACCTTGATCTGGATAGCAAAGGTAAAACTGATATAGCCAACCAGGGCACGGAAGGAGATCGCCTGAACGGCACCTACAGCCGCAATCAGAACCGCGGCGTGCCTATCGCGAGCATCGACAGCGGCCTGTACTTCGACCGTAACACCCAATGGTTCGGCAAGAACTATCGCCAGACCCTGGAACCTCGCCTGTACTATCTTTATGTACCCGAGAAAGACCAGTCTGACATCCCGATTTTCGACACCAGCGAAAGCACGTTCAACTACGCGTCGCTGTTCCGCGATAACCGCTTCACCGGCTCCGACCGTGTCGGTGACGAAAACAAACTGTCGCTGGGCGTGACCAACCGCTGGATCGAAGACAACGGTTTCGAACGTCAACGCATCAGCGTTGGCCAGGCCATGTACTTCAAGGACCGCGAAGTCCAGTTGCCAGGCATCGATGCAAGAACCCGCGCCGATGCGCACTCCAACGTCTCGCCGTACGCTCTGGAATACGAATATCGCTGGAACCGCGATTGGCGGACCACGGCCGACTACAACTGGGACCCGGACAGCCGCAAACCTCGCTCGGGTAGCGCGATGTTCCACTACCAGCCGGAAGACAATCCGAACAAAGTCATCAACGCCGGTTATCGCTATCGCAATGACCAGGTCCGTTATGACCAGACCACTGGTAAGTGGACTGTGGGTGGCGGTGACTATGGCACCCCTGGCACGCCTGGTTTCGTGAAGGATTACTACAAGATCAAACAGCACGACTTCTCGGTTATCTGGCCAGTCGTGCCGCAATGGAATGCCATCAGCCGCTGGCAGTACGACTATAACCGCAACCGCACCCTGGAAGCCTTCGGTGGTTTCGAGTACGACAACTGCTGCTGGAAACTGCGCCTGATCAACCGTTACTGGGTGTCATATGACGAGTTCAGTCAAGAAGCCCCGCAAAACGAAAAAGGCGACCATGGCGTCTTCCTCCAAATTGTTCTGAAAGGTCTCGGTGGCGTTACTGGCACCAAGGTAGAGAGCTTCCTCGACAAAGGCATTCAAGGTTATCGTGAACGTGAAGACCAAGCTTTCTGATTGTCTGCGCCCGCTGCTGCTGGGCGCGCTGTTCCTGGGTACCGCGGCTAACGCCGCGGTACAGTCCATCGACAAAGTGGTGGCTATCGTCGACAACGACGTGGTCATGCAGAGCCAGCTGGACCAGCGGGTTCATGAAGTTCAGCAAACCATCGCCAAGCGCGGTGGCGGCACACCACCAACCAGCGTGCTGGAACAGCAGGTGCTCGAACGCCTGATCGTCGAAAACCTGCAACTGCAGATTGGCGAACGCTCTGGCATCCGCATTAGCGATGAAGAACTGAACCAGGCTGTCGGCACCATTGCCCAGCGCAACAACATGACGGTGGATCAGTTCCGTGCGGCACTGACTCACGACGGCCTGTCTTACGACGACGCTCGTGACCAGATCCGTCGCGAGATGATCATCAGCCGCGTTCGTCAGCGTCGTGTGGCCGAACGGATTCAGGTGTCCGAGCAGGAAGTGAAAAACTTCCTCGCCTCCGACCTGGGCAAAGTGCAACTCTCTGAAGAACTGCACCTGGCCAACATCCTGATCCCGACACCGGAAAGCGCCAATTCGGAAGCGATTCAGAACGCTGCGCGCCAGGCCATGGAGATCTATCAGCAGCTCAAGCAGGGTGCTGACTTCTCTCAACTGGCCATCGCCAAATCCGCGAGCGACAACGCACTGGAAGGTGGCGACATGGGCTGGCGTAAAGCCGCTCAACTGCCACCTCCGTTTGACCGCGAGCTGAGCGCCATGTCAGTGGGCGATGTCACCCAACCGGCACGTACACCGGGCGGTTTCATCATCCTCAAAGTGTTGGAAAAACGCGGTGGCGGCAATCAGGTGCGTGACGAAGTACACGTTCGCCATATTTTGGTCAAACCGAGCCCGATCCGCGACGAAGAAAAAACCAAGGCTCTGGCTCAATCGCTCTACACCCGTATTTCTGCGGGCGAAGACTTCGCTGAACTGGCGAAAAGCTATTCGGAAGACCCGGGTTCTGCCCTTAACGGCGGCGACCTCAACTGGATCGACCCGAACGCGCTGGTGCCGGAATTCCGCGAAGTAATGGCCAAGACCCAACAAGGTCAGCTGTCCAAGCCGTTCAAGACTCAATATGGCTGGCACGTTCTGGAAGTCCTTGGCCGCCGCGCCACCGACAGCACCAGCCAGGCCCGTGAACAGCAGGCCATGACCGTACTGCGTAACCGCAAATACGACGAAGAGCTGCAAACCTGGTTGCGTCAGATCCGTGACGAAGCCTACGTTGAAATCAAGCTCCCTGGCGTCGACCAGGCGGCGAAGTGAACCCCAAGCGTTTTGCGCTGACACCCGGCGAGCCGGCCGGCATAGGTCCTGACCTGTGCCTGCTACTCGCCTCGCAAGCCCAGCCACATCCCCTGATTGCCATTACCAGCCGCGACCTGCTCCTTGAGCGGGCCGCGCAGCTGGGCGTGGTCGTTGATCTGCTGCCGGTAACACCGGACAGCTGGCCGGACATTCCTGCGCCGGCCAACAGCCTGTATGTCTGGGATACTCCGCTCAGCGCACCGGTTACTGCCGGTCAACTGGACAAGGCCAATGCCGCCTTTGTCCTGGAAACCCTGACCCGCGCAGGCGTTGGCTGCCTGGACGGGCACTTCGCCGGAATGATCACCGCCCCCGTGCATAAGGGCGTGATCAATGAGTCGGGCATTGCCTTCTCCGGCCACACCGAGTTCCTCGCAGACCTGACTCACACCCCTCAAGTGGTGATGATGCTCGCCACACGCGGCTTGCGAGTCGCGCTGGTTACCACGCACCTGCCGTTGCGGGAGATTGCCGATGCAATTACCCCTGAACGCCTGGAGCGGGTTACACGGATTCTGCACACCGACCTGCAACAAAAGTTCGGCATCGCCCGGCCACGCATCCTCGTTTGCGGACTCAACCCGCACGCCGGCGAAGGCGGACACCTGGGCCACGAAGAAATCGACATCATTGAACCAACCCTGGAGCGTCTGCGCGCTGAAGGCATGGACCTGCGTGGCCCCCTGCCCGCCGACACTCTGTTTACCCCCAAATATCTGGAGCACTGCGACGCGGTGCTGGCGATGTACCACGACCAGGGCCTGCCTGTGCTGAAATACAAAGGCTTCGGCGCGGCAGTCAACGTGACCCTCGGCTTGCCGATCATCCGCACGTCAGTCGACCACGGCACCGCCCTGGACCTGGCTGGCAGCGGAAAAATCGACACCGGCAGCCTGCAAGTCGCCCTGGAAACCGCCTACCAGATGGCCGAGACCTGTTTATGACCGAGCATTACCAACACCGGGCGCGCAAGCGTTTCGGCCAGAACTTCCTGCACGATGCTGGCGTTATCGATCGCATCCTGCGCTCCATTCATGCCAAGCCCGATGACCGTCTGCTGGAAATCGGCCCGGGCCAGGGCGCGCTCACCGAAGGCCTGCTCAATAGCGGCGCCCAACTGGACGTGGTTGAACTGGACAAGGACCTGATCCCGATCCTCAACCAGCAATTCGCCGGCAAGAGCAATTTCAACCTGCACCAGGGCGATGCACTGAAGTTCGACTTCAACAGCCTGAATGCCGCACCCAACAGCCTGCGCGTCGTCGGTAACCTGCCGTACAACATCTCCACGCCGCTGATTTTCCACCTGCTGAACAACGCAGGCATCATCCGCGACATGCACTTCATGCTGCAAAAGGAAGTGGTCGAGCGTCTGGCGGCAGGTCCTGGCGGTGGCGATTGGGGTCGCCTGTCGATCATGGTTCAGTACCACTGCCGAGTCGAACACTTGTTCAACGTCGGCCCTGGCGCCTTCAACCCGCCACCAAAAGTCGACTCGGCGATCGTCCGCCTGGTACCGCACGCCGTGCTGCCGCACCCGGCCAAAGACCATCGCTTACTGGAGCGCGTCGTTCGCGAAGCCTTCAACCAGCGCCGCAAGACCCTGCGCAACACCCTCAAGGCCCTGCTGAGCAATGCTGAAATCGAAGCCGCCGGCGTCGATGGCAGCCTGCGCCCGGAGCAGCTCGATCTGGCGGCCTTCGTCCGTCTGGCTGACAAGCTCAGCGAGCAAGTCGCCGAGCAGCCTGCCGACATCTGACAGGTCAGAAGCGTTATCGGGTAGGACACCAGCCTTCCAGTCTGGTTTACTACCCGGTACCTGGCCTAGACTGACCTCAATCAGTTACGCGCCCCGCTTAGCTTTTAAGGCCTCTTGCATGTCCGATCCTCGCTATCAGGTCGACGTCAGCGTCGTCACCCGCTATCTGGCAGAACAATCGCAACCCGAGCAGAACCGCTTTGCCTTTGCCTACACCATTACCGTACATAACAACGGCCTGCTACCGGCCAGGTTGCTCTCGCGGCACTGGGTAATTACCGATGGCGACGGCCATGTCGAAGAGGTTCGCGGCGCAGGCGTGGTGGGTCAGCAACCGCTGATCGATGTCGGCCAGAGCCACACCTACAGCAGCGGCACCGTGATGACTACCCGCGTTGGCAACATGCAGGGGACTTATCAAATGCTCGCTGAAGACGGTAAACACTTCGACGCCATCATCGCGCCATTCCGCCTGGCGGTGCCCGGAGCCCTGCACTGATGGCGACGTACGCCGTCGGCGACCTGCAAGGCTGCCTTGAGCCCCTGCAATGCCTGCTCAAGCGGGTTGCCTTCGACCCTGCAACGGATCATCTGTGGCTGGTCGGCGACCTGGTCAACCGCGGCCCGCAATCGCTGGAAACCCTGCGCTTTCTCTATGGCATCCGCGAATCGCTGGTGTGCGTACTGGGCAACCATGACCTGCACTTGCTGGCTGCCGGCTACAACATCGAACGCTTGCGCAAAGCCGACACCCTGCGTGAAATCCTCGAAGCCCCGGATCGCGAGGACCTGCTTGAGTGGCTGCGCCAGCAAAAGCTCATGCACTACGACGAACAACGCGATATTGCCTTGGTCCATGCCGGTATACCGCCGCAGTGGTCCCTGCGCAAAGCCTTGAAGTGCGCCGCCGAAGTCGAAGAAGCATTACGTGACGACAACCGCATCGCGCCCTACCTCGATGGCATGTATGGCAACGAACCGCTTAAGTGGGACGGCGACCTTAAAGGTGCTGCCCGCCTGCGGGTGATCACCAACTACTTCACTCGCATGCGTTTTTGCACCAGCGACGGCAAGCTAGATCTCAAGAGCAAGGAAGGCCTCGATAGCGCGCTACCCGGTTACGCCCCCTGGTTCTCACACCAGCAACGCAAGACCCGCGGAAAGAAGATCATTTTCGGCCACTGGGCCGCGCTCGAAGGTAAATGTAATGAACCGGGCATCTTCGCCCTGGACAGCGGTTGTGTCTGGGGTGGCTCGATGACCTTGATGAACGTTGATACCGGCGAGCGCCTGCATTGCAAATGCGATGCCCAGGGCCACACCTTGCCGTATGTCCCCCCAACGACCCCCGAACTATTGTCGGCCAGCGCCAAGCGCTAGGCTGCGCTTTCAGTCAGGCCACAGGAGCCCGCCATGAGCGAATTCAAACGCATCCCCCCAGAACAAGCCCAGGCATTGCGCGAACAAGGCGCGGTAGTAGTCGATGTCCGCGATCCGGCAACTTTTGCCGCACTGCACATCAGCGGATCGAAGCATCTGGATAATCATTCCCTGCACGCATTCATCACCGCCGCCGACCTCGACGCACCGACCGTAGTGGTTTGCTATCACGGTAATTCCAGCCAGGGCGCTGCGGCATATCTGGTCAGCCAGGGCTTTTCCGACGTCTACAGCATGGACGGTGGATTCGAGCTTTGGCGTACGATTTATCCCTCGGAAACAGCGCAAGGCACTGCCGAATAATTTTTTTCACACGCTCCAGCCCACGCCCGCCGTGGGCTGACGAACGGTAGTCATAACAAAACTACGCATTGCCCCCCTTACCTTGCAGATTCCGAACTATCCTTAGCCTCAGGCCATCCAAAACAGGGGAGAGCCGGTACACCGGCGCACGGATCATCGGGAGTAGCTTTCAGGGTTGATAGCTTTGAAGGTGTTCAGGGGGGTAAAAGGCAACTGCACTTTCAGTTGCTTGCCAGCATCCACTGATTGATCCGACGTCGGCTCCACGTATCGAGCGAGGTGACGTCATGAGTATCTTTAGCCACTTCCAACAACGCTTCGAGTCCACACGGCAGGAAGAGCTCACTCTGCAGGAGTATCTCGAACTGTGCAAAAAGGACCGTAGCGCCTACGCGTCCGCCGCCGAGCGACTACTGCTGGCCATCGGCGAACCGGAGTTGCTCGACACCTCGACCAATTCGAGACTGTCGCGCATCTTTTCCAACAAGGTGATCCGTCGGTATCCGGCCTTTGAAGACTTCCACGGGATGGAAGAATGCATCGACCAGATCGTCTCCTACTTCCGCCACGCAGCTCAGGGCCTGGAAGAGAAGAAACAGATCCTCTACCTGCTCGGCCCCGTCGGTGGCGGTAAGTCATCCCTGGCCGAGAAGCTGAAACAGCTGATCGAAAAAGTGCCCTTCTATGCCATCAAGGGCTCTCCGGTGTTCGAGTCTCCGTTGGGGCTGTTCAACGCCACCGAAGACGGCGCAATCCTCGAAGAGGATTTCGGCATTCCGCGGCGCTACCTGAACACCATCATGTCGCCTTGGGCGACCAAACGCCTGGCCGAATTCGGAGGCGATATCAGCCAGTTCCGGGTGGTCAAACTCTACCCGTCGATCCTCAATCAGATCGCCGTGGCCAAGACCGAACCAGGTGACGAAAACAACCAGGACATCTCGGCGCTGGTGGGCAAGGTCGATATTCGCAAACTGGAAGAGTTCCCGCAGAACGACGCCGACGCCTATAGCTACTCGGGCGCACTTTGCCGCTCCAACCAGGGCCTGATGGAATTCGTCGAAATGTTCAAGGCACCAATCAAGGTGCTGCACCCATTGCTGACCGCCACCCAGGAAGGCAACTACAACAGTACCGAAGGCCTGGGCGCGATTCCGTTCACCGGGATCCTGCTCGCGCACTCCAACGAATCGGAGTGGCACACCTTCCGCAACAACAAGAACAACGAAGCCTTCATCGACCGGATCTACATCGTCAAAGTACCGTATTGCCTGCGGGTCAGTGACGAAGTGAAGATCTACGACAAGCTGCTGTTCAACAGCTCCCTGGCCAAGGCCCACTGCGCACCCGACACCCTGAAGATGCTCGCTCAGTTCACGGTGCTCTCGCGCCTCAAAGAGCCGGAAAACTCGAACATCTACTCAAAAATGCGCGTGTATGACGGTGAAAACCTCAAGGACACCGATCCGAAGGCCAAGTCGATCCAGGAATACCGCGACACCGCGGGCGTTGACGAAGGCATGAACGGTCTTTCGACCCGGTTTGCCTTCAAGATCCTGTCGAAAGTCTTCAACTTCGACCCGCATGAAATCGCCGCCAACCCGGTGCATCTGCTCTATGTGCTGGAACAACAGATCGAACAGGAGCAGTTCCAGGCGGAAACCCGCGAGCGCTATCTGCGCTTCCTGAAAGAGTACCTGGCGCCGCGTTATATCGAGTTCATCGGCAAGGAAATCCAGACCGCCTACCTGGAGTCCTACAGCGAATACGGGCAAAACATCTTCGACCGCTATGTGCTCTACGCGGACTTCTGGATTCAGGATCAGGAATACCGCGATCCGGAAACCGGCGAGATCCTCAACCGCGTAGCCCTCAACGAAGAGCTGGAGAAAATCGAGAAACCGGCGGGTATCAGCAATCCGAAGGATTTCCGCAACGAAATCGTCAACTTCGTCCTGCGTGCCCGGGCCAACAACAACGGCAAGAATCCGACCTGGCTCAGCTACGAGAAGCTGCGGGTGGTCATCGAGAAAAAAATGTTCTCGAACACCGAGGATCTGCTGCCGGTCATCAGTTTCAACGCCAAGGCCAGCAAAGAGGACCAGCAGAAACACAACGACTTCGTTACACGGATGGTCGAGCGCGGCTACACCGACAAACAGGTACGACTGCTTTCCGAGTGGTACCTGCGGGTCAGGAAATCGCAGTAATACGCTGCCGGTCAGACCGGTTGTCGTTAGCCCGAAGCCTGCATGACAAATTTCTGTTACACAGGTTTCAGGAAGGTGTTTGGAAATCGGCAGCGAAGTCCAGGCAACGCGCAGGTGGTACGGGAGGCGCAAGATCGCGCCTCCTGCCCCGCGCCCATTACCGCCAGACTTGCTCGCGATTTCTCAAGACAGCTTCTAAGGAGCAGTCATGAGCTATGTGATCGACCGACGTCTCAATGGCAAGAACAAGAGCACGGTAAACCGTCAGCGGTTTCTGCGGCGCTACCGTGATCACATCAAGAAGGCCGTCGAAGAGGCCGTCAGCCGGCGTTCCATTACCGATATGGAGCACGGTGAGCAAATCAGCATTCCTGGCCGCGATATCGACGAGCCAGTGCTTCACCATGGTCGCGGCGGCAAGCAGACCATCGTACATCCCGGCAACAAGGAGTTCACCAGCGGCGAGCATATTGCTCGTCCGCCGGGAGGTGGCGGCGGCAGAGGCCCCGGCAAGGCCGGCAACTCCGGCGAGGGCATGGACGAGTTTGTGTTCCAGATCACCCAGGAAGAATTTCTCGAGTTCATGTTCGAGGACCTGGAGCTGCCGAACCTGGTCAAGCGCAACCTGAGCGGCACTGATACTTTCAAGACCGTGCGCGCCGGCATCAGCAACGAAGGCAATCCTTCACGGATCAACATCATCCGCACCCTGCGCTCGGCCCATGCTCGGCGTATCGCACTGTCAGGCAGCAGCCGGGAGAAACTGCGGGTAGCAAAAGAGGAACTGGCACGACTTAAACAGGAAGAACCAGACAATTTCGGCGATATTCAGGAAATCGAGGCAGAAATCGAACGCTTGAGCGCGCGCATCAACCGTGTGCCGTTTCTCGACACCTTCGACCTCAAGTACAACCTGCTGATCAAGCAGCCCAACCCCAGCTCCAAGGCGGTAATGTTCTGCCTGATGGACGTTTCCGGCTCCATGACCCAAGCCACCAAGGACATCGCCAAACGGTTCTTCATCCTGCTGTACCTGTTCCTCAAGCGTAACTACGAGAAAATCGATGTGGTGTTCATCCGCCACCACACCAGCGCCCGGGAAGTCGATGAGGAAGAGTTCTTCTACTCTCGCGAAACCGGCGGCACCATCGTTTCCAGCGCCCTGAAACTGATGCAGGAGATCATGGCCGAACGGTATCCGAGCAACGACTGGAACATTTACGCCGCGCAAGCTTCCGACGGTGACAACTGGAACGATGACTCGCCGATCTGCCGAGACATCCTGATCAACCAGATCATGCCATTCGTGCAGTACTACACTTATGTGGAGATTACCCCCCGCGAACACCAGGCCCTGTGGTACGAATACGAGCGTATCAGCGAAGCCTTTTCCGACACGTTTGCCCAGCAACAACTGGTCTCGGCCGGGGATATCTATCCGGTTTTCCGTGAACTCTTCCAGCGCAGGTTAGTGACATGACCGCCAAAGAGCAGAAGCGCCAACCCATATCTACAGGCTCCGAATGGACGTTCGAGCTGATCCAGGCCTACGACCGGGAAATCAGTCGTCTTGCGGCCCGCTACGCGCTCGATACCTACCCCAACCAGATCGAGGTGATTACCGCCGAGCAGATGATGGATGCCTACGCCTCCGTCGGCATGCCGCTGGGCTATCACCACTGGTCCTATGGCAAACACTTCCTCAGCACCGAGAAGTCCTACAGTCGCGGCCAGATGGGACTGGCCTACGAGATCGTGATCAACTCGGACCCGTGCATCGCCTACCTGATGGAAGAAAACACCATCTGCATGCAGGCACTGGTAGTGGCCCACGCCTGCTACGGCCACAACAGCTTTTTCAAGGGTAATTACCTGTTCCGCACCTGGACCGATGCCAGCTCGATCATCGACTACCTGGTGTTTGCCAAGCAGTACATCATGCAATGCGAAGAACGCCATGGCATCGATGCCGTGGAAGACCTGCTCGACTCCTGTCATGCCCTGATGAACTACGGTGTCGACCGCTACAAACGTCCTTATCCGATTTCCGCGGAAGAAGAGCGACGCCGGCAAAAGGATCGTGAAGAACACCTGCAAAAGCAGATCAACGACCTGTGGCGCACCATTCCAAAAGGCGCAGACAAGTTCAACGAGAAAGACAACGCACGCTTTCCGGCAGAACCGCAGGAGAACATCCTCTACTTCATCGAAAAGCACGCCCCGCTGCTGGAGCCATGGCAACGGGAAATCGTACGGATCGTGCGCAAGATCGCGCAGTACTTTTATCCACAGCGTCAGACTCAGGTCATGAACGAGGGCTGGGCGACGTTCTGGCACTACACTCTGATGAACGACCTGTACGATGAGGGCCTGGTGACCGACGGCTTCATGATGGAGTTCCTGGCCTCTCACACCAGCGTAGTCTTCCAGCCCGGGTTCGACAGCCCTTACTACAACGGCATCAACCCCTACACCCTGGGTTTTTCCATGTACCGCGACATTCGGCGCATGTGCGAAGCCCCTACTGAAGAGGATTACCGCTGGTTCCCCGAAATCGCCGGGACCGACTGGCTGTCGAGCATCAAGTTCGCCATGAGCAGCTTCAAGGACGAAAGCTTCATCCTGCAGTACCTGTCACCCAAAGTGATTCGTGACCTGAAACTGTTCAGCATTCTCGATGACGACCAGAAAGACGACCTGCTGGTGCCAGCCATTCATGACGAAGAAGGCTATCGGACCATTCGTGAAACCCTGGCAGCACAGTACAACCTGGGTAACCGCGAACCGAACATACAGATCTACAGTATCGACCGGCGCGGCGACCGCTCGCTGACACTGCGCCATCAGCAACATGATCGCAAACCACTCGGGGACTCCACCGAGGAAGTGCTCAAGCACCTGCACCGCCTCTGGGGCTTCGATATTCACCTGGAAACCCTGCAAGGTGACCAGGTAATGAAAACCCATCATGTCCCGCCAAAAGGCGAGCATAGCGAGGGCGAATACGGCCGGATGGACCTCGCCGTCATTCATCTTTGATGTCAGCCGGACCTCCGAAAGTTCGACGCAAGGGTTATCCTGTCGGGCTAACGGAGGTTTTTTATGCAGATTTATAAAGTCGGCGGCGCGGTCCGTGATCGCCTGCTCGGCAAGCCTGTTACCGACATCGACTGGGTGGTGGTGGGCGCCAGCACCGAAGAAATGCTCGCCAAGGGCTATCGCCCGGTAGGCGCCGATTTTCCGGTATTCCTTCACCCCAAAAGCGGCGAGGAATATGCGCTTGCCCGCACCGAACGCAAAAGCGGACGCGGCTACGGCGGCTTCACCTTCCATGCCAGCCCGGAAGTCACCCTGGAAGAAGACCTGATTCGTCGCGACCTGACGATCAATGCCATGGCCGAAGACGATCACGGTCAATTGACCGATCCGTATCACGGCCAGCGTGACCTTGAAGCACGCCTGCTTCGCCACGTTTCCCCCGCGTTCGCCGAAGATCCTCTCCGTGTACTGCGTGTTGCCCGTTTCGCCGCACGTTATGCCGGGCTCGGCTTCACGGTAGCCCCCGAGACCCTGGACCTGATGCGTCAGCTCAGCGAATCAGGTGAGCTTGAGGCGCTGACCGCAGAGCGCAGCTGGAAAGAAATTTCCCGCGCCCTGATGGAAGACCAGCCGCAAGTATTCATCCAGGTTCTGCGCGACTGTGGCGCCCTGAACGTCTTGATCCCCGAGGTTGAAGCGCTGTTCGGCGTGCCACAACCCGAAGCCCACCACCCGGAAATCGACAGCGGCGTGCACACCCTGAGCGTTCTCGAGCAGGCCGCGCTGCACAAGCAGCCGCTGACCGTGCGCTGGGCCTGCCTGCTGCATGATCTGGGCAAAGGCCTGACACCTGAGAGCCAGTGGCCCAGACACATCGCTCACGAGCACAAGGGCCTGAGGCTGATCAAAGCGGTCAACGAGCGCTTCAAGGCCCCACGCGACTGCCAGGAACTGGCGTTGCTGGTTGGCGAGTACCACACCCATGGTCACCGCGCACTGGAACTGAAGCCGTCGACATTGCTGGAATTACTGCAGAGCTTCGACGTTTACCGACGGCCGCAGCGCTTTGAAGAATTCATCAACGCCTGCGAAATGGATGCCCGCGGCCGCAAAGGCCTTGAGCAGAGAAGTTATCCACAAGCGGATTATTTGCGAGGCGCGGCGACCGCCGCACGCACCGTGGCGGTTCAGCCTTTGCTGGAGCTGGGATTCAAAGGCCCGGAGCTGGGCGAGGCGCTCAAGCGCGAACGGCTCAAGGCTCTGAAGGCCTACAAAGAAGCGGCGTCTGCTTGAAAAGCATCGCGGGCAAGCCTTGCTCCTACGAGACCTATGCCGAGCGCGTAAATGGCGTACGACACAATATTGTAGGAGCCAGGCTTGCCCGCGATGGCGTCATCAAGGTCACAGCAGATTCGAAGGGGTCAACTGCTCACCGCGCCACTCAAACGCAACCGGCGCCAATACCTGGTCAATCTTCGCCTCACTCCACAGAGAGGCAAAACTTTTACCTACACCCGGATGCACCCTGTCCGGCGCTATCAGCGACAACGGCCACAGCACAAAGGCATTTTTCAGGATTTCCGCTCGAGGCAGGATCAATCCGTCAAAATTGCCCACCAGATCGCCATACAACAGCACGTCGATATCCAACGGCAAGCCCTTGCGATCGGGGGCATAACGACCGTTGTCGGCCTCGATAAACTTCAACCGACGGTCCAGTTCCGTCAACGGAAGATCGGTAAACGCCGACACTACGAAATTGAAAAACGGACCGCTCTTGATCCCCACCGGCTGACTTTCGAACACCGCCGAACAGCGTATATCCACCAGAAAACCGGCAAGCGCTTCCAGCCCCGCCTGCAAATGAGCTTCGCGCTCGACATTGCTGCCGAGCCCAAGAAATACCTGAGTTAGCGACATCCGCGCTCGATCTCCACGCCCACGCCCGTTGCAGCCGGGATAGCCCCCGGCTTGGTCAGCTTGAGGCGCAGCCAGGTAATTTTGAATTCGCTCATCAAGACTTCGGCCAGACGCTCGGCAAAGGTTTCAACCAGTTGGTACTGCGCCTGCTCGGCAAACGCCTGAATACGTGCTGTCACGCTGGCGTAGTCGAGCGCCAGGGCCAGGTCATCACCCGCCGCTGCCGGGCGATTGTCCCAGGCGAAATTCAGATCAAGACGCAGGCACTGACGGATGCCGCGCTCCCAGTCGTAGGCACCGATCACCGTGTCGACTTCCAGGCCCTCGATAAACACTCTGTCCAAGCACTCTTCTCCGCAGCACGACAAGGGCGCAATGCGCCGTTAGAATCAGGGCGTCCTCGCCCGGAATAGTTAGCATGTTTTGGTTACTGGCGATCCTCGCCTACCTGCTTGGCTCTCTGTCCTTTGCCATTTTGCTCAGCCGCCTGACCGGTAATCCCGATCCGCGAATGAGTGGCTCGGGTAATGCCGGTGCCACCAACATGTTACGCCTGGCCGGCAAAAAACTCGCCGTCCTGACCTTGCTCGGCGACCTCTGCAAAGGCCTGCTACCCGTGTTGATGGCAGGGCTTGCGAGCCTCTCGGTACAGCAACAGGCCTGGGTCGGCGTCTATGCCGTGATCGGCCATCTGTATCCGTTGTACTTCCGCTTTCGCGGCGGCAAAGGTGTTGCAACGGCTGCCGGCATGCTGCTGGGGCTTTACCCTCCGGCAGCGCTCCTCGCTATCGGCGCGTGGCTATTGACCTTCTACCTCACACGCACCAGCTCGCTGGCCGCCCTGATCGCAACGCCCCTGACCCTGCCACTGCTGGCCTGGCAGGAGCCGGGAGCATTGCTGCCCATGAGCGCACTGACAGCACTGATCGTCTGGCGCCATCGCGGCAATCTACGCGACCTGTTTGCCGGGCGCGAACGGCATTTTTAAATACTCTTGCCGAGTACGACCCTGACTCACCCGTCTTTACACAGGTGACAACTGCTCCATCGGCCAACGCGCCTGCACGCTGATCGCCAGACTTTCCTGCTGACCGGCCTGTAACCGCTGACACCCGGCAAAAGCGATCATTGCGCCGTTATCGGTGCAGAACTCCGGACGTGCGTAGTAAACGTCGCCCTTCATGTCGCCAAGCATTTTCTCCAGGGACACACGCAAAGCCTTGTTTGCACTGACGCCGCCCGCGATCACCAGACGTTTGAGGCCCGCCTGCTTCAGGGCACGCTTGCACTTGATGGTCAGAGTCTCCACCACTGCCTGCTGGAAGGCCAGCGAGATGTCGCTGCGTGTTTGCTCGCCGTCGTCCCCAGCGCTGACGCACTGCTGCCACGTGTTCAAGGCAAAGGTTTTCAAGCCGCTGAAACTGAAGTCCAGACCCGGCCGATCACACATCGGACGCGGGAACACGAAACGTCCGGCGACGCCTTGCGCGGCCAATCGTGCGATTTCCGGACCACCAGGGTAATTGAGGCCCATCATCTTCGCCGTCTTGTCGAACGCCTCACCGGCAGCATCATCCAGCGTCTCGCCCAACAACTCGTATTGACCGATGCCATCGACTCGAACCAGCTGGGTATGACCACCGGACACCAACAAAGCGACGAACGGAAATTCGGGCGGTTGCGGCTCCAGCATCGGCGCCAGCAAGTGACCTTCCATGTGGTGCACACCCAAGGCTGGAATACCCCAGGCAAACGCCAGTGCCTGAGCGCAGGACGCCCCCACCAGCAAGGCCCCGACCAGGCCAGGACCCGCGGTGTAGGCGATGGCATCGATCTCGGTCGGCACGCAGTCGGCTTCAGCCAACACCTGACGAATCAAGGGCAGCATACGTTTGACGTGGTCACGCGAAGCCAGCTCCGGCACCACGCCACCATAGGCGCGATGCAGGTCGATCTGGCTGAACAGTGCATCGGCCAACAGGCCTTTTTCACTGTCGTAAAGTGCGACGCCGGTTTCGTCGCAGGAGGTTTCTAATCCCAGTACTAGCATGGGTTTGCGCCTTGTTTAGGCTAAATTCGAAGGCGCGCATAATAGTCGCCACGTGATGCCCCGACCAGCGGTTTTCGATCAGAGGCTTTGCATTCCGAGCGATGAGGGGTTAACATCCGCAACCCTTAAAAACCGACGTCTTCAAGTGCACTTTTGCCGCGAGGATGTTGACCCCGGTAATGAATGAAGGTAGCTCTGGATGCCAGCCGTCAAAGTTAAAGAGAACGAACCCTTCGACGTAGCTCTGCGTCGTTTCAAGCGCTCCTGCGAAAAAGCCGGTGTTCTGGCTGAAGTTCGTAGCCGCGAATTTTACGAGAAGCCGACTTCTGAGCGTAAACGTAAAGCAGCAGCCGCTGTTAAGCGTCACGCCAAGAAAGTTCAGCGCGAACAGCGCCGCGCCGTTCGTCTGTACTAATACGCAGACGTTCGTAGCAAGCTTCTGCCAAGCCCGGCCCTCAGCCGGGCTTATGGCATTTGCGGATATCGCTTGATGCTTCACTGTCAAAGCCGCAGACGCGACCGAGACAAACCTGCTTCACACGTCAGACCTGGCTCTTTTGCCAGCGGTGCACGTCTCTTCTGACGAGCCTTCCAAGGCTACTGACGAGCACAACCTTTTACTGATTCCTCTCACGACGATCAGCCCAAGGCACGATTTTGCGTGCCCGCTTATGAGCTATCCGAGGCCTCCCTTTGGCCAATGCGGACTCAGCGCAACACTTTCAAACAGTCGAATACCGATGAGCACTAACGCCAGCGGATTTTCGGCAGATACACTTCCCGACAGCGAATACGCAGACGATACCGGGTCGAGCCGCACATCCTCCGCGCCTCAACATAATGACCAGCATCAGGCCGCCTTTCGCGCGGGTTAGATTTTCAGCGCAGTGATGACGAGAACGCCATGGCCGGGCTAATTCCCCAGAGCTTTATTGACGACCTTCTGAACCGCACCGACATCGTCGATGTGGTCAGCTCGCGCCTGCAAATGAAAAAAGCCGGCAAGAACTACACCGCCTGCTGCCCATTTCACAAAGAAAAAACCCCCTCCTTCAGCGTCAGCCCGGACAAACAGTTCTATTACTGCTTTGGCTGCGGCGCTGGTGGCAACGCCCTCGGCTTCATCATGGACCACGACAACCTGGATTTTCCCCAGGCTGTCGAAGAACTGGCCAAAGCCGCCGGCATGGAAATCCCCCGCGAGGAAAGCGGTCGCCCGCATAAACCGCGGCAACCGACCGACTCGCCGCTCTACCCACTGCTGACCGCCGCTGCTGATTTCTACCGCCAGGCACTGAAAAGCCATCCGGCGCGAAAAGCAGCTGTCGACTACTTGAAGGGTCGCGGCCTGACCGGCGAGATCGCCCGCGATTTCGGCCTCGGCTTCGCACCTCCGGGCTGGGACAATCTGTTCAAGCATCTGAGCAGCGACACCCTGCAACAAAAAGCCATGATCGACGCCGGCCTGCTGATCGAGAACGCCGAAACCGGCAAACGCTATGATCGCTTTCGCGATCGCGTAATGTTCCCGATTCGCGACAGCCGCGGGCGCATCATCGCGTTTGGCGGCCGAGTACTGGGCGACGACAAACCGAAATACCTGAACTCACCGGAAACCCCGGTATTTCATAAAGGCCAGGAACTCTACGGCCTGTATGAAGCACGCAAGAATAACCGCAATCTCGATGAGATCATCGTCGTCGAAGGCTACATGGACGTCATCGCCCTGGCCCAGCAAGGCCTGCGCAATGCCGTCGCCACACTCGGCACCGCCACCAGCGAAGAACACTTGAAGCGGCTGTTTCGCGTGGTGCCCAACGTGCTGTTCTGCTTCGACGGTGACCAGGCTGGCCGCAATGCCGCGTGGCGCGCCCTGGAGTCAACGCTTACGAGCCTGCAAGACGGACGGCGTGCGCGCTTCCTGTTCCTTCCCGAAGGCGAAGACCCGGACACGCTGATCCGCTCCGAAGGCACCGACGCCTTTCGCGCGCGGATCAATCAACACGCCCAGCCATTGGCAGACTATTTTTTTCAGCAGTTGATCGAGGAGTCCGATCCGCGCTCGCTCGAAGGCAAGGCCCACATGGCCACCCTCGCCGCGCCGCTGATCGACAAAGTCCCGGGAGCCAACCTGCGCACTCTGATGCGCCAGCGCCTGACCGAAATTACCGGTCTGAACAGCGAGGCAGTCAGTCAGCTGGTGCACAGCGCGCCACAGGATGCACCTCCCGCCTACGACCCCGGCATCGATTACGACGCCATGCCGGACTATTCCGACTACCACCAACCGCAAGAGGCCTATGTACCTCAACAGGAGTGGACGCCGAAAAAACCGGGCAGCGGCGGCAAGAAATGGGACAACAAACCCTGGGACAAGAAAGGCAAACGCGACGAGCGGAGCCCACCCCGCACCCCGATTGCTGTCGAGGCCCCCACCTTGATTGCGCTGCGCACACTAATTCATCATCCGCAACTGGCCGGCAAAGTTGAGACCGCCGACCACTTCGCAAATGAAAGCAACACTTATGCGCAACTGCTAATAGCCCTGATCGAGGCCGTGCAAAAAAATCCTAAGCTAAACTCTATCCAGCTAATGGCCCGCTGGCATGGAACCGAGCAAGGACGCCTGCTTAAAGCACTCGCGGAAAAGGAGTGGTTAATTGAAGGTGACAACCTTGAACAACAGTTTTTAGACACCATTACTAGGTTATCAGCGGGTCAGCACACGCAGACCCTCGACGACCTCATCAAGAAAGCACGGCAGCCAGGATTGACTGCCGAGGAAGCGAATCAAATAGCAAATCAGATGCGCGACCTACTAAAACGGAATGTTTCCGCATCAAACCCGACCTCAAGTGGCGCGTGAGGTCATAGCTAAGGTATAATCCTCGGCTTGTTTTTTGCCCGCCAAGACCTTCAGTGGATAGGGTGTTATGTCCGGAAAAGCGCAACAGCAGTCTCGTATCAAAGAGTTGATCACCCTTGGTCGTGAGCAGGGTTACCTGACTTACGCGGAGGTCAACGACCACCTGCCGGAGGATATTTCAGATCCGGAACAGGTGGAAGACATCATCCGCATGATCAATGACATGGGGATCAACGTATTCGAGGTTGCGCCAGATAAGGATTCCCTTATGCTGGCCGACGCCGATACCGACGAAGCAGCCGCAGAAGAAGCGGCGGCAGCGTTGGCAGCGGTTGAGACCGACATTGGTCGCACTACCGACCCAGTGCGCATGTACATGCGCGAAATGGGTACCGTAGAGCTCCTCACACGTGAAGGCGAAATCGAAATCGCCAAACGTATTGAAGAGGGCATCCGTGAAGTGATGGGCGCAATTGCGCACTTCCCTGGCACGGTTGACCACATTCTCTCCGAATACACTCGCGTCACCACCGAAGGTGGCCGCCTGTCCGACGTCCTGAGCGGTTATATCGACCCGGACGACGGCATTGCGCCGCCTGCTGCAGAAGTGCCGCCGCCTGTCGACCCGAAAGCCGTGAAAGCGGATGACGACACCGATGACGACGACGCTGAAGCCAGTGACGACGAAGAAGAAGCCGAAAGCGGTCCGGATCCGGTCATCGCAGCACAGCGTTTTGGCGCTGTGGCCGATCAGATGGAAATCACCCGCAAGGCGCTGAAAAAGCACGGTCGTGAAAACAAGCAGGCCATTGCCGAGATGTTGGCGCTGGCTGAGCTGTTCATGCCGATCAAACTGGTTCCGAAGCAATTCGAAGGCCTGGTTGAGCGTGTACGTAGCGCCCTGGATCGTCTGCGTCAGCAAGAGCGCGCGATCATGCAACTTTGCGTTCGTGATGCACGCATGCCGCGTGCCGACTTCCTGCGCCAGTTCCCGGGCAACGAAGTTGACGAAAGCTGGACCGAAGCACTGGCCAAAGGCAAAAGCAAATACGCTGAAGCCATTGGTCGCCTGCAGGCCGACATCGTTCGCTGCCAGCAGAAGCTGACCGCACTTGAAGCCGAAACCGGCTTGAAGATTGCCGAGATCAAGGACATCAACCGTCGTATGTCGATCGGTGAGGCCAAAGCCCGCCGCGCGAAGAAAGAGATGGTCGAAGCCAACTTGCGTCTGGTGATCTCGATCGCCAAGAAGTACACCAACCGTGGCCTGCAATTCCTCGATCTGATCCAGGAAGGCAACATCGGTTTGATGAAAGCGGTAGATAAGTTCGAATACCGCCGCGGCTACAAATTCTCGACTTATGCCACCTGGTGGATCCGTCAGGCGATCACTCGCTCGATCGCCGACCAGGCCCGCACCATCCGTATTCCGGTGCACATGATCGAGACGATCAACAAGCTCAACCGTATTTCCCGTCAGATGCTGCAGGAAATGGGTCGCGAACCGACTCCGGAAGAGCTGGGCGAACGCATGGAAATGCCTGAGGACAAGATCCGCAAGGTATTGAAGATCGCTAAAGAGCCGATCTCCATGGAAACCCCGATCGGTGATGACGAAGACTCCCATCTGGGTGATTTCATCGAAGACTCGACCATGCAGTCGCCAATCGATGTTGCTACCGTTGAGAGCCTTAAAGAAGCGACTCGCGAAGTTCTCTCCGGCCTCACTGCCCGTGAAGCCAAGGTTCTGCGCATGCGCTTCGGTATCGACATGAATACCGACCACACCCTCGAGGAGGTTGGTAAACAGTTCGACGTTACCCGTGAGCGGATTCGTCAGATCGAAGCCAAGGCGCTGCGCAAGCTGCGCCACCCGACGAGAAGCGAGCATTTGCGCTCCTTCCTCGACGAGTGATCACAAAACCCCCGGCCCTGCCGGGGGTTTTGCTTTCTGTAGATTAAATCCCCTTCGCTTCGCTCCCACCGCCTAGCCCGTCTACACTCGAAACATTCCCCCCCAAGCCATAACGAGACCGTTATGCCCAGACTGCCGGCCGTGCTTTTGCTATTGCTGATGACCTGGACCACAACGGCTGGCGCGCTGACTCTGAGCGACGAAGAACGTGTCTGGCTTGCGGCTCACCCGGAACTTCGCCTAGGTGTCGACGCTTCCTGGCCACCGTTTGAATTTCGCGACGAGCAAGGCCGATACCAAGGCCTTGCCGCTGACTACATCAACATCGTGCGTGATCGCCTGGCAATCAAGGTCACGCCCATTGAGCCTGTAAGCTGGACCGAAGTCCTGAAACAGGCCAAACAGGGCAAGCTGGACCTCTTGCCCGGCGTCATGTCGACGCCCGAACGGCAGAGTTACCTCGCGTTCACGCGGCCCTATCTGGACTTTCCGATCGTCATCCTGGCCCATGTGAAAGGTGCACAGCCGCACAAGCTGGAAGACCTTTACGGCCTGAAAGTTGCCGTCGTGGAAAACTACGCCCCCCATGAACTGCTGCGCACCCACCATCCTGACCTCAATCTGGTCCCCATGCCCAATGTCAGCTCGACCTTGCAGGCGCTGGCCACCGACGAGGTCGACGCGGTAGTCGGCGATCTGGCCTCAAGCGTCTGGAGCCTTCGCCAACTCAAACTCGACGGGCTCTACGTCAGCGGCGAAACGCCGTATCGCTACCAATTGGCGATGGGCGTACCGCGAGACGACAAAATGCTGGTCGGCATTCTGGATAAAGTACTGGCGGACATGAGCCCGGGTGAAATCAGCGCCATCCAGGAGCATTGGGTCGGGAATGTCCTCGACCACCGCACTTTCTGGTCCGACCTGCTGATGTACGGCTTGCCCGGCGTACTGCTGCTGGTCACCGTTCTGGCCGTGGTGATCCGCATCAATCGCCGCTTGAGCTCGGAAATTTCCCGCCGGGTAGCCCTGGAACAGGAGCTGCGCACCAGCGAATACCATTACCGCGGCCTGGTGGAGAGCCTTTCGGCGATAGCCTGGGAAGCGCGAATCAGTGATTTTACGTACAGCTACGTATCTCCCCATGCCGAAGGCCTGCTCGGCTACCCCCTGTCCCATTGGCTGATTCCGGGTTTCTGGCGCAACATCATCCACCCCGCCGACCTCACGCGCTCCCAGGCATTTTGTGATCACGAAGTACTTGCCGGACGCGATTACAGCCTCGATTACCGGGTGATCACTGCCGATGGACGCTGCCTCTGGGTACGCGACATCGTCAGCCTGATAGAGCACGGCCACGAGCCAATACTGCGCGGGCTGATGATCGACATCAGCGAAGCCAAAAGAACCGAAGAAGCCTTGCGCCTCTCCGAGCAGAAGTTTGCCTCGGTGTTCCAGCAATGCCCGGACATTCTGGTCATTGCACGCCTGTCCGACGGTTGCCTGCTGGAGGTCAACGAGGCGTTCGAAGAGCAAATCGGCCTCACTGCCGGAGAAGTGATCGGACGGACCGCCACCGAGCTGAACATCTGGGGCATCGCCGGTGTCGGCCCCGGGCTCTTGCAGCGCTTGCAAGCCGGCAGTATCCGCAATCTGGAGATGCCCTTTCGTCGCAGTAATGGCCAGGTGTTCACCGGCCTGATCTCCGCCGAACCCTTCCAGCTCGACACCACCCCCGCACTGGTCGTGGTAGTGCGTGACATCAGCCAGCTCAAGGAAACCCAACAACAACTGCAAACCTCTGAAGAGAAATTTGCCAAAGCCTTTCATGCCTCGCCTGACGGCTTGTTGCTGTCACGCGTGAGCGACGGCCTGCTGATCGAGGTCAATGAAGGCTTCAGCCGCATCACCGGCTTCAACAGCGCAATGTCGCTGGACCGCTCGACCTTCGACCTCGGCATCTGGGTCAACCTGAATGAACGCAGGCAGATGCTCGACCTGTTGAAACGCGACGGCTTCGTGCGTGACTTCAGTTGCCATATACGCCGCAACGATGGGCAGATCCGTCTCTGCGAGATGTCCAGCCGGCCGCTGCCGATTGGCGATGACGATTGCATGCTGACCATCGCCCGGGATATTACCGAGCGACATCTGATGCAGGAAAAACTGCAACAGGCCGCCACGGTATTCGAGAGCACCGCAGAAGGCGTATTGATCACCGACACCCAACAGCACATCAGTGCCGTCAACCGCGCGTTTACCGAGATCACCGGCTACAGCGAAACCGAAGCCCTGGGCCATACGCCAAGGTTGCTCGCCTCAGGCCTGCATGACAGCGCCTTTTACGCGGCGATGTGGCATCAACTGACCGCCGAAGGGCATTGGCAGGGCGAAATTTCCAACCGCCGCAAGAATGGCGAGCTGTACCCCAGCTGGCTGACCATCAGCGCGGTGCGCAATAAAGACCGGTTCATCACCCACTTCGTCGCGGTATTTGCCGACATCTCCAGCCTCAAGCACGCCCAGGCCAAACTCGACTATCAGGCCCACCACGATCCGTTGACGGGCCTGCCAAACCGGACACTTTTCGAAAGCCGCCTGCTGACCGCACTCAACAACCAGCAAGAAAACGGTGGCCAGGGCGCAGTGCTGTTCCTTGACCTCGATCGCTTCAAACACATCAACGACAGCCTGGGTCATCCGGTTGGCGACCTGCTGCTCAAAGGCATTGCGGTGCGGCTCAAAGAGCAACTTCGGGACATCGATACCGTGGCGCGGCTGGGCGGTGACGAATTCATCATCCTGCTGCCAGGCCTGCAGCAAGCCAGCGACGCCGACCATATTGCCAACAAGCTGCTGAACTGCTTCACCGCGCCCTTCCAGGCTGGCGAGCATGAGTTCTTCATCAGCGCCAGCATTGGTACCAGCCTCTACCCCAATGACGGCATCGACGTCGCCACGCTGGTCAAAAACGCCGATGCCGCGATGTACCGCTCCAAAGCCAAAGGTCGCAACAGGGTTGAAAGCTATACCCGCGACCTGACCGCACAGGCCAGCGAACGCGTGGCACTGGAGCATGAACTGCGCCGCGCAATCGAGCGCAATGAGCTGACGCTGTTCTATCAACCCAAAGTAAGTCTCAACCATCCGCGCCTGGTAGGCGCCGAAGCCCTGATCCGCTGGCGCCATCCAGCTTTCGGCGATGTGCCGCCCGAGCACTTCATCCCGCTGGCCGAAGAAAACGGCATGATCCTGCAAATCGGTGACTGGGTACTGGAACAGGCCTGCCTGCAGATGCACGAGTGGAACCAGCGCTATGAAAGTTTCGGCCCGCTATCAGTCAACCTGGCCGGAGCACAACTACGCCAGCCGAACCTGCTGGTCCGCATCGAACAACTGCTCAAGGACAACCGCCTCAAACCGGGCTTCCTGCAACTGGAAATCACCGAAAACTTCATCATGAGCCAGGCCGAAGAGGCACTTGAAGTCCTGCATCAGCTCAAACGTCTGGGCGTGCAGTTGGCCATCGACGACTTCGGCACCGGTTATTCCTCGTTGAGCTACCTCAAACGCTTGCCGCTGGATTTCCTGAAAATTGACCAGTCCTTTGTCCGCGGACTGCCGGACGACCCGCATGATGCCGCCATTGTCCGCGCAATTATTGCCCTGGGTCGCAGCATGCAATTCACGATCATAGCCGAAGGCGTTGAAACCCACGCGCAGCAGCAATTCCTGACTTCCGAGGGTTGCGAACAGATCCAGGGCTACATCGTCAGTCTGCCTCTACCCGCCGACGAATTCGCCGCAAGCTTTCTTCGTATCGCAGTTTCAGACTTTTCGGATAGCACAGCCGGGAAACCATCGCTATAATCCGCGGCCTACTGAGGGCCTATAGCTCAGTTGGTTAGAGCAGAGGACTCATAATCCTTTGGTCCACGGTTCAAGTCCGTGTGGGCCCACCAAACTCGAAAGCCGCGCACTGCGCGGCTTTTGTGCATCTGAGACATTCACTCTCGATGGATCATTTCCTTTCAATTCACTATCAGTGTCCACAAAACGTCCACAGAAACCGCTGGCCCTATCAGATACCGAGCGTGAATGGACGGTATACCCACCCCTCAACATCCTCACCATCGATCTCCACAGATACATGACACCCGTTTGAGGTGCTATCTGCCGGGGAGTTGGCTTGCTGGCGATGAGACCCGTGCAGACGTCAAATTCCCCGGGGCCTCACATCAAAGGCCGTTTGCATCTTAGTCACCGCTTGTAGAAAATCATCGTCTTTTTGCACGAATGGATACGCGCATGAAGTTCGAGAAGACCACGCAGTACAGGTCCGAGGAAGGGATCGTCTTCAATCTGTCTCAAATCACCCTCATGGAAAGCGACCGAGGTCGCCTGCGCGAGCTGCACTTTGGCGAAGCGAAACGCGCCCATTACCAAGTCAACAGCATGGTCGTCGATATGTACGACCGAATGCAGGTGACGCGCTGGTCAGCATCGAGGGAGAGGTCCATGGCGGGATTGGCCCACAGCGCTCTGTCGTGACGCTGGTCATCAAGGTCTGAGGAACTGCACATGCCCTACATCATGCAAACTGTCGTCCTTCTGGTACTGGGCGCGATCCTCGTTCAGTTTCTGAAACCATACCCGTTGCGCAAGTGGCTGGGTTTGGCGCTGCTGGCAACGGGCTTGGTCAGCATCTTCAAGGTTGGTGAGCAGCAGGTGCTGGGCTTTGACCTGGAGCTGCTAGCACTGCTGGCCGTGCCGCTGGGCGTGGTGCTTTTCCTGACGCGGCGGCGGTTCACGGAGGGGGACTGAAGCCCTGGCACGATTTCTCGGTGCCGTCTCTGACCCAAAATCATATGGGACAACAGTCGATCAACAGCGCGTTGATCGATGATCTTAGCGTTGGACCTTGCCGGCGGATTGGGGGTTACTTTGAACATACTGGTAACTCCTAACGTAGGTTAGATGCCGCCAAAATCACTGCTAAATGATGGGTGGCGGCTGTAACGCAGGCCAGGTGCAGTCGGAAATGTGTAATGCCACATTGACCAGCCTCGCCAACTCTGCGGGCGCGGCCCAATTCTGATCCTAGACAGCACGGATCTAGCGCACATGAAAGGTCACCGCAATCGCCAACCTTTAAAGTCAGACTATACGCATGCCTTAGGCCAAGCCGCGTTTTGCTTCTCGATCTGTGAATGGAACGTGGTTTGGAGCTGCGAGAGAATTAGCCCGGGGGCACTACAGAAGATCGTGGGCGAAGAATTCACTGCGGGGCGAATTGCGAAACTCAAAGACTGCAAAATCAGTACAACCACGGTACAGTACTCAGCTTGAGCAACCTTCTCAAAATTACGCTTAACACCACGTATTACGGGGCCTCCAGCTATGCCAACCTACGTTCACCTACGAACGCTTTCTCTAGGCATATCAGCTCGCCCAGCAACTCATAATCCTTTGGTCCACGGTTCAAGTCCGTGTGGGCCCACCAAACTCAAAGCCGCGCATTGCGCGGCTTTTCTGTAACCATGAGAAGTCCGGGACACCAAGCCCATGGCATTTACGCCATGCATTTGGCGAAAAAAACGTCTACAGTTCACGATTGCATGACGCCATACATACCCAGCGCAATGTCTTGTGCATTTTTGAGTTCGCGCGCCCTGGCGCAAGTAGCAGGTCATCGGTCGGCTCGATAGAAAACCCACGTCGCACGAGCGTGTCGGGCTTGGTATTCGAGACCCTTTCCTGACCCACATTCGATATCAAGCGCTCATCAGGCTACATCGAAGCCCCATGACGAATGACGCGCTATCAGATATCTTGAAATTCGGTATCGATGCCAACCACCGACAAGAATAAACAATCGATGCCATTGGCATGACCAACGGACACCTGATGAACGCAAGCGAAAAATATTTCATGATCGATAACAAACTTAGTTATGTGAACGGGTTCAATGAGTGTCACAACATAGAAACAGGAACTGTTTTCATCATTGCCTCCGGCAGTTCCGCCAAAGACTTTCCCATTGAAGAATTCGCTCATGTTCCGATGATCACAATGAACGGCGCGGTCGCACTTTTCGAGGGCACCGCGATCCAGCCGTTTTTCTACGCTTGTACGGACATGAGCTTCCCGACTCAGCAGCCCGAACTATTTTCGCACGCGATGCAGATTAGCCAGCGAGTCGCCTTGTGGGAGGAGTTCATCCGGCGAAACAGCATTCGACCTCACGGCAAGCTATACGCGCTAAAGTCGGCAGCTAAACAATCCTGGGTCGATTCGATCTTCAAAAAGAACAACGATCTCGTACGCAGTCGTTCTATTTTTGGCCACCGAAGAAAGAGCATCGGGTTTAGCAAAAATCTCAGCGATGGCTTTTTCGACTCCCGCACCGTGGCTTATCTTGCTCTACAACTTGCCTACCATGCCGGTTTCACCAAGGTGATCCTGGTCGGGGTTGACTTGCAACAATCCAGTGGTCGGTTCTATGAAACGGCTGATAGCCGCATATCCCCGTGTGAACTCGATCAACATTTCCACACCCGAATTCTTCCGTCATTGAAGTTGATGTCGAAAAAAGTCATGAACAAGAACTTCTCTGTCTACAACCTCTCTGGCAACTCTAGAATCCCCGACAGCGTGATACCCAATATAAAAATTCAAGAAGTCAGGGCCTTGGTCAAATGACCTGCATCATGCAGGCGTTCCGCGTGTAAACCGATCCATCGCACAGCCCTTTACGGCTCACCAGTCGGTAACATGCTCGCCACCGAAATGTGCCGCCGGAGATGACCTTGCCTGATACCCGCCCTCCCGTTCTCGACGAAATCGACCGCCAACTGATCGCGGCCTTGCAGATCAATGCTCGTGAAAGCGTGGCCATGCTCGCCCGGCAATTGGGGATTGCACGCACGACAGTGACGTCACGCCTGGCGCGGCTGGAAAAGGCCCGGGTCATTACCGGCTACGGCGTGCGACTCGGGCAGCGAGTGGTCGATGGCGGTTTGCAGGCTTATGTCGGGATCACCGTGCAACCGCGCTCCGGCAAGGAAGTACTGCGTCGGCTCAGCGCCATGGCGCAGGTTCAGCAGTTGTGTGCGGTCAGCGGCGAATTCGATTACGTGGCCTGGCTGCGTACCGATTCACCGGAACAGCTCGATCAGTTGCTCGACCAGATCGGCAGTGTCGACGGCGTAGAAAAAACCACCACGTCGATCATCCTCAGCAGCAAGATTGACCGCGGCCAACCAGTTTGATCGATCAGCTCGTCATATTGCACAAACAATATGCAGAATGACGACACATTGCGTCTTATTAACGTGCTCTACGCTCCCTAGAATGGCGACAGTCTTTTCCTATACTCAGCACCGAGTGCGAGTCGCCAGCAAGGTCAGCCATGAACAAGAACAATCGCCATCCTGCAGACGGTAAAAAACCAGTCACCATTTTCGGCCCGGACTTTCCATTCGCCTTTGACGATTGGATCGAGCACCCGGCTGGCTTAGGCAGTATTCCTGCGCACAACCACGGCGCGGAAGTGGCGATTGTCGGCGCAGGTATCGCGGGGCTGGTGGCCGCATACGAGCTGATGAAACTGGGCCTCAAGCCGGTCGTCTATGAAGCTTCGAAAATGGGTGGCCGCTTGCGCTCCCAGGCCTTCGAAGGCGCTGAAGGGATCATCGCCGAGTTGGGTGGCATGCGCTTCCCGGTGTCGTCCACTGCGTTCTATCACTACGTCGACAAGCTCGGTCTTGAGACCAAGCCTTTCCCTAACCCGCTGACCCCAGCTTCCGGCAGCACCGTCATCGACCTGGAAGGCCAAACCCATTACGCACAGAAACTCGCCGACCTTCCTGCACTGTTCCAGGAGGTGGCCGACGCCTGGGCCGATGCACTGGAGGACGGCTCACGCTTTGGCGAGATTCAGCAAGCGATCCGCGATCGCGATGTACCGCGCCTCAAAGAGCTGTGGAACACCCTCGTTCCGCTGTGGGATGACCGGACCTTCTACGACTTCGTCGCCACCTCCAAAGCCTTCGCCAAGCTGTCGTTCCACCACCGCGAAGTGTTTGGCCAGGTCGGTTTCGGCACCGGTGGCTGGGACTCGGACTTCCCGAACTCGATGCTGGAAATCTTCCGCGTAGTCATGACCAACTGCGACGATCACCAACACCTGGTGGTCGGCGGTGTAGAGCAGGTGCCGTTGGGCATCTGGCGCCATGTGCCGGAGCGCTGCGCTCACTGGCCGGCAGGCACCAGCCTGAGTTCACTGCACAACGGTGCACCGCGCACCGGGGTCAAACGCATCGCACGCGCCGCCGATGGCCGTTTCAGCGTGACCGACAACTGGGGTGACACCCGCGAATACGCCGCTGTGCTGACCACTTGCCAGAGCTGGCTGCTGACCACTCAGATCGAGTGCGAAGAGTCGCTGTTCTCGCAAAAAATGTGGATGGCCCTGGACCGCACCCGCTACATGCAATCGTCGAAAACCTTCGTGATGGTCGACCGGCCATTCTGGAAAGACAAAGACCCGGAAACCGGTCGCGACCTGATGAGCATGACCCTCACCGATCGCCTGACCCGTGGCACTTACCTCTTCGATAACGGCGACGATAAGCCGGGCGTGATTTGCCTGTCGTATTCGTGGATGAGCGACGCGTTGAAAATGCTTCCGCAACCGATCGAAAAACGCGTGAAGCTGGCGTTGGATGCACTGAAGAAGATCTATCCAAAAGTCGACATCGCTGCGCGCATCATCGGCGACCCGATTACTGTGTCCTGGGAAGCCGACCCGCATTTCCTCGGTGCATTCAAAGGCGCCCTGCCCGGTCACTATCGCTACAACCAGCGGATGTATGCACACTTCATGCAACAGGACATGCCCGCCGAACAGCGTGGGATCTTTATCGCTGGCGACGATGTTTCGTGGACACCGGCCTGGGTCGAAGGCGCGGTACAGACCTCGCTCAACGCGGTATGGGGCATCATGAATCACTTCGGTGGTAAAACCCACGTCGAAAACCCAGGCCCGGGCGATGTGTTCCATGAAATCGGCCCGATTGCCCTGCCCGAGTAAGAGGACTCCGAAATGCGCGTAGCGCTCTACCAATGCCCGCCGCTGCCGCTCGACGTTGCCGGCAATCTGCAGCGCCTGCAAAAGCTTGCGACAGAGGCCAAAGGCGCCGATCTGCTGGTGTTCCCGGAGATGTTCCTGACCGGCTACAACATCGGCGCCGAAGCGGTTGGCGCGTTGGCCGAGGCGCAAGACGGCACTTGCGCGCAGTACATCGCGAGCATCGCCAAGGCCTCCGGTATCGCCATTGTGTATGGCTATCCGGAACGCGCCGAGGACGGGCAGATCTATAACGCCGTGCAGTTGATCGATAGCCGGGGCCAGCGTCTGGCCAACTACCGCAAGACTCATCTGTTCGGCGAGCTCGATCATTCGATGTTCAGCGTTGGGCCGGATGAGTTTCCATTGGTGGAACTCAACGGCTGGAAGCTGGGCTTTTTGATCTGCTACGACCTGGAGTTTCCGGAAAACGCCCGGCGCCTGGCGCTGGCCGGCGCCGAGCTGATTCTGGTGCCGACGGCGAACATGATTCCCTACGACTTCATCGCCGATGTCACCGTGCGCTCACGGGCCTTCGAGAACCAATGTTACGTGGCGTACGCCAATTACTGTGGTCACGAAGGCGAGATCCACTACTGCGGTCAAAGCAGCATCGCCGCACCGGATGGCAGTCGCATCGCCCAGGCCGGCCTGGATGAAGCGCTGATCGTTGGTACGCTGGATCGCCAACTGATGGTCGATTCTCGTGCCGCCAATCGCTACTTTCTCGATCGTCGACCAGAACTCTACGGCGAGCTGAACAAGCGCTGATCCCATGTTTTCGCTAGCATGAGCACTTCTTAAGTAGCGGAAGTGCTCATGCCTGCGCCGACCCACCTTCTCCCTCACGTCGAAACCCTGGCCAACGGCCTGCGGGTTTCGCTTCGTCATGCGCCCGGTTTGAAACGCTGCGCCACGGCTTTACGGGTTGCTGCTGGCAGTCACGATGCGCCGCTGGCCTGGCCTGGGCTGGCGCACTTTCTTGAACACCTGTTCTTTCTCGGCACCGAACGCTTTCCTGCTGACGATGGGTTGATGGCCTACGTGCAACGTCACGGCGGGCAACTGAACGCCAGCACCCGCGAGCGCACCACCGACTTCTTCTTCGAACTGCCGCCTCAGGACTTCGCCGGAGGGCTTGAGCGTTTGTGCGACATGCTCGCCCACCCGCGCCTGAATCCGGATGATCAGTTGCGTGAACGGGAAGTACTGGAAGCCGAGTTCATTGCCTGGTCTCAAGATGTTGAGGCACAGCAACACCTCGCATTGCTTGAAGGGCTTTCGCCAGATCATCCATTGCGCGGTTTCCATGCCGGCAATCGCGACAGCCTGGCGGTGCAGCAGCCCGAGTTTCAACAAGCGTTAAGCGCGTTCTATCAACGTTTCTACCAAACCGGTCAAATAACGCTGAGCCTTGCCGGTCCGCAGTCTGTGGATGAGTTGCGTAGCCTGGTCGAGCGCTTGAGCAGCGACTTCGCCGTCGGTAATCAGCAACCGCAAAGCGCCCCGCCCGCGTTGATGGCAACCGCAAACAACAGTTATCAACAGGCTGACGAACGCAGACTCAACCTGCTGTTTGCATTCGAAGCCTTGCCGAACGCATCCCGTGAAGCGCTGGATTTTCTCTGCACCTGGCTGAACACGTCGAAACCGGGAGGCGTCTTCGCCGAGTTACGCCATCGCCAATTGATCGACAACCTGAAGGCGGCGCCGCTGTACCAATTCGCCGGACAAGCACTGCTGCAGGTTGAGTTCAACCTGACGGCCAGTGCCGCAACGCAGGCCGGGATAATCCGTGAGCTGCTGGGTGATTGGCTGAGCTTCTTCGCCGACGCTGCCGACTGGTCGAAGTTGCGCGAAGAATATGCCCTGCTGCAACAGCAAAAGCGTCAAACCAGCAACGCCTTGGCACTTGCCCGACTGGACAGTGAGAAGCTTGAACCAGAACTGTCGGATTCGGGTGCCATTGCGCTTAAAGCCATAGTTCAGCAGATGAGCCCGACACCTGTGGATAACCTGGATGTCGTCTGGCAACTGCCACCCGCCAATCCGTTCCTGCGTTCGGCCGAAGTGCCAGCACCAGCCGGTTTGATCCGTGGACAAACCAGCGCCCATCGCGGCTTGCGCACGTTTGCCCAGGATCGCACGCGCGGTCGCCGTGAACGCTCGCCGATGCAGTTCAGCCAAGGTCTCGCAGGCGATAATGACGAAGCGGCGATTTGCCTGCGTTGGCACCTCGACTCTACACCGCCAGCCAATCTTCAACCGACACTGGCCCGCAGCCTGCAAGGCCTGCGCGATGACGCCAGTCAGGCGGGCGTCGAGCTGTCCTTCAGCGAAACGGGCAATCAATGGTTGCTGAAAATCAGCGGACGACATGAGCCGATGCCGGCGATTCTCGAACAGGCGCTGCTGTGTCTGATGAATCCCGCCGCCGATGCCTGGCTCAGTACCGAGTCGTCAGCACCGCTGATCGCGATCCGGCAATTGCTTAAGGTGTTGCCAGCACATTGCCTGGGACAGGATTCGCAGTCGACATCGCAGCCTGCCGGCGCTGATGTCCTACAGCAGATCTGGGCCACTGCACGCTGGGATGGATTGGCCGCAGGTCTGCCGGCGACTGTTCAAACAGCGATCACCCGCGCCTTGAGCCGCGTACCTGGCATTCCTGACAGTGAGATGACCGCGCCCGCCTCCATTGCCGGCCAACACCTCTGGAGCGAAGTGCCCAGTGACGCCAACGAAAATGCGCTATTGCTGTTTTGCCCGACGCCCACTCAGGATCTGGCCGACGAAGCCGCGTGGCGCCTGCTCGCGCAACTCTGCCAAACGCCGTTCTATCAGCGCCTGCGGGTCGAACTGCAATTGGGTTACGCAGTGTTCAGTGGTGTCCGTCAGATCAATGGACAGACCGGGCTGCTGTTTGGCGTGCAATCGCCTAACGCATCGGCGAAAGAGATCCTCGAACACATCGAAGCCTTCCTGAAGCAACTGCCTGAACTCATCTCGACGCTCGATGATGCGTCCTTGATCAATCAGCGCCAGACCTTGGCCGAGCAGCTCGACGGCAATCTCATCCCGTTTGCCCAAGCCTTTGAACTACTGTGGCAGGGCAAACTGGGCGGCCATTCATCGGATTACCTGTCTGAGCTGCAACAGGCCGTGTTGCTACTGAATCGCACAGCTTTGCTCGATGCAGCAAAGCGCCTGATTCACGCAGCAGGTGGCCGCAGATGCCTGGCCACCAATGCCTGCCCGGACGGCACATGGCAACCGACAGCCCGATCATTACCGGGGCTGTAATGGGCTTTCTTCGAGAGATGTCTCCAATTTGCAGAAACGTTTCAGTAACATAGCCCGGCAAACCTCTGAACATCTCCTGCGGGAGGTGGGCTATAGGTATAGAGTGAATTTTTCTCACGAGCCTGAAGGAACGTTTTTATGACTTGGTCCAAACCTGCTTACACCGACCTGCGTATCGGCTTTGAAGTCACCATGTACTTCGCCAGCCGTTGATACTGCCCTTGGGTAGAACATGCGGTACAACGCCTCGGCCCGTCCGGGGCGTTTTTATTTTCAGCGTTGAAGTGATGGAGCAACCATGTTTGTCCAGATTCTAGGTTCCGCCGCCGGCGGCGGTTTTCCGCAGTGGAACTGCAACTGCGTGAACTGCGCAGGTTTTCGCGACGGTAGCCTGCGGGCCGAAGCGCGTACCCAGTCGTCTATCGCTATTTCCGATGACGGCGTGAACTGGGTCCTGTGCAACGCCTCGCCGGACATTCGCGCGCAGCTCCAGAACTTCGCCCCGATGCAACCCGGCCGCGCCCTGCGTGACACGGGCATCAGCGCAATCATCCTGATGGACAGCCAGATCGACCACACCACCGGCCTGCTGAGCCTGCGCGAAGGCTGCCCGCATCAGGTCTGGTGCACTGACATGGTCCATGAAGACCTCAGCACCGGCTTCCCGCTGTTCACTATGCTTACCCACTGGAACGGCGGGTTGAACTGGAACCGCATCGAGCTCGACCAGAGCTTCACCGTCCCGGCCTGCCCGAACCTGCGCTTTACCCCACTGCCGCTGCGTAGCGCCGCACCGCCCTACTCGCCACATCGCTTCGACCCACACCCGGGCGACAACATCGGGTTGATCGTCGAAGACCTGCGTACCGGCGGCAAGTTGTTCTATGCGCCAGGGCTGGGCAAGGTCGATGCGCCGTTGCTGGAGATCATGGCGGGCAGCGATTGCCTGCTGGTGGACGGCACGCTGTGGGACGACGATGAAATGCAGCGCCGCGGCGTCGGCACCCGCACCGGTCGGGAGATGGGGCATCTGGCACAGAACGGCCCCGGCGGTATGCTCGAAGTGCTGGAACAACTGCCACAGCAGCGCAAAGTGCTTATCCACATCAACAACACCAACCCGATCCTCGATGAGGACTCGGTCGAGCGCGCCGAACTGGTTCGACGCAATGTTGAAGTGGCGTACGACGGCATGAGTATTGTGTTGTAGCGGAGGGCCCCTTCGCGGGCAAGCCCGCTCCCACAGGTTTTGTGTACGCCATAGACCCAATGTGGAGCGGGCTTGCTCGCGAAGAGGCCAGCGCAGACACCCGAGAATCCAACGGTTATTCCCCGGAGAACCGAAATGACTGACACACCACTCTCCCCCGCCGAGTTCGAACAGGCGCTTCGGGCGAAGGGCGCCTACTACCACATCCATCACCCGTATCACGTGGCGATGTACGAAGGCCGGGCGACCCGCGAGCAGATCCAGGGCTGGGTCGCCAACCGTTTCTACTATCAGGTGAATATCCCGCTCAAGGACGCTGCGATTCTGGCCAACTGCCCGGACCGTGAAGTCCGTCGCGAGTGGATTCAACGCCTGCTCGACCACGACGGCGCGCCCGGTGAGGACGGTGGTATCGAAGCCTGGTTGCGCCTCGGCCAAGCCGTTGGCCTGGACCCGGACCAACTGCGTTCCCAGGAACTGGTGTTGCCCGGCGTGCGTTTCGCGGTGGATGCCTACGTCAACTTCGCCCGCCGGGCCAATTGGCAGGAAGCCGCCAGCAGCTCGCTGACCGAACTGTTTGCGCCGCAAATCCACCAGTCACGCCTGGACAGCTGGCCGCAGCATTACCCGTGGATCGATCCGGCCGGTTATGAGTATTTCCGCACCCGGCTGGGTCAGGCGCGGCGCGATGTCGAGCACGGTCTGGCAATCACCCTGCAGCACTACACCACCTATAAAGGCCAGCAGCGCATGCTGGAAATTCTCCAGTTCAAACTGGACATCCTTTGGAGCATGCTCGATGCCATGAGCATGGCCTATGAACTGAACCGCCCGCCTTATCACAGCGTGACCGAGCAACGGGTCTGGCATAAAGGGATCGCCTTATGAGTTTCGACCGCAGCAAGACCCCGAGCTGGCGTCCCGGCTACCGCTTCCAGTACGAACCGGCGCAAAAAGGCCACGTGCTGCTGTACCCGGAAGGCATGATCAAACTCAACGAAAGCGCCGCGCTGATTGGTGGCCTGATCGACGGTAAACGTGACGTCGCGGCGATCATTGCCGAACTGGACGCCCAGTTCCCCGGCGTCCCCGAACTCGGTGACGACATCGAGCAATTCATGGAGGTCGCCCGTGCAGAGCACTGGATCGAGCTTGCCTGAATCAGCGGCGCTGCCATTGCCGCCCAAACCCGAGATCGGCCTGCCGCTATGGCTGCTCGCCGAGCTGACCTACCGCTGCCCGCTGCAATGCCCCTACTGCTCGAACCCGCTGGACTTCGCCGAGCAAGGCAAAGAGCTCAGCACCGAGCAGTGGCTCAAGGTGTTTCGCGAGGCACGGGAAATGGGCGCGGCGCAGTTGGGTTTCTCTGGCGGCGAACCCTTGGTGCGTCAGGACCTCGCCGAGCTGATCGCCGAGGCTCGAAAACTGGGCTTCTACACCAACCTGATCACCTCGGGGATTGGCCTCACCGAGCAGAAAATCAGCGACTTCAAGAAGGCCGGTCTCGATCACATCCAGATCAGTTTCCAGGCCAGCGATGAACAGGTGAATAACTTGTTGGCCGGTTCGAAAAAAGCTTTCGCGCAGAAACTCGAAATGGCCCGCGCAGTAAAAGCCCACGGCTATCCGATGGTGCTGAACTTCGTCACCCATCGGCACAACATCGACAAGATCGACCGCATCATCGAGCTGTGCATCGCCCTGGAAGCCGATTTCGTCGAGCTCGCCACCTGCCAGTTCTACGGCTGGGCCCAGCTCAACCGCGTCGGTTTGCTGCCGACCAGGGAACAGCTGGTGCGCGCCGAGCACATCACCAACCAATACCGGGCCAAACTCGAAGCCGAAGGTCACCCGTGCAAGCTGATCTTCGTCACCCCGGACTACTATGAAGAACGCCCCAAAGCCTGCATGAACGGCTGGGGCAGCATTTTCTTGACTGTGACCCCAGACGGCACCGCCCTGCCGTGCCACGGCGCACGGCAGATGCCGGTGCAATTCCCGAACGTGCGCGATCACAGCATGCAGCACATCTGGTACGACTCGTTCGGCTTCAACCGCTTTCGCGGTTACGACTGGATGCCCGAGCCGTGCCGCTCCTGCGACGAGAAAGAAAAGGACTTCGGCGGCTGCCGTTGCCAGGCCTTCATGCTCACGGGTGACGCGAGCAATGCCGACCCGGTGTGCAGCAAGTCGGAACATCACGGCGTGATCCTCAAGGCCCGCGAAGAAGCCGAGCACGCTACCCAGACCATCGAGCAACTGGAATTTCGCAATGAACGGAACTCACGCCTCATCGTTAAAAGCTGAACCCTTGAGCGCCCTCAAAGCCGTAGCGGCCGGCGTCGATTTCACTGACTTGTGTGTCGGCGCTCAGGGTTTGTTCTGGAATGAGTACCGCCCCGAAGATGGTGCCTGCCGAATCTGGCATTGGCGCGACAACACCGCCCATTGCCTGACCCCGCCGGGGTTCAGCGCGCGCAGTCGAGTCTATGAATACGGTGGCGGGTCGTTTTGCTTGAGCGATGATGGCGTGGTCTTCGTCAACGAGACGGATCAGCAGCTGTATCGGCAATCGTTGGCCGGTGAAATACCGCAGGCGTTGACCGTGGGTGAATGCCGTTACGGCGATCTGCAATTTGCCGGCGGGCAGGTACTCGCCGTCGAAGAGCAAGGCAATCAACATCGCCTGGTGGCCATAGATCCGGCAGACGGCAAACGTCAGCTGTTGGCCGAAGGCGCAGACTTCTACTCGGCTCCAACCTTGAGTCCGGATGCCGGGCGGTTGGCCTGGATCGAATGGAGCCGGCCGCATCAACCCTGGACCGCGACCCGCTTGATGGTCGCCGAGCGCGATGCCAACGGCGCTTTCGGCCGGCCGCGCTGCGTAGCGGGTGACGCGTCTGAAGAGTCCTTGCAACAGCCTCGCTTCGATGATGCCGGCCGCCTGTATTGCCTGACCGATCGCGCCGGATTCTGGCAGCCGTGGGTCGAAACCGGATCAGGCTTGCAGCCGCTGCCCAGCAGCGACGCGGATCATGCTCCGGCGCCGTGGCAGCTTGGCGGTTGCACTTGGTTGCCGCTTGACGAAAAGAACTACCTGGCGAACTGGACCATGGAGGGTTTCGGACGCCTGGGGCTGCGCTCTGGTGATTCCGTTGAGGATTTCACCGGCGATTACAGTCGCTTCCGAAATCTGGCGCTGGATCAGAAATCTGTCTACTGCATCGCGGCTTCACCGGTCAGCCCTTCCGCGGTGATCGCCATCAACCGTAAAAGCCATCAAGTCCGGGTGTTGGCGGGCGGAGTGGCACCGCTGCCCGCCAAGCACATCAGCCAGCCGCAAACACTGCGCTACCCCAGCGGTGCCGGCGAGGCCCATGGTTTCTTTTATCCGGCCATGACCGATGTCGCCAAACCACCGTTGCTGGTGTTTATTCATGGCGGGCCGACATCGGCGTGCTACCCGATGCTCGATCCGCGAATCCAGTACTGGACGCAACGCGGCTTCGCGGTCGCCGACCTTAACTATCGCGGCAGTAGTGGATACGGTCGCGCCTATCGGCAGGCGCTGCACCTGAGCTGGGGCGAAGTGGACGTCGAAGACGCCTGTGCGGTGGTCGCCTACCTCGCCGGGCAAGGTTTGATCGACGGCGATTACGCGTTCATTCGTGGTGGCAGTGCCGGCGGTTACACCACGCTCTGCGCGCTGGCATTTCGGGACGTCTTCAGCGCGGGCGCTAGTTTGTACGGCGTCAGCGACCCGGCGGCCCTGAGCCGCACCACTCACAAATTCGAAGGTGATTATCTGGACTGGCTGATCGGCGATCCGCAGCAGGATGCCGAGCGCTACGTCGCCCGCACACCGCTGCTGCACGCGAGTGAAATCCGCGTGCCAGTGATCTTCTTCCAAGGCGAACTCGACGCTGTGGTGGTACCGCAACAGACCCGCGATATGGTCACGGCCCTGCAGGCCAAGGGCATTCCCGTCCTGGCCCATTACTACCCGGAGGAACGCCACGGCTTTCGCAAGGCCAGCAATCAGGCCCATGTGCTGGAGCAGGAATGGCTGTTTTATCGCGAGGTGATGGAGCAGAAGAACGCCTGACCGCTGGCGGGGGACAGAGTGTCTTGAAAAGATCGCAGCCACCGGGCTGCGATCCGGGCTTGCAGCACTTGCCGTTCAACTCAGGCCAGTATTTCCAGCCCATGCTTCTGCACGATGCTCAGCAGCTTCAATGCCATCCCGCTGGGGTGCTTGTCACCCGCTTCCCACTGTTTGACCGTAGAAGCACTGGTATTCAAATAGCGGGCGAACACCGGTTGGCTGACATTGTTACGCTCGCGCAGTTGCTTGATCTGTTCGGCGGGAATCGCCTCTGGCACCTGTGCCAGGCATGTCTCATCGAACTGGCGCATGGTGGTCTTGCTGATAGCGCCGATCGACAATAATGCAGTGGCCGAGTCGTGAACCGACTCAAGGGCTTCACTCTTGAACTTCTTACTCATGATGTACCTCCACAAACTCCCTCATATCCAGCAGTTGCTGGACCTGTGTGTCACTCAACCTCTCGTAGGCTTTGGCCAACTCTCGAAAGGCAGCCAACTCCGTTTGGCTGATGTTGCTCTGGTCTTTCTTGGCAAACAGAAACTGGTAAACCCAGTACCGTCCCCCCTTGGCCAGAACAATCGAACGGTGACGGTTTTCGCTCAAGCGCTTTTTCCAGACTCCACCTCCCAGACTGTCTGCCTGCCCTTTAAGCAACTCGCGGAACGCTGACCTGAGCTCGTCATCGCCGATCCAGGCTTTGCCTGCCTGGACGGTAAAACGCCTTGTCTTGAACAGCCTGATCGTCATGGACATCCCTTCCCATTACCATACCACTCAGTGGTATATATTTACAAACCAAGCCATCCGCAGAATCAATGCGTGATGGCATCGGCAGTCCTCGCCGACTCCGCCAAAAAGCCATTGTTCTGGCAATCACTCAAGCACTGAGTAGGGTTTGGAAAATCGCTGAGACAAAAAAACGCCCCATGCCAAAAGAGTCAGGCATGGGGCGACGCGTTATACCGCAAGACGGTTAGGGAATTAGAGAAGGGCCGGTCTGTTCAGACCGCGATGCCTTTGCGACATTGAAGTTGGGCCGTGCGCACCCGGGAAAAGGCTCGGGCCAGGCGCAGGAGCATTTCGTCGATATTGGTCTTGCTGACTGTCAGCGCCGGTGTGAACCGCAGGCAATCGGGTTTCGGGGCGCTCAACAGCAAACCTTCGTACAACGCCGCGTTCACCACCGCGTCAGCCGAATCGTCGCTCAGTGTCAGCCCCCAGAGCAGCCCCTGGCCACGCAGTTCACCGTGCCCGTAACGGTTGGCCAATCGGCCCAAGCCTTCGCGCAGGTGTTGAGCGCTATCGCGAACCTGTTCGAGGAAGCCGTGATCCAGCACGCTGTCCAGAACTGCCAGCGCCGCCGAGGCCATCAACGCGTTGCCGTGATGGGTGCCATCCAGCTCGCCCGGCTCGAGGCAGCAGGCTTTACCGCGCGCCAGAAGCGCCGCCACTGGCACCCCGCCGCCCAGCCCTTTGCCCAGCACAACAATGTCGGCGCGCACGCCATAAAACTGTTCGGCGAGCAGACTGCCGCAACGGCCAATCCCGGTTTGCACTTCGTCGAGAATCAGCAAAATCCCCAACTCACGGCATAGGCGCTCGACACCTTTGAGGTAATGCCCGGTCGCCGGAACCACCCCGGCGGCGCATTGGATCGGCTCAAGCAGGATAGCTACGGTTTGCGCATCTACCGCCGCATGTAACGCAGGCAAATCATTGAACGGAACGTGGCTGAAACCCGGAAGTTGTGGCTCAAAGCGATTGTTCTGACAGTCCGACGCGGACATGGCTGCAAAGCCGTGACCATGGCAGCTACCGCTGGCGGTGATGATTCGCGATGCACCGCCACGATGCAGTTGCCCCCATTTGCGCGCCAGCTTGATCGCCGCCTCGCAAGCTTCACTGCCACTGTTGAGCAGATAAACCTTGTCGCTGCCGGTACTGGCGCACAACCGTTCGGCCAGATTGAGTTGGCCACGGTTAAGCAGACCCGAACCCGGATTGATCAGCGTTTGCGCTTGAGCGGAGATAGCTTTGATCAGCACCGATGGGCTATGGCCGAGGCTGTTGGCCGCTCCACCTTGAGTGAAATCCAGATACGCGCGGTCGTCACTGTCCCAAAGCCAGGAACCCTGACCGCGAACGAAAACTTGCAGGGGTCGCTCGACACTGGGCATCAGGCACTCGCTGGAAAGGTTGTCGTGCCTGGAAGGCCGAAAATGCTCCACCACCAGATCATCCAGGCTCGGCTGTTGGCGACGCAGGCTGAACAGGTTCATGCGCGCATTCCCTCAAGCGGCGAACCCAGCAGACGCGAAGACCAATCCTCGACGCGCCCGGTGCGTAAACGTTTGAGTGCAATATCACGCCAGCGCGAAGACAGCGCCGGGCAGTCGACGAGCTTTTTCAAACCGGCATGCTCAAGCGGCTCTCGATAAAAACAGCGCAACGCCCAGGCCACAGTCAGGCCGGGGTAACTGCGCTGGATCAGCTCGAACGGCTGATCGGCGCTGACAAAACCAGGCTTGAGAACGCGGTAGAACCAGCCGCAGCGCCCTGTATCCTGCGCCAGTTGCGGCAAGATCGGCACACCCAAGCGGTGGCTCAACCGATAACACGGTGAGCGCGGTTGGCTGACCTGCAACAACGCACCGCCCCAGCGAAACATATCGCCCAGGCACACCTGCTCTTCAGTCAGGCCGCGGGTTGAAAGGTTTTCACCGAAGGCCGGCGCGTTCCAGTCGATCTGTGGATAACGTTTGCGCCAGTAAGCGTAGTGTTCGGACGGGTAATGATGCAGGGCGCGTTCGGGGCCAGTATGAAAACGCGGATCGCCGTGTTCATCGCTGCCCAGGCCTTGCGGCCATAACCAGAGTCGATTGGCAATCCGCTGTTTGTCGGTATCGCAGATCAAACCCTGTCCGAGATTTTTTGCCTTGCCTATGTAAACACCATCAACGTAAACGGTATTCATCGCGCTTTCTGGCCCTGTAAGCCTTGTGAATGCGGTTAGACTAGGCTTCTGTCAGGCGCTGAGCCATTTCGATTTTCCAGCTTTTTCGATAAGAATTACTTATGGATTTTAAGCAACTGCGTTATTTCGTCGCGGTGTATGAAGAAGGCCATGTCGGACGGGCTGCCGAACGCCTGTCGATCTCCCAGCCGGCGCTGTCGCAGCAGATCCGCCAACTGGAACAAAACCTCGACGTGGGCCTGTTCGAACGCAGCAGTAAACGCCTGCTGCCCACCCTGGCCGCGCATACCTTGTACAACCACGCCCTGCCCTTGCTCGACGGTCTGCAGCGTGCGCGCGAGGCCTTGGGCAACTTCAAGGGCCAGGCGTTGCGCACCTTGGCCATCGGTGTGCTGCAAACCGTTCACACCAGCCTGGTACCCAAAATGCTGGAGCGTGTACGCAAGGCGCAACCGCACCTGGTGGTACAGATCTATGAACTCACGGGGCTCGAGATCGAACGTCGATTGCTCAATGGCTCACTCGATATCGGTATCAGCTATCTGCCGCCGCGCCAACCCGGGCTGCATGGCGTTTTGCTGTATGAAGATGAACTGACCCTGGTCATCCCTGCCGATCATCCGTTGCGTGAATTCAAGAAAGTCTCCATGAGTCAGGCCGCGGAGTTGCCGATGCTGTTGCTGGGGGAAGAGTTTCAGGTCCGGCAGATCTGGCAGGGACAACTGGCCAATCTCGGACGCCGCCCGCAAGTACAGGCGGAACTGAACAACATGGCGGGGATCCTCGACAGTTTGCCCCACACCAGACTGGCCACTGTCCTACCCGGCCGCTCGCAGCAGGAACACGGAAACAAGGCGCTCTTGTGGAAACCCTTGAGTGAGCCGCGGGTTCCCCTGAAAGTAGGATTGGTCTGTCGCGACGTTCAACGTCAGCAAGCGACGCTGGAGTTGCTGCGCAACCTGTTGGAAGACGTGATAAACAGCCCGGCCGGGCGGATGACGAGCCCGACGGTACTGGATGTTCAGGGCTGAACGGCAAAAACATAAATCGCAGGCAAAAGAAAACCCCGCCGAAGCGGGGCTTTGCAGACTGTTTCCCTGACATCCATTTCACTCCGCCGTCCTGGCAGAATCCTACGTGTCCGTGTTATTGCTTTGCGCTTCCTGCGCTACGTCCATGTGAAGTAGATTAGCTCTGGATCCAATCCTGGAACAGGGGAAAACAGCAGCACGTCACGTAAGCAAATGCTTACATGACGTTACACTTCTCAGAATTGCGCCGCATCCAACAGAAACAGCGACTCACTACCGGCCTTGACCGAAGCGCTCAGCGAATGAATCCGTGGCAGCAGGCGAGCGAAGTAAAAGCGTGCGGTGCCCAGTTTGCTGGCGTAGAAGTCGTCCTGCGCCTCTTTACCAAAAGCTGCCTTGGCCATCAGTGCCCACATGTAGGCGTAGGACACATAGCCAAACACTTGCAGATACTCGACCGAGGCCGCACCGATTTCGTTCGGGTTATTTTTCACACGGTCCAACAGCCAGGCGGTCAGTTCGTCCAGCGTGTCGACAGCGTCGTTCAACGGCTTGGTGAACTCAGCCAGATCGGCGCTCGCGGTAGCGGTGAAGTGACGGATCTCATCAGCAAACAACTTGTAGTACGCCCCGCCGCTACCGACGATCTTGCGCCCAACCAGGTCAAGCGCCTGAATGCCGTTGGTGCCTTCGTAGATCTGGGTGATCCGCACGTCACGCACCAGTTGTTCCTGGCCCCACTCGCGGATGTAGCCGTGGCCACCAAAGACTTGCTGGCCGTGGATGGTGGTTTCCAGGCCCAGATCCGTGAGAAATGCTTTGGCGACCGGCGTCAGCAAGGCCACCAGGTCTTCGGCGCGTTTGCGGGTGGTCAGGTCTTCGCTGAACTTGGCGGTATCCAGTTGCATGGCCACGTAGGTTGAAAATGCACGACCGCCTTCGTTCGAGGCTTTCATGGTCAGCAGCATACGACGTACGTCCGGGTGAACGATGATCGGGTCGGCGACCTTGTCTTTGTTCTGCGCCCCTGTCGGCGAACGGCTTTGCAGGCGATCGCGAGCGTATTCAACCGCGTTCTGGTAAGAGCGCTCGCCGCTGGCCAGGCCCTGGATACCGACACCCAGACGCTCGTAGTTCATCATGGTGAACATGGCCGCCAGGCCTTTGTTCGGCTCACCCACGAGGTAACCCACGGCTTCGTCGAAGTTCATCACGCAGGTAGCGGATGCCTGGATACCCATTTTGTGTTCGATCGAACCGCAGTTAGCCGGGTTACGCGCGCCGAGACTGCCGTCGGCGTTGACCATGAACTTCGGAACCAGGAACAGCGAAATACCCTTCGGACCCGCAGGGGCATCCGGCAGTTTGGCCAGCACCAGGTGAATGATGTTTTCGGTCAGGTCATGTTCACCGCCGGTGATGAAGATCTTGGTTCCGCTGACCTTGTAGGAACCGTCTGCTTGCGGTTCAGCCTTGGTACGGATAATCCCCAAGTCAGTCCCCGCGTGCGGCTCGGTCAGGCACATGGAGCCTGCCCAGACACCGGCGTACATGTTTGGCAGGTAAGCGGCTTTCAGTTCTTCGCTGGCGTGAGCGTTGATCGACAGGCAAGCCCCGGCAGTCAGCATCGGATACAGACCGAACGACAGGCTGGCGGAGTTGACCATTTCTTCGACCTGAGCCGAAACCGCTTTCGGCATGCCCATGCCACCGTAGGACGGATCACCACCGACGCCGACCCAACCGCCTTCAGCATAAGTCTGATATGCCTGTGGGAAACCTGCTGGCGTGGTGACGGCGCCGTCGCTCCAATGGCAGCCTTCTTCGTCGGCAGCACGGCTCAGCGGTGCGATGCTTTTGCTGGTGACTTTACCGGCTTCCTCAAGGATTGCCTCGACGGTCTCTGCATCGACGGTATCGGCCAGGGCGGGCAGTTCAGCCCACAGTTTGGCAACCTCGAAAACTTCATTGAGGACGAAGCGCATATCGCGCAAGGGCGCTTTGTAGTCAGCCATGGCAAACCTCGTGAGAACTTGAAAAGTGATTCGTAGGATCGGATTTCAGCAAGGTCTTGAGTGTACCCGAACAACTTTTACGATACATAGGGTCAGCTAGTGACCTATTTGTAATTTTTGGTCACTGAAAAAAAGATCGCAGCCTGCGGCAACTCCTACAGGCCCATCTGTAGTGTAGGAGTTGCCGCAAGCTGCGATCTTTCAGAGGCAGCGCTGTCGCGCAGGGAGAGGCTTGTACTCGGGCTGGTCGTTTATCCGTCTGCAGATCATTCAAACCTGCTGCTGTGAATCGCTTCGGACAATCACAGCCCATACGCTGAATGCACGTTCGCCACTAACCCGCAGCGCCTTCCATACGCACCGCACCACGGCGGCTTTGCCCGAATGCCATCACGCAGTTTCGCCCCGCGCCCTTGGCGCTGTAGAGCGCCTGGTCTGCTGATTTCAGGACTTCTTCCGGGGTCCGCTGCTCCAGTCGCTCGGCGACACCGATGCTCACCGTGACCGAAACGCTTGAGGCGCCAGAGCCCGCACGGCGTTGCCGACCTTGCTGATCGTCTTGCGGACGGCTGTCCTGATTGCGCAACTGAATGTTGTAGGTGGCAATCGACTCACGGATGACTTCCAGGTGCGGCATGCACTCTTCGAGCGTTTTGGCGGCGAACACCAAGGCAAACTCCTCGCCCCCGTAACGATACGCCCGGCCACCGCCGCCGATCTTCGACAACTTGCTGGCCACCAGTCGCAACACCTGGTCACCGACATCGTGCCCGTGGGTGTCGTTGAATTTCTTGAAGTGGTCGACGTCGCTCATCGCCAACACATAGTTGCGGCCCAGACGCTGCATGCGCTCGTTCAAGGCGCGACGACCCGGCAGGCCCGTCAGTTCATCACGAAAAGCCATTTGATAGGCTTCGTGGGCGACCGCCGCGGCAATCATCAACATCACCTGACTGCACATGATGTTCAGGGTGAACGGCAGGATGAAGGTCTTGGGCAACATCCAGAACAGTCCGAGCAAGCCCACCAATTGCGCCGCATGCAACGGCCGCGGGTTGCGCCAGTATTGATAGGCCAACAGCAGAAAGGAGGCGAAGAACACCGGATACGACAACTGGATCAAACTCATCCAGGCACCATGCAATGCCGGCCAGCGTATTTCCGACAGCCACATCAGCAACGCTTGTGGGTAACTCTGCTCAAGCCCCAGTGCAACACTGCCGAATGCCAGCAGTACGGCGAAGCGGGCAACCATGTCCTGAAACAGGTGGGTACGTTCCTGCCAGGCAGCAAACAGCCCGTACAGCAAAGGCAGCAGCAAACAGCAGAGATGGAAAACTACCGCCGCGTCGTCACGCACCTTGCCGTAATCACGGTAGTAATCGGTTTGGGTATCGAGCAGGAAGTAGGCGATGTACACCGTGACCATCAGAAACAGTTCACGTTGACGTCGGTAAACCGCGCAGTACGAACCACCGAGCAACAGCACCAGGGTTGGCAGCACGTTGAACAGTGAGGTGAAAAAGACGTTGAGATCCTTGACGTAGGCAGCCGCGAGCCCCGCGAGCAACAACAGTAGTGAGGGTAAAAAGTGACTGAGACGTACAGCGGAAGAACGCGGCAAGGGTAGAGCTCCGGCCCGGCAAATCAATGGATGGCATTGTGCCTGCATTCCTGACAATTAAGCACATGCAATGTGACGCCCATCACACCGCACACTCTTTAACGGCAGCAAAAGCGTTCTACTTAGCGTTTTAGTCGGGAATATTTGCAGCCATTTTCAGCGGGCAGAAAAAAGCCGCTGCTCCCGAAGAAGCAGCGGCTGTTTGAAGCGCTCCGCAGGACTTAGTAGCCCAGTGCGAAGTCTTCTTCTTTCATGTCCATCAGGTTGTTAGCGCCCGACAGCATGGTTGCAACGTGAGTGCGGGTACGTGGCAGGATGCGCTGGAAGTAGAAGCGCGCGGTCTGCAGCTTGGCGGTGTAGAACGCCTCTTCGGTGGTGCCGGCAGCCAGTTTCTCGGCAGCCAGGCGCGCCATGTCAGCCCAGAAGTAGGCCAGGCAGGCGTAACCGGAGTACATCAGGTAGTCCACCGACGCAGCGCCGACTTCCTCGCGATCTTTCATCGCGGCCATACCGACCTTCATGGTCAGCTCGCCCCATTCCTTGTTCAGTGCAGCCAACGGCTCGACGAACTCTTTGACCGCTTCGTTGCCTTCGTTGGTCTGGCAGAACTTGTGGACGATCTTGGTGAAGCCTTTCAGAGCCTCGCCTTGAGTCATCAGCACTTTACGGCCCAGCAGGTCGAGCGCCTGGATACCGGTGGTGCCTTCGTACAGCATCGAAATACGGCTGTCGCGAACGTTCTGCTCCATGCCCCACTCGGCGATGAAGCCGTGGCCGCCGTAGATCTGCACACCGTGGTTAGCGGATTCAAAGCCGACTTCAGTCATGAAGGCTTTGGCGATCGGCGTCATGAACGCCAGCAGTGCGTCGGCTTTCTTTTTCTCTTCTTCATCCACGCCGTACTTGACGATGTCGACCTGCTTGGCCGTGAAGTAAACCATCGCACGGTTGCCTTCGGCGAATGCCTTCATGGTCAACAGCATACGACGTACATCAGGGTGAACGATGATTGGGTCAGCGGCTTTGTCCGGCGCTTTCGGGCCAGTCAGGGAGCGCATTTGCAGACGATCGCGAGCGTATTTCAGACCGCCCTGGAAGCCGATCTCGGCGTGTGCCAGACCTTGCAGAGCCGTACCCAGACGCGCGGTATTCATAAAGGTGAACATGCAGTTCAGGCCTTTGTTCGCCGGGCCGATCAGGAAACCGGTGGCCGCGTCGAAGTTCATCACGCAGGTGGCGTTACCGTGGATGCCCATTTTGTGTTCCAGGGAACCACAGGTCACGGCGTTGCGTGCACCGATGCTGCCGTCAGCGTTCGGCAGGAACTTTGGAACGATGAACAGCGAAATGCCTTTGGTACCAGCAGGCGCATCCGGCAGGCGAGCCAGAACGATGTGGACGATGTTGTCGGCCATGTCGTGTTCACCGGCCGAGATGAAGATCTTGGTGCCGGAAACTTTGTAGGAACCATCAGCCTGAGGCTCGGCCTTGGTGCGCAGCATGCCCAGGTCAGTGCCGCAATGTGGTTCGGTCAGGCACATGGTGCCGGTCCATTCGCCGGACACCAGTTTGGTCAGGTAAGCCTCTTGTTGCTCAGGCGTACCGTGCTCGGAAATGGTGTTCATCGCGCCATGAGACAGGCCTGGGTACATGCCCCACGACCAGTTGGCTTCGCCGACCATTTCGCTCACAGCCAGACCCAAAGACTCCGGCAGGCCTTGGCCACCATGCTCTACGTCATGGGCCAGGCTTGGCCAGCCACCTTCGACGAATTGTTTGTAGGCTTCTTTGAAGCCAGTCGGGGTCTTAACGCCAGACTCGCTCCAGGTGCAGCCTTCGGTGTCACCCACGCGGTTCAGCGGAGCCAGCACCTGCTCACAAAACTTGGCGCCTTCCTCGAGAATGGCGTCAACCATGTCCGGGGTAGCGTCCTGGCAAGCCGGAAGGCTCTGATAGTGCGCTTCGTAGCCAAGCAGTTCGTCACGAACGAAGCGAATATCACGCAAGGGGGCCTTGTAGTCAGGCATAGCGATAAACCTCTGCTGATGTAACCGGGAATGAACGACCGCAATGAATTGTTGTGGCGGTCAAACAGTTGTTTGAAACATACGTTTACGCCGAAATCTTGTCAAGCGTCGATCTTTTGCCGTTCGTCATGCCCCATGTGAATAGCGCGCACGCAAAGGCCCGCAGCTGGTGCGCAAGGCAACAAACCGTGTAGGAAAGATTAGTTGAACGAGAAGGACGTGCCTGACAGAACACCGCGCCAAGGGCGGTGTTCAGGTAAATAGGTTCAGCGAGGGATCAAGCGAAAGTATCGATCAATGTACCGAGCATTTCGTCAGAAGCCTTGGCGACTTTGACGCCCAGCTCTGCCTGGATTTTGCCTTGGGACATATCAACCATATTACTGGCCAGATTCGATTGCTGGCTGCGATCGACCGAGCGCAAGCGATCGATCTGAGCGTCGGAGGACTGGCTGGAGGCCGAACGATCGACTGTGGTGCCGGCGATCTGGCTGGCCGCCTGATCGACACGGTTCTGCCCAGCCTGAATAGAACTCAGGCCTGCATAAAACGCGGTGCTTCCCGAAATGTCCATGGCACAACTCCATCCTGCAAAGGATAAACAGCGCCCATTGAACCAGAGACACCGACAAAAGGCTCGATAAAAACACTAATGGCACAGTGCCTTGTCATAGGTAAAACCTAGTCCAGCAAATCCAGCTGAAGATGCTCCGCCACCGCTTCTGCCGTGACCAGTTTGAGTTTCGGCACCCGCCCCAGACACGGAGCCGGCAGCCGTTCTGCCAACGTGGCGAGATTCTCTTCCAGCCGCGACGTCTTGGGGTCAATGATATTGGCCACCCAACCCGCCAGTTGCAAACCGTCCTGGGCAATCGCCTCGGCTGTCAGCAACGCGTGATTGATGCAGCCCAGACGCACACCCACCACCAGAATCACCGGCAACCCCAGCGCCATTGCCAGATCCGAGAGATTGTCCTGATCAGCCAACGGCACTCGCCAGCCACCCGCACCTTCGATCAAGGTGAAATCGGCCTGCTTGTCCACTATGTGCCGCATCGGCACCAGCAACGACTGGACCGTCAGTGCGAAACCCGCCTCACGTGCCGCCAGATGCGGTGCAATGGCCGGCTCGAAGGCCACCGGATTGACCTCGGCATAGGTCAGCGGCAACGAACATTGCGCCAACAGCGCCAACGCGTCGGCATTACGCAATCCTTTGGGTGTCACCTCGCAGCCAGAGGCCACGGGTTTCCCGGCCGCCGTACTCAACCCCGCCAACCGCGCGGCGTGTAACAAGCCGGCGGCGATGGTGGTCTTGCCGACGTCGGTATCGGTACCAGTGATGAAATAGGCTGCGCTCATAGTGGCTTCTCCAACACGGCGTAAACCACCTGATAAGTCGCGGGCAGCCCTTGCGCCTGACGAAATTGCTCATAGGCGTCGATCAACCCCATGATCCGCGCCCGCCCTGTCAGCCCGCCCGGCCGACCAGGATTGAGATTATGCGCACCCAAGGCCTTGAGTTCGTGAGTCAGGCTACGCACATCCGGGTAATGCAGTACGTGCGGGCAACTTTGCAGACTGATCACGTTCATGCCGCTGGCCGCACACAGTTGTTGATACGTGCTGAACTCACGGAAGCGATTGACGTGCACCAGGCCATCGACCTGACGCCAACTGTCGCGCAACTCATACAGCGTACCCACGCAAAGACTGGCAAACGCCAACACACCGCCAGGTTTCAGAACCCGATTGGCCTCGCTCAGCACCGCCCTGAAATCGGCGCACCACTGTACCGCCAGGCTGGAAAACACCAGGTCGCAGCTTGCGTCCTGCAACGGCAAGCGCTCGGCATCGCCGGCAATGAAATGTGTCGCACCGCCCAAGGGCCGCGCGTGCTTGAGCATGCCTTGCGCGATATCCAGCGCCAGCCCTTCGCTGGCGTTGAAGCGCTCACCCAGCACACGACTGAAATACCCAGTGCCACAACCCAGATCCAGCCAGCGAGCGGGTGATCGATCTGCCGGCAAACGCCCCAGCAATTCACTGCCGACAGCCCGCTGCAATTCGGCAACACTGTCATAGCTGGCCGCTGCACGGGAAAAGGATGCCGCGACCTGACGCTTGTCAGGCAAGCCTCCGGGCAGGTTGGGAAGGGCTAAATCAGTCATCACCGGACTCATGCAAAAAGGCCTGGATAGCCCCCGCCACACCGTGGGGATCTTCCAGAAGAAACGCGTGACTGGCCTGTTCAATCAGACCAATTTCGACATCGGGGAGTAACACCAGTAGCTCACTGGCGGCTTCGGCAGGAACCAACCCGTCGAGCCCGGCGAACAGATGCAATTGCGGACCTCGAAAAGCCTGCAAGGCTTGCCGATTGTCCAGTTGTGCGAGCACTTCCAACCCGCTCATCAACTGCGCCTGCGGGGTATTCGGCGCACCCGCCAGCAACAGACGCGACAACCCGCGCGGGTCTTCGGCACCTTGGGCGCAGAGCAGGCTAAAGCGCTTGAGGGTCATGCGCGGGTCCACGCTGCACCCCGCCAGAAACGCATCGAAGGTCTCACCCGGCATGGCGCTCGACCACTCGGCATGCGCCACAAAAGAGGGGTTACTCGCCAACGTCAGCAAACCGCAGCAACGCTCGCCACGTCGAGCCGCGAGCTCTGAGGCGAGCATCCCGCCGAGCGACCAGCCACCGAGCCAGGCATCTTTGGGCAAAGTCGAATCCAGTTCGTCTAGCCATTCATCGAGGTCGCTCGACTCCAGTTCCGGCAGTGGTTCGATCTCGACGCGCAGGTGTTCGTCCAACCCCTGCAAGGCCGCTGCCAAAGGCTCCAGCGGCGAAATGCCGAGTCCCCAACCGGGCAACAGAATCAGACGATCACGCATGGTTCGGCTCCGCTCCCAGTTGCTGAAGACAATCGGCCAGACCTTCTAACAATAGCTGCACCTGCGCTTCGCTGTGCGCCGCTGTCAGGGTCACGCGCAAACGTGCACTGCCGGCTGGCACGGTGGGTGGGCGGATCGCGGTCACCATCAGTCCGCGCTGACGCAGCATCTGCGAAAAAAGCATGGCGCGCCCGGCGTCGCCGATCATGATCGGCTGGATCGGCGTAGCGCTGTCCATCAACTCCAGACCCATCTGTTCGGCGCCTTTTCGGAATTGGCGGATCAGCACGTTCAAGTGCTCGCGTCGCCAATGTTCGCTGCGCAGCAACTCAAGACTTTTCAGGGTCGCACACGCCAGCGCCGGTGGCTGGCTGGTGGTGTAAATGTACGGTCGGGCGAACTGGATCAGGCTTTCGATCAGGTCATCGCTGCCCGCGACAAACGCGCCCGCGGTGCCGAACGCTTTGCCCAAGGTGCCGACCAAGACCGGCACATCCTCCAGACTCAAACCGAAGTGCTCGACGACTCCACCGCCATTGGCGCCCAAGGGACCAAAGCCGTGGGCATCATCGACCATCAGCCACGCGCCTTTGGCCTTGGCCTCGCGAGCCAGCGCCGGCAGGTCGGCGATGTCGCCGTCCATGCTGAATACCCCGTCGGTCACCACCAGCGTATTGCCGGTAGCCTTCTCCAGACGTTTGGCGAGACTGACGGCATCGTTGTGTAAATAGCGATTGAAACGTGCGCCCGACAACAACCCGGCATCCAGTAGCGATGCATGATTGAGCCGGTCTTCGAGCACCGTGTCGCCCTGCCCGACCAGCGCCGTGACCGCACCCAGGTTAGCCATATAGCCGGTGGTAAACAGCAGAGCACGCGGGCGCCCTGTCAGGTCGGCCAAGGCTTCTTCGAGCGCGTGATGCGGGCTGCTATGGCCGATCACCAAGTGCGAAGCACCGCCACCGACACCCCAGCGGGCGGCACCGGCACGCAAGGCTTCAATCACTTGGGGATGATTGGCCAGGCCCAGGTAGTCGTTATTACAGAACGCCAGCAATGGCTGGCCATCGACCACCACTTGCGGACCTTGTGGGGTTTCCAGCAAGGGACGCTGGCGATAGAGATTTTCGGCACGACGGGCAGCGAGACGTGTGGCGAGATCGAAAGACATGCAGGCCTCGCGAGTGGAAATGGGGCATCCCCCGTAGGAGCTAAGCTTGCTCGCGATTCATACGCCTCGGTCTGTCCGAATGACCCGGCGATTCGATCGCGAGCAAGCGTTGCTCCTACAAGAATGGCATAGGGTCAAACAGCAGCGTTGTAGAACTGCTCGCTGCTTTTCTGTTCGACCAGCGCTTGCTCGATAGCCGCCTGATGCACTTCATCGGCGTGCTCTTCGCGCGCTTCCGGCAGGATGCCCAGGCGCGAGAACAGTTGCATGTCCTTGTCAGCCTGCGGGTTGGCGGTGGTCAGCAATTTCTCACCGTAGAAAATCGAGTTGGCACCGGCGAAGAACGCCAGGGCCTGCATCTGCTCGTTCATCGCTTCGCGGCCGGCGGACAGGCGCACGTGGGATTTCGGCATCAGGATACGGGCGACGGCGAGCATGCGGATGAAGTCGAACGGGTCGATATCGTCGGCATTTTCCAGCGGCGTACCGGCGACTTTCACCAGCATGTTGATCGGCACCGACTCCGGATGCTCCGGCAGGTTGGCCAGCTGGATCAGCAGGTTGGCGCGGTCGTCGAGGGACTCGCCCATGCCGAGAATACCGCCCGAGCAGATCTTCATCCCCGAATCACGAACATACGCCAGGGTTTGCAGGCGCTCGCTGTAGGTGCGGGTGGTGATGATGCTGCCGTAGAACTCCGGCGAGGTATCAAGGTTGTGGTTGTAGTAATCGAGGCCGGCTTCGGCCAGGGCTACGGTCTGGTCCTGATCGAGACGACCGAGGGTCATGCAGGTTTCCAGGCCCATGGCCTTCACGCCCTTGACCATCTCCAGCACATACGGCATGTCTTTAGCCGACGGATGCTTCCAGGCGGCGCCCATGCAGAAACGGGTCGAACCGATGGCCTTGGCGCGAGCAGCCTCTTCGAGGACCTTCTGCACTTCCATCAGCTTTTCTTTTTCCAGACCGGTGTTGTAGTGACCGGACTGCGGACAATATTTGCAATCTTCAGGGCACGCGCCGGTTTTGATCGACAGCAGGGTCGACACCTGGACGCGATTGGCGTCGAAGTGCGCGCGGTGCACCGTCTGCGCCTGGAACAACAGGTCGTTGAATGGCTGAACGAAGAGTGCTTTGACTTCGGCCAAAGACCAGTCATGACGCAGGTTTGCAGTGGTGCTGGCGCTCATGGGCGTTTCCTTGTTTATGCTTGGCAAGCGACTGTGGAACGGAATATCCACAGACGCGACACGGATGTTCGGCATATTTAAGGAAGAGCCATGCGCTGTCAACCACGATACAAAGGGTCGGTTTACATCTGGTCAAAAATTGAACAGATCTGTTTGCTTTGCGATGAACTGTCTGACACTCCTCAACCGATTTGTACTTCCTGCGAAACCGAGTTGCCCTGGCTCGGCGATCATTGCCAGACCTGCGCCCTGCCGTTGCCCGTGGCCGGCCTCACCTGCGGCCAGTGCTTGAAGGATCCGCCGGCCTTCGAGCAGGTGATCGCCCCCTGGACCTACAGCTTCCCGCTCGACAGTTTGATCACCCGTTTCAAGCACGCGGCAAAGTGGCCGTATGGTCGCCTGCTTGCCGAACTTCTTGCTCAATTCCTGCAACATCGCTTCGATGAAGGCCTCAAACGCCCCGACTCATTGGTAGCGGTGCCCTTGGCCCGCAAACGGCTGCGTGAGCGGGGTTATAACCAGGCAGCGATGCTCGCCGGCTGGCTCAGCGACAGCCTGAAGATCGACTGCGACGCAAACCTGCTGCTACGCATCCAGGACACCACTGCGCAACAGGATCTGGACGCCAAGGCGCGCAAACAGAACCTGCTCAGCGCTTTCGCACTGATGCCGGGTGCGCACATCAAGGGCCGCCACCTGGCGCTGGTCGACGACGTGCTGACCACCGGCGCCACCGCGCAAAGCCTGGCTCGCTTGTTGATCGCGGCAGGCGCGGCGCGGGTCGACGTTTATTGCCTGGCGCGCACGCCAAAACCCGGGGAGCTGACTTGACTCTCACGCGCCAAGCCGCCAACGTCCCAATCCATCACTACCCGCTCGCAGCCCCTTGCCATGTCCTTGCCTACTTTGTTGTCCCAACACATCGTCCGTCGTCCGCAGCGCATCGCCTTGCTGCAACACATCGCCGAACAAGGCTCGATCACCCGCGCCGCGAAAAGTGCCGGGCTGAGCTACAAAGCCGCGTGGGATGCGATCGATGAGTTGAACAATCTGGCGCAGAAACCGCTGGTGGAACGCAGCGTCGGCGGTAAGGGCGGTGGTGGCGCAAAACTGTCCAGTGAAGGTGAACGGGTGCTGCGACTTTATCAGCGCCTGCAAGCCTTACAGGCACAGGTGCTGGAAGCTGCCGAAGACGCCAGTGACCTCGACTTGCTCGGGCGCCTGATGCTCAGGACCAGCGCGCGCAATCAGCTGCATGGCACCGTTGCAGCCATCGACACTCACGGTCGTAACGATCTGATCAGCCTGGAACTGGCTGAGGGGCTGATCATTCAGGCGCAAATAACCCACGACAGCACCCTGCGCCTGGAACTGGAAACGGGCACTGAGGTGGTGGCGCTGATCAAGGCTGGCTGGCTCGATTTGCTCAGCACAGGACAACTTGCAACACCCGGACACAATTGTCTGAAGGGCACTGTCGAGGAGATTCTCGACGCCGAAGATGGCCCCAGCGAAGTCCGAATCGCCCTGCCCAATGGTCAGACGCTATGCGCGCTGGCCGAGCCGCAGCACCTCAAAACCCTGGGTTTGAGCGCCGAAAAAGCCGTTCAGGTGCAGTTCTCGCCCTCCAACGTTTTGCTCGGAACACCGCTCTAAATCAGGCCTGCCGCGCTTTCTGTAGCAGCTGCCGAAGGCTGCGTTCGGCTGCGAAGCAGTCGCAATACTCTCGACTCAAATAAAGACTCAGAATCGCGGTGTCAGTTTTTTGCGGCGGCTTCGCCACCGAACGCAGCCTTCGGCAGCTGCTACAGGTCTGTGCTCTTCCCGATCAAAACTGCAACATTTGTGTCATAGACGCTCCTTAAGGTGGCTGCAAAAACCAGCAGGGAGCCTGATATGAGCCTATTAGAAGAAAACCAAGCCACCGACCTCGAAAAAATCGTCGGCCTCAGTCGTCGTGGTTTTATCAGCGCCGGCGCCCTTTGCGGTGCGGCGATGTTCCTCGGTGGCAACCTGCTGAGCCGTAGCGTTCTGGCCGCCAGTGTCAGCGCAGCTTCGAGCAAATTGCTGGGTTTCGACAGCATTGCGGCCGCCACCAGCGACACCATCACCCTGCCGCCGGGTTACAAGTCCTCGGTGCTGATCAGTTGGGGCCAGCCGCTGCACAAGGACGGCCCGGCCTTTGACCCGAGTGGCAATGGCAGCGCCCTGGCCCAGGAAGTCCAGTTCGGCGACAACAACGATGGCATGAGCCTGTTCGCTTTCCCCGGCGACGACAATCGCGCGCTGATGGCGATCAACAACGAATACACCAACTATCGCTACCTCTACGCCCATGGCGGCATGCCGCAGTCGGCCGAAGAAGTGCGCAAAGCGCTGGCCTGCGAAGGCGTATCGGTAATCGAAGTCCAGCGTAAAAATGGCCACTGGCAATTCGTTCAGGGCTCGCGCTACAACCGCCGAATCCACGGCAACGCGCCGCTGCAGTTGAGCGGTCCGGCCGCTGGCCATGAGCTGATGAAAACCGCCGCTGACAAGACCGGCAAAAAAGTGTTCGGAACCTTCCAGAACTGCGCCAATGGCAAGACGCCTTGGGGTACTTATCTGACCTGTGAAGAGAACTTCACCGACTGCTTTGGCAGCAGCAATCCCGAGCACAAGTTCGACGCCGCACAAAAGCGCTATGGCGCATCGGTCGCCAGCAAAGAGATTAATTGGCACCAACACGACCCACGTTTTGACTTGGCGAAAAACCCCAACGAACTCAACCGTCACGGTTGGGTGGTGGAAATCGACCCGTTCGACCCGCAATCGACCCCGGTCAAGCGCACTGCCCTGGGCCGTTTCAAACACGAAAACGCGGCCCTGGCCGAGACCCACGACGGTCGCGCGGTGGTCTACATGGGCGACGATGAGCGCGGCGAGTTCATCTACAAATTCGTCAGCCGCGACAAGATCAATCACGCAACACCCAAAGCCAACCATGACCTGCTGGATCACGGCACGTTGTACGTCGCACGTTTCGATGCCGGCGACAGCAACCCCGACCATCCAAAAGGTCAGGGCCAGTGGATCGAGCTGACTCATGGCAAGAACGGTATCGACGCCGGCAGCGGTTTTGCCGATCAGGCCGAGGTGCTGATTCACGCGCGCCTGGCCGCCAGCGTCGTCGGCGCCACGCGCATGGACCGTCCAGAGTGGATCGTGGTCAGCCCGCAAGACGGCCAGGTCTATTGCACCCTGACCAACAACGCCAAGCGCGGCGAAGACGGGCAACCGGTGGGCGGGCCGAACCCACGGGAGAAAAACGTCTATGGGCAAATCCTGCGCTGGCGCACTGATCGCGACGACCACGCATCGCTGACGTTCGGCTGGGATCTGTTCGTGGTGGCGGGCAACCCGAGCGTGCACGCTGGAACAGCCAAAGCCGGCTCGTCGAACATCACAGCAGACAACATGTTTAACAGCCCGGATGGCTTGGGATTCGACAAGGCCGGTCGCCTGTGGATTCTCAGCGACGGGGACTACAGCAACGCCGGCGATTTCGCCGGTATGGGCAACAACCAGATGCTCTGTGCCGATCCTGCGACGGGTGAAATCCGCCGATTCATGGTCGGCCCGGTGGGCTGCGAAGTGACCGGCATCAGCTTTTCGCCGGACCAGAAGACCTTGTTTGTCGGCATTCAGCATCCGGGGGAAAACGGTGGGTCAACCTTCCCCGAGCATTTGCCGAACGGCAAGCCGCGCTCCTCGGTGATGGCGATTACCCGGCAAGACGGCGGGATCGTCGGCGCCTGACAGGCCCTCATCGCGGGCAAGCCTTGCTCCTACAGGTCATGCGCCATTTTTGAAATTGCGCCGATCCTGTAGGAGCAAGGCTTGCCCGCGATGGCGTCAGTAAAACAACACTCATCTCAAGCCCAACCACTAAAGTCGCCCCTTCTGCGCTACCATGTTTGGCCGGACGCGGCAGCCTGCTGCGCGCAGGAGTCAGCATGTCTCACCCGTTTGAAACACTTACCCCCGATCTGGTGCTCGACGCCGTAGAAAGCATCGGCTTTCTCAGCGACGCCCGTGTCCTTGCGCTCAACAGCTATGAAAACCGTGTCTATCAGGTTGGCATCGAAGATGGCGAACCGCTGATTGCCAAGTTCTACCGTCCGCAACGCTGGACCAACGCTGCCATTCTCGAAGAGCACCGCTTCACCTTCGAACTCGCCGAGTGCGAGGTGCCTGTCGTTGCGCCGTTGATTCACAACGGTGAAAGCCTGCACGAACACGCCGGCTTCCGCTTCACCCTGTTCCCGCGCCGGGGCGGTCGTGCGCCGGAGCCGGGCAATCTCGATCAGCTCTACCGTTTGGGGCAATTGCTTGGCCGCTTGCACGCAGTGGGCGCTACCCGCCCCTTCGAACACCGCGAAGCGTTGGGCGTCAAAAACTTCGGCCATGATTCGCTGACCACCTTGCTCGAAGGCAACTTCATACCGCGCAGCTTGCTGCCCGCTTACGAGTCAGTCGCCCGCGACCTGCTCAAGCGTGTGGAAGAGGTCTACAAAGACACGCCGCACCAGAACATCCGCATGCACGGCGATTGCCACCCCGGCAACATGATGTGCCGTGACGAGATGTTCCACATCGTCGACCTCGACGACTGTCGAATGGGGCCGGCAGTGCAGGACCTGTGGATGATGCTCGCCGGCGATCGTCAGGAATGTCTCGGTCAGTTGTCGGAACTGATGGACGGCTACAGCGAGTTCCACGACTTCAACCCCCGTGAACTGGCGCTGATCGAACCACTGCGTGCCCTGCGCCTGATGCATTACAGCGCGTGGCTGGCCCGTCGTTGGGATGACCCGGCGTTCCCCCACAGCTTTCCGTGGTTTGGCACCGAACGTTATTGGGGCGACCAGGTGCTCGCATTGCGTGAGCAACTGGCGGCCCTCAACGAAGAACCGTTGAAGTTGTTCTGATCCACCACGGTCCCTGTAGGAGCGGGGGGGCGCCTAGCTCTTGCCCGCGATGGGCACGACGCGGTCAATCTGACAGACCGCGTCATCGTCCATCGCGGGCAAGCCTCGCTCCTACACCAAAGCGAACGGGACACACCCGGTCAAATCTCCTTACAATCCCCCCTTTGTTAGCTGCCTAAGCAAGGATTCTGCATGCAAGCCGCCAACCTGCGTCGCGGGTACATATTGGGCCTGAGTGCCTACATCATCTGGGGATTATTCCCGCTCTATTTCAAAGCCATCGCTGACGTACCTGCCGTAGAAATCATCATCCACCGGGTACTTTGGTCAGCGCTGTTCGGCGCCTTGCTGCTGATGGTCTGGAAGCATCCGGGCTGGTGGCGTGAACTGCGCGAGAACCCACGGCGGCTGGCAGTCCTTGCGCTGAGCGGCACATTGATTGCCGCCAACTGGCTGACCTACGTCTGGGCGGTGAATAACGGACGCATGCTTGAGGCCAGCCTCGGTTACTACATCAACCCGCTGGTGAACGTGCTGCTGGGCATGCTGATCCTTGGCGAACGCTTGAGACGCCTGCAGTGGGTCGCCGTCGGGCTGGCCGCCGTTGGCGTCGCGCAGCAAGTCTGGCAAGTCGGCAGCCTGCCTTGGGTGTCGCTGGTGTTGGCGCTGACCTTCGGCTTCTACGGGTTGATCCGCAAGCAGGCTCCGGTCAAAGCATTGCCCGGGCTGGTGGTGGAAACCTGGATGCTGGTACCGATTGCCCTTGCCTGGCTGCTCTTCAATCCAACCGCTACCAGCGCGCAAGCAGCGTTCTGGACTACGTCCGAAGCGTGGTGGCTGGTCGCTGCCGGCCCGGTAACGCTGGTGCCGCTGGTCTGTTTCAACGCAGCTGCTCGGCACCTGCCGTACACCACCCTCGGCTTCCTGCAATACCTGGCACCGACGCTGGTGCTGCTGCAAGCCGTACTGCTGTTTGGCGAACACCTGTCGTCCACCACGCTGGTGGCCTTCATGTTTATCTGGGCAGGCCTGGCGGTTTACAGCGTCGACGCCTGGATGAGTTTACGTCGCCGCCGCTGATCAAAAAACGTACAAACCGTTGCAGGCCACGACCGACGTGGCCTGCAAGCATCCTTCCCAAGGTTATCCACAGCGTGATCCCCGCCGTTTGTGCACAAGCCCTTGAAACTGCTGGTTTTTTGATCAATCACTGATGAGCCCCGGCCGGCGTGGGCTGGCGACGTATCTCTACAGGTTATCCACAGGCGGGTGCACGCTTTACTTGGATAACCCGTTCATGGCTCGCTGCGCAGCACCAACTCCACCATCAAATCATCGGCCAGGGTCTCCAGTCGCGACTGCAGCACGTCCAGGGAAAGGGTCAGCGGTACCGCAAGAATCGCTTCGGCGTGGAACAGCGGCTCACTGCTCATCGGCGCCGGACGCACGTCAGTTACCAAGCGCTCAAGGTTGACCCCCTGCTCACTCAACAAACGTGTGATGTCACGGACTATTCCTGGTCGGTCGTTACCGACCAGCTCCATGGCAATCGGCTTCCAGGTGCAGGATTGCTCGATACTGCTTTCGGCGATCAGCACCCGAATCCCTTGGGCGGACAACGCCTGAAGTGCATCGACCAGTTCGTCGTAGCCCTCGGCTGGCACGCCAACCCGAAGGATCCCGGCAAACTGCCCGGCCATCCGTGACATGCGACTCTCCAGCCAGTTACCACCATGCTCGGCAATGCATTGGGCGATGCGTTCCACCTGGCCGGGCTTGTCCGGGGCGAATACGGTGAGTACGAGGTGGTCCATGGCGCAGCCCTCTTGTCATGACTTTTGTTATAGAAAGGCAAGTATAGGCAAGGGACCCAATTCAGCGCGGCAGCAAAAAAATCAAAACCCCATAGCAGTGAATTCAATATTATGTGTACAAGTTTTTAGATTTATCTGGAACAATCCAATAGTTTTTTGAGAACATCCTGTCCCCCGGCGTGACCGGATAGCCTGACCGGGTCGCCAAACGACGTAATTAGTCTAATTTTCACAACCGCAATTCATCATGTAGTATGCCGCAGCGCGCACTACATAACGTTGGATCGATGTCTGCCCAGGCGCCATCGCAACCCTCAAAGCCCCGTCAGCAAGGCTTTACGCCGTTGATTGGAACCACCCAGCCGCCAGCAATGGCATGTACTGGTAGAGGGGTTTGTGGTTTAAATGGCCAGAGGCTTCATTGTCAAATTGAAGAGCTGAAAAGCGAAATAGCTGAGCAGAGTGAGGCAAGCAATGACTGAACACGTTCAAGTCGGTGGCCTGCAGGTCGCCAAAGTCCTGTTCGACTTCGTGAACAACGAAGCCATTCCCGGTTCCGGCCTCACCGCCGACAAGTTCTGGGCCGGTGCCGACAAGGTCATTCACGACCTGGCGCCGAAGAACAAAGCCCTACTCGCCAAACGCGACGACCTCCAGGCGAAAATCGATGCCTGGCACCAGTCCCGTGCAGGTCAAGCGCATGACGCTGTGGCCTACAAAGCCTTCCTGCAAGACATCGGTTATCTGCTGCCAGAAGCGGCCGATTTCCAGGCAACGACGCAAAACGTCGACGACGAAATCGCCCGTATGGCCGGTCCACAACTGGTGGTTCCGGTGATGAATGCCCGCTTCGCCCTCAACGCTTCGAACGCCCGCTGGGGTTCGTTATACGACGCCCTGTATGGCACTGATGCCATCAGTGAGGCCGACGGTGCGGAAAAAGGCAAAGGCTACAACAAGGTCCGCGGCGACAAGGTCATCGCCTTCGCCCGCGCCTTCCTCGACGAAGCCGCGCCATTGGCTGCCGGCTCTCACGTCGATTCCACCGGCTATAAAATCGTTGACCGTAAATTGGTGGTCGCACTTAAAGGCGGCAGCAACACTGGCTTGCGCAACGACGCACAGCTGATCGGCTTCCACGGCGATGCTGCGGCGCCGACCGCGATCCTGCTGAAAAACAACGGTCTGCATTTCGAAATCCAGATCGACGCCAGCACACCGGTCGGCCAGACCGACGCCGCCGGCGTCAAAGACGTCCTGATGGAAGCCGCGCTGACCACCATCATGGACTGCGAAGACTCCGTGGCCGCTGTCGATGCCGATGACAAAGTGGTGATCTACCGCAACTGGCTCGGCCTGATGAAAGGCGATCTGTCGGAAGAAGTCGCCAAGGGTGGCAAGACCTTTACCCGCACCATGAACGCCGACCGCACCTACACCGCGCCCGACGGTAGCGAACTGAGCCTGCACGGCCGCTCGCTGTTGTTCGTGCGTAATGTCGGCCACTTGATGACCATCGACGCGATCCTCGACAAGAACGGCAACGAAGTACCGGAAGGTATCCTCGACGGCCTGGTCACCAACCTCGCGGCGCTGCACAGCCTTAACGGCAACACCACCCGCAAGAACAGCCGTACCGGTTCGGTCTACATCGTTAAACCGAAAATGCACGGTCCGGAAGAAGCGGCGTTCACCAACGAACTGTTCGGGCGCATCGAAGACGTGCTCGAGCTGCCGCGCAATACCCTCAAAGTCGGCATCATGGACGAAGAGCGGCGTACCACGGTCAACCTCAAGGCCTGTATCAAGGCTGCCAGCGAGCGCGTGGTCTTCATCAACACCGGCTTCCTCGACCGTACCGGTGATGAAATCCACACGTCCATGGAAGCCGGCGCGATGGTGCGCAAGGCCGACATGAAGGCTGAAAAGTGGATCAGCGCCTACGAAAACTGGAACGTCGACATCGGTTTGAGCACCGGCCTGCAAGGTCGCGCGCAAATCGGTAAAGGCATGTGGGCGATGCCCGACCTGATGGCTGCCATGCTCGAGCAGAAAATCGCTCACCCGCTGGCCGGTGCCAACACCGCCTGGGTCCCTTCGCCGACCGCCGCTGCGCTGCACGCGCTGCATTACCACAAGGTTGACGTGTTCGCCCGTCAGGCCGAACTGGCCAAGCGCGCTCGCGCATCGCTGGACGACATCCTGACCATCCCGCTGGCAAGCGATCCCAACTGGACAGCGGAACAGATCCAGAATGAACTGGACAACAACGCCCAGGGCATCCTCGGTTATGTGGTGCGCTGGATCGACCAGGGCGTGGGCTGTTCAAAAGTGCCGGACATCAACGACGTCGGCCTGATGGAAGACCGTGCAACGCTGCGTATCTCCAGCCAGCACATCGCCAACTGGCTGCGTCATGGCATCGTCAGCGAAGCCCAGGTGCTGGAAACCCTCAAGCGCATGGCGCCGGTGGTTGACCGCCAGAACGCCAACGACCCGCTGTACCGTCCGCTGGCACCGAACTTCGACAGCAACATCGCCTTCCAGGCAGCGGTCGAACTGGTGATCGAAGGCACCAAGCAGCCGAACGGCTACACCGAGCCGGTCCTGCACCGTCGTCGCCGCGAGTTCAAGGCTGCCAATGGCCTGTGAATAAGCGTTAGCGACATGAAAAAGCCCTGATCGAGAGATCAGGGCTTTTTTGTTTGAAGCAGGCTGCGATCTTTTCAGTGACTCATATGTCCATCCCCAGCTGATGCTTGACCAATGCCAACAGCTCTTTGCTATCGATGGGTTTGAGCAGAAAATCCACCACGCTCAAGTGCATGGCATCAATGACATCCCGGGCTTTGGCGTCACCGGAAACGATGATGATCGGCAATGCCGCCCGTTCCGACTCACGCACTTCACGGACCAGCTCCAGACCATCGATGTGACGCATTCGCAGATCGGTGATGAGCAACCCGATCGACTTGTTCGAGTCCAACAGTTTGAGTGCGCTTTCGCCACTGGCTGCCGTCATGCTGCGGATGCCATCAAGCGCAAGAATTTCCGAAAGCAGCTCACGCGTGTCCTTATCGTCGTCGACAATCAGCACACGTTGTGCTGGCAAGTCCGGTTCGTGCATGACTGCACTCAACGCTTCACGTTCGGCATCGCTCAAAATATCGTGGTCGGACATAAATCTCTCTACATATTCAGATTAATCCCCTAGCACCATGGTCGGACATCGCTAAGCAGAACTTAAATGTGCGCTTCGCCGAATAGTTTTCCAAGTGGGCTACCCAGCGGTTTTGCGCATTATTAGCGTAGGGTATTTCCGAAATTTCGCTTCCTGCACCACGACCTAGACTTACGTCCAATGGGCACTCTTCACGCAGGGGCCGACCATGGCAGTGACTCCGACAACAACAAATCGAAAAAGACTGCGGTAATGGTTATGAGTAAAGCGGATGCCTTCACCCAGGCAGGGAAAACAGCGGTGCTGCAGAACATCCAGGGCACCTTGCAGTTCCTTCAGCGTTTCCCGCCGTTCAACCAGATGGAACACGCGCACCTGGCCTACCTGGTCGAACAATGCCAACTGCGCTTCTACGGCCCGGGCGAGAGCATCATCAAGCCTGCGGACGGACCGGTTGAGCATTTTTACATCGTCAAACAGGGCCGGGTGGTCGGCGAACGTCCGCACACGGCCAAGGGTGGCACCGAAACTACCTTCGAGATCACCACCGGCGAGTGTTTCCCCCTCGCCGCACTGCTGGGCGAGCGTGCAACCCGCACCGAGCACCTGGCCGCCGAAGACACCTTTTGCCTACAGCTGAACAAGCAGGCCTTCATCAAGCTGTTCGCCCTTTCCAGCACGTTTCGCGACTTTGCCCTACGCGGCGTCAGCAGCCTGCTGGATCAGGTCAATCAGCAGGTCCAGCAAAAAGCCGTGGAAACCCTCGGCACCCAATACTCGCTCAATACCCGCCTCGGCGAATTGGCCATGCGCCATCCCGTGACTTGTAGCCCTGCGACCCCACTGCGTGAAGCCGTGACCCTGATGCACGAGCAGCAGGTCGGCAGCATCGTGGTGGTCGATGAGCAGAAAGCCCCGCTGGGAATTTTCACCCTGCGCGACTTGCGTCAGGTAGTCGCCGATGGCACCAGTGACTTCAACCAGCCCATCGACCGGCACATGATCCACGCGCCGTTCTTCCTGACGCCGGACCACAGCGCGTTCGATGCGGCCATTGCCATGACCGAGCGGCACATCGCTCACGTCTGCCTGGTCAAGGACCAACGGTTGTGCGGTGTAGTCTCGGAACGCGACCTGTTTTCCCTGCAACGCGTCGATCTGGTGCACTTGGCACGCACCATTCGCAGCGCGCCACGGGTGGAAAACCTGGTGGCGATGCGCGGCGAAATCGGCCAACTGGTCGAGCGCATGCTCGCCCACGGCGCGTCCTCGACCCAAATCACCCACATCATCACCTTGCTCAACGATCACACCGTGTGCCGGGTCATCGAGCTCACGCTGGCCGATAAAGGCGACCCCGGCATACCGTTCAGCTGGCTGTGCTTCGGCAGCGAAGGTCGCCGCGAGCAGACACTGCACACCGATCAGGACAACGGCATTCTCTTCGAAGCGCGCGATGCGGTGCAGGCGGCCGAGATTCGCAGCAAGCTGTTGCCGATTGCCCAGCAGATCAATCAGAGCCTGGCGCTCTGCGGCTTTACGCTGTGCAAGGGCAATATCATGGCTGGCAACCCGCTGCTGTGTTTGTCCCGTGCCGAATGGGCGCGGCGTTTCGCGGCGTTTATCCGCGAAGCAACGCCCGAGAATTTGCTCGGGTCGAGCATTTACTTCGACCTTCGGGTGGTCTGGGGCGATGAGCAAGGCTGCGAGCAATTGCGCCGCGCGATTCTCGATCAGGTGGCAGACAATCGGCTGTTCCAGCGCATGCTGGCCATGAACGCCCTGCGCCAACGGCCGCCTGTCGGGCGTTTCCGCGAGTTTGTGCTAGAGAAAAAGAACGGTGAAAAAGCCACTCTCGACCTGAAAGTCCAAGGGCTGACTCCGTTTGTCGACGGTGCTCGGCTATTGGCGCTGGCCCATGACATCGGGACCAACAATACCCTCGAGCGCTTTCGTCAACTGGTGGCCAAAGAAGTCATCGACCCGCTGGACGGTGCGGCCTATGAAGAGGCCTATCACTTCATCCAGCAAACCCGCATGCAGCAGCATCAGCGACAGACCCGTGAGAACCTGCCCTATTCCAATCGGGTCGATCCCGACAGCTTGAATCATCTGGACCGGCGAATCCTGCGTGAGTCCCTGCGCCAGGCTCAACGCCTGCAAAGCAGCCTGGCCCTGCGGTATCAGCTATGAAGCTGTTTTCCTGGCTACGCCCCGCCGGGCCGACATTGACCGCTGCGCAGCAACAGCGCCTGGACCAACTGCCAAGCGCCCCGACGCTGGGCGAATGCAGCCTGCGCGAGCAACGCTGGGTGGTGGTCGATCTGGAAACCACCGGGCTGAACCTGAACAAGGACGTGGTGCTGTCGATCGGTGCCGTGGTGATCGAAGACGGCGCGATCGATTTCAGTCAGCAGTTCGAGCGAACCTTGCAGCGCAACGGCCACAAACTCGGGCCTAGCGTGTTACTTCATGGCCTGGGCCCAAGCGCGATTGCCGCTGGCAGCGATCCGCGGGACGCGTTGCTGGATTTCTTGGAGTTTGTCGGTGACAGTCCGTTGCTGGCGTTTCATGCACCGTTCGACCAGCACATGCTCGGTCGCGCCTTGAAGGACAGCCTGGGTTATCGCTTGCAGCATCCTTTCCTTGATGTGGCCGACGTGGCACCGCTGCTGTGCCCACAGGCAAACATCCGCGAAGCCGGGCTGGACGACTGGATCAAGTGGTTCAAGCTGCAAGTCTTCGAGCGCCATAACGCCAGCGCCGACGCCATGGCCACGGCTGAGTTAGTGTTGATCCTGTTCAACCGCGCGCGAATGCAGCAGATTCACAGCCCACTGAATCTGCAACAGCGGTTAAGCCAGTGGAAACGCCGGCAGCAAAGCCATTCCTTCTAGGTGTTCAGCGCCTGTTCTGACGTCATCGCAGGCAAGCCTTGCTCCTACGGAATGTGGGTTGAATACGGTTGGTGCTCAATACTGAAATCTGTAGGAGCAAGGCTTGCCCGCGATGGCGATTTCATGGGCGCCATCAAACCCCTCGCCAGCCGCGCCGGAACTTACTAGGCTAGATCTCTGCCCCATGCTCCCTGAATACAGCCGAGGAATGTCCATGTCCGCCCCCAGCATGACCTTGTTCCACAACCCTGCTTCGCCTTACGTGCGCAAAGTGATGGTGCTGCTGCATGAAACCGGTCAACTGGACCGCGTGGCGCTGCAGCACAGCCAACTGACCCCGGTCAGCCCCGACGCGGCGTTGAACCAGGACAACCCGCTGGGCAAGATCCCGGCGCTGCGCCTGGACGACGGTAACGTGTTATACGACAGCCGGGTGATCCTCGAATACCTCGATCAGCAACATGTCGGTAATCCGCTGATACCTCGTGAAGGCACGGCGCGCTGGCGGCGCCTGACCCTGGCCGCACTGGCCGACGGGATCATGGACGCCGCGGTGCTGATCCGTTATGAACTCGCCCTGCGCGCCCCGGAGAAACACTGGGACCAGTGGCTCGACGCCCAGCGCGACAAGATCCGCCGGGCCTTGGCGGTGCTGGAAGCCGACGCCATCGCCGAGCTGACCAGCCATTTCGACGTCGCGGCCATCAGCGTTGCCTGCGCCCTTGGATATCTGGATTTGCGTCATCCGGACCTGGAGTGGCGCAAGAGCAATCCACAACTCAGCGCCTGGTATGCCGAAGTAAGTCAGCGGCCGTCGATGCTGGCAACCGTGCCGAAGGTTTAGCAGCACCGGCTGATCTGAGGGAGCAGGGCTTGCCGATGAGGACATCACCCTGCTCCAGCGTAAACAACCCGGCAATCTGCATCGCCAACCATTCACCCTGCAACTGATCCTCGCGCAACCCCAGCGACCTACTCATACACCACCTCTGGCTTGGCGATCCTGCCCTGGCCAATCCCGTACCAGTCGAGTTTACGGGTCAGCACCATAAACACGCCCAGCAAGCCGAACAACAGCAGCGAGCCCATCAACAGCGCGTAATCCTCGGCACTCAACAAGCCGTAAAGCAAACCGTAGAGCGCCGCCAATCCCGCCGAAAAACTCAACCCATGGCGCGCACTGCGCAGCACATGGCAAACATAAAAACCGATCAACAACACGCAGGCAGCGGCCGACAGCAGATACGCCAGGGCAAAGCCGATGTGCTCGGAGAGTGACAACAACAGCAGGTAGAAGAACGCCAGCGCCACGCCCACCAAGGCGTATTGAACCGGGTGCACCGCGAGGCTTTTCAGCACTTCGAAGAGAAAGAACCCGGCAAAGGTCAACACGATAAACAGCAGCGCGTATTTGATCGCCCGATCGCTTTTGAGGTACTGATCCACCGGGTCGATGAAGCTGACGCCGAAACTGCGGCTTTTGAACTCTTCACAGCTGGAATGGGACAAGCAGCTATTGAGTGCCTCTTCCAGATTGGTGGAAAAGAACGAGGCCTGCCAATTGGCGCTGAAACCTTCAGCACTTATCTCACGCTGGGCCGGCAGGTAGTTGCCGATAAAGCTTGGATGCGGCCAGTTGGCTTTCAAACTGACTTTGCTGGTTTTACCTACCGGGGTGATCTGCAACTGACCAGTGCCTTGCAGACGCAGGTCAAAACCGAAGGCCAGTTCTGTGGCTTTGTTCGCATCCAGCACCGGCAGACTGGCGTGCACGCCCTCGCCCAGCCAGTCCACTTGCGTACCCGGAACAAAGTCCAGGCGTTGGTCATCGAGTTCAAGCTTCAAGGCGTTTTCGATACCACGAATATCGCTGATGCCCACGGCCAGGAACGGCTGGTCAAACTGGTAGTCGGAAAAGTCCTCCTTGATGCCCAAGTGCTCCGGGACAGAGAAGTGCCCGCTGATCCGGTTATCCGCGTGAAACAGCCGAGCCTCGTAAATGCCACGGGCGCGCAGTTCGGTTTGAACCTGACCATCGAGTTCGAAACGTTCAGGAAGGAAATACAGTCGCCCCCGTTCCTGAGTCGTTTCCTGATAACGCTCGCTGGTTTTTTCGTTGGTTTTCCAGGTCCTGACCACCTTGCGATACGGCACCACCATCAGCGGCCCGCTCAATTGCTGGCTGTAGCTGGAACTACGGGCGATGTCCTCAAGGACACCGTTGCGCAGTTGCTGGCGGTCAAAAATCACCCCGCCGATCATCAGCAACGGGATCATCAACAGCACAATCAGAAGGGCAATTGCCCCAAGTTTTATGGCCAAGCTGCGGTTCATGGGTCTCTCCCTGTTCGAATGAGGGAGAGTCTGGAAGATGGCTGTGAGGGTTTTATGGGGGAAATGTGGAGAGTGTGTGGAAAACACAATTCCGTAGCAGCTGGCGAAGCCTGCGTTCGGCTGCGTAGCGGCCGCAATCCAGGCGACGCAATCGTCCTGAACAACCGCGAAATCCAATGCACGACTGCTGCGCAGCCGAACGCAGGCTTCGCCAGCTGCTACGATAAGCGCAGCGTCACCTCGACGCCGCCCGGCACATTGCAGACATGCAACTCACCCCCATGCAACTTGACTACTTCTTCAACGAAGTTAAGCCCAAGGCCGGTACTTTTACGTCCACTGTCCGGGCGTGGCAGTGAATAGAAGCGTTCGCTCAAACGCCCCAGGGCGTAATCCGGAATCGGTTCGGCCTGATTGAACAGTTTGAATTCGACCTGCTCGGCATGCCGTTCGGCGGTGAAGCGCAAGACGCCGTGGGACGGGGAGAAATCCAGAGCGTTCTCCAACAGATTGCCCAGTGCCTGACGCAGCAAGAACGGCTCGCCCAGCACACCCAGATCGGTTGAAATCTGCTTTTCGATCTTCAACTGCTTGCGCTCGATGCGCGCATGCTGACCGCTGAGCAACTCATCGACCAATGCCGCCACCGGCACCGGCACACGCTCTTCCAGCCCTTGGCGCTGTTCGACCTGCGCCAGGTTCAACAAGCGCTCGATCAACTGCTGCATCCGCGCACTTTCGCTGTCGATATTGCGGACAAAGCGCTGTTGTTGTGTTGCCGGCATCTCGCCTTGCAGCAACTCGGCGGCACCGCGAATCGCTGCTAACGGGCTCTTCAGCTCATGGGTCAGTGTATGCACGTATCGTTCGACGTAAGCCTTGCCTTCCAGTTGCGTGCGCATGCGCTCCACCGCCGTGGCCAGTTGCTCCAGCTCTGCGCCGCGATAGTGCGGCAGCTCGGCCCGTCGACCTTCGCTGACCGCCTGGGCATAAGCGGTCAACTGCCGTAATGCGACACTCAGCCACCAGGACAACGCCGCACCGAACAACAAGCCGAGGCCGATCAACCCGGCGCCGTACCAAAGCAATCGACGTTCGGTGCGGTCGACGTAAGGCTGCAATGAGCTGTTGGGCTTGGCCACGGTGACCACGCCGATAATCTGCCCGTTATCGCGGATCGGCGCGCCAACGTGCATCACCGAAGAAGTGGCATCGTCAGCGATGCTGCGGGTCGAACGTGCGCCGTATTCGCCGCGCAAGGTCAGGTACACATCGTTCCAGCGCGAATAGTCCTGGCCCACTGCTACGCCGCTGGAGTCCAACACCACGATGCCCTTGGCATCGGTGACGTAGATACGGTGGTTGACCGAATTTTTTGGCAAACCCCAGATTGTCGCCGCCGGCTGCCGCTCGCCGTAAGCCTTGAGCAACTCGGGCCAGCGATTCTGGTTGAGGGTGCCAGCCTTGAAGTCGTCGCGCAGGATTTCGGCCATCAGATTGGCGGTGTCCACCAGCGTTTCTTCGGTGGACTGTCGAACGCCTGGGCGGATTTCCTCCATCACCGTGTTGAGCACGAAGTAACCGGTCAGGCCGATGAACAGTACATAGACCAGGAAAATCCGGATTCCCAACGGCATCAGCTATTCCCCGGGCTGTAGCTGTAACCGAGGCCACGGTGAGTCTGGATCGGCTCCGCACTGGCAGCCACCAGACGCAACTTGGCGCGCAGGCTTTTGATGTGGCTGTCAATGCTGCGCTCGTAACCCGCATCGGCGGCGACTCCCAGCGCATCGAGCAACTGCTCGCGGCTGAAGACTCGCTCGGGTTGCTCCAGTAAACACTGCAGCAGACGGAATTCGTGGCGGGTCAGGCCCAGGGGTTGACCGCGATAGCTGATCTGCACGCGATCAATGTCGACCTGGAACACTGTGCTGGACAACTCGTTCACCGCGCGCGGCGCCATGCGTTTGAGAATCGCCCGGACTCGCGCCGCGACTTCCCGAGGGCTGAATGGCTTGACGACGTAATCGTCGGCGCCGATCTCCAGCCCCACAACCCGATCGATCTCGCCGTCGCGGGCACTGAGGAACATCACCGGCACTTCGCTGAAGCGCCGCAACTGTTTACAGGTCTCGAAGCCGCTGATATCCGGAAGCCCGATATCCAGAATGATCAAGTCTGCAGGTGTCATGCGCTGAAGCTCGAGCGCCGCCGCGCCGAGGCTCAACCACGTGGTGGTGAAGCCTTCGCCTTGCAAGGCAAAAATCAGCGTATCGGCAATTGCCGCTTCGTCTTCGACAATCAGGATATGAGGCATGGCATCCAAGCCCGGCAATTAAGTGGGCGAACGGTGCCCCAAGGCTGATTCGGCGTCAATCAGCAGTCAGGCTTATCCGCGACAAAGCGTCTGGCCGGGTTCACCGCCGCACCAAACTCACGCAATGCCTTGGCACCGATCAGCAGCGGGTAATTGAAACTGCTGCGGTCGGTCAGGTTGACCTCGACCGTGCGCTTGATGCTGCCCAGGCACAGTTCCAGTTCGACGACCGGACGCTTGGCGACGTCCGCCGTGTCTTTTTCATCTTCCTCGTCGGCGCGGCTTTTGATTTTGCTGATGCGCAAGACTTTGTGTTCGAAGACCTTGTTGCTCGCATCCTTGGTACCCAGACGGAAGCGCACCCAATCTTCGCCATCGCGGGTGAAGGTTTCGATGTCCTTGGCCGACAGGGATGCCGTCAGCGCGCCGGTATCCATTTTGGCCTTGAGGACCTGGCCACCGATTTCCGGCAGCTTGATGTATTCATAACGACCATAAAGGGTCGGCTCGGCTGCCATGACCGGCAGGGCCACAAGGGCTAACAATGCGAGGATGGATTTCACGTAATGGATTCCCTGGGAGTAGGACGACGGGATTTTAGACCGCAGTTGTAATGATCGTTCGAGCATACCCAGACAAAAGTGAAACATTCGTCGCCACCCGCATTTGGCCTCTGGGCCGAAGCTGCTTATCATTGCGCGCCCAAACGCTTACAAGAGTTATTTATGCGCCGCCTGCTCACCGGCTGTTTAGTCACCTTGCTGCTGTTACTCAACACCCTGGTCCTGTTCGGTCCGTTGATGGTGTTTGCCCTGCTGAAACTGCTCTTGCCGGGGCGCTTTCGTGATGACGCCAGCGCGGCGGTGATGTGGATCGCCGAGACCTGGGCCGAAATCGACAAGCTGATTTTCGCGCTGTGCATCCCCACACAATGGGACATTCGCGGCGGCGAAGGCCTGCGGGCCGACACCTCTTACCTGGTGATCAGCAACCACCAGTCCTGGGTCGACATCCCGGCGCTGATCCAGACGCTCAACCGGCGCACGCCGTTCTTCAAGTTCTTCCTGAAGAAAGAGCTGATCTGGGTACCGTTTCTGGGCTTGGCCTGGTGGGCACTGGATTACCCATTCATGAAGCGCTACAGCAAAGCTTTCCTGGCCCGGCACCCGGAACTGCACGGCAAGGACCTGGAGATCACCAAAGCTGCCTGCGAGTTGTTCAAACGCCAACCGGTGAGCGTGGTCAATTACCTGGAAGGCACTCGCTTCACGCCTGCCAAACGCACCGAACAACAATCGCCGTTCAAGCACTTACTCAAACCCAAGGCGGGCGGCGTGGCGTTTGTATTGGCGGCGTTGGGTGAACAGCTGGATGCGGTGCTCGATGTGACTGTGGTGTATCCACAGGCGAAGATTCCGGGTTTCTGGGATTTGATCAGCGGTGCGGTGCCAAGAGTGATCATCGACATCAAGACCCGCGAGCTGGATCCGGCGTTGTGCCAGGGCGATTACGAAAACGATCCGGCGTTTCGCCAGAGCGTCCAGAACTGGGTCAACCAGCTCTGGACCGAGAAGGACTTACGCATCGACGCCTTGCGCGCCGAGCGGACTGAATCAGCCGTCGGCGCCCCAGATCCCGCCAAGGCTATTGAGTAGCGAACCACCGACACCCTGCTGACCGAGGAATTGCAGCAGGATCGGGGTGAACTGGCCGATCATGCCGCCGTCCATGCCCAGCGCGCTGAAGGCGCTGCTCAGGTCATTGGTGTTCTTCACGTTATCCAGGTTGCCCAGGACGCTGTCCAGAGGCGACGACTTGCCGGACGAGCCACCGAGCAGTCCGCCAAGCATACCCAGACCACCGCCAGCCGACAGCATGCCCAACCCCGGCGCGTCTTTGGTCAACTGTGAATAGTCGGTCGAGCTCAGCTGGTTCTTCGCCAGACCCAGCATCGCGCTCGTGCCACCGATGGCCTGTTCCGGGGTCACGTTCAGCACACTCAGCGCGCTCAACAGGCCTGTTGCCTGCGGGGTCGATGCAGTGGCCGCCGTCTCGTCGCCGTCCTGCATGCCGGACATGACACCCGCCACATCGTTCAGGCTGAAGCCGGCAGCGAAGACCGGGCTGGTCGCCAGGGTCATGAGCGAAGCCAAAGCAAAACCGCGTGAAATCTTCATCGAAACCAACTCCTGAACCCTGAAAGCCACCCGAATGCGGGCGGAAAACTGCTGGTTTGACCGGAACGGGTCAGGCATTGTTCCGTGGCGACGCCAGCCTTTTTCAGCACTGCAACGATCCGGTGTTTCGCCAGAGCGTCCAGAACCGGGTCAACCAGCTCTGGACCGAGAAGGGCTCATGCATCGACGCCTTGCGCGCCGAGCAGGTTGAATCAGCCGCCGGCGCCCCAGATCCCGCCGAGGCTGTTGAGTAGCGAACCGCCAACGCCCTGCTGACCGAGGTATTGCAGCAGGATCGGGGCAAACTGGCCGATCATGCCGCTGTCCATGCCCAACGCGGTGAAGGCATTGTTCAGGTCATTGGTGTTCTTGACGTTGTCCAAGGCGCTGTCCAGGCCTGTCGACTTACCAGGCGAACCACTGAGCAAACCGCTCAAGCCCCCCAGGCTGCCCAATGCATTGCTGCCCGACAGCTGATCAAGACCCGGCACTTTATTGGTCAACTGGGAGTAATCGGCCGCGCCCAGCTGATTCTTCGCCAGCCCCAACATGGCTCCCGTGCCACCAATCGCCTGCTCCGGGGTGACGTTCAGCGAACTCAGCGCGCTCAACAGACCTGCTGCCTGCGGGGTCGGTGCAGCGGCAGCCGTCTTGTCGCTGCCCTGCATACCGGACACGGCACCGGCCACATCGTTCAGGCTGAAGCCTGCGGCGAAGACCGGGCTGGTCGCCAGCGTCATGAGCGAAGCCAAAGCAAAACTGCGGGAAATCTTCATCAAAACCAACTCCTGAACCCTGAAAGCCACCTGCAATCAGGTGGCGGAAACCAGCCGTTTAACTGGTCGCGATATTAATTGTTCCCGGCCATTGTGCGCCGCACCGGCGTGCGTGAAATCTAGCCGATAAATATTTTTCCTGCGCTGCATCCGATCTCTGACCCTCTGCGTATATCAAGCACGGACAGACATTCCTGGCCGATTCCCCTACTAGGACAATCACCATGAAGCGCACTACGATTAAAACCCCGTTGATCGCCAGCCTGCTGAGCCTGGCCGTAACCTGCGGTTTGACCCTCAACAGCGTGCATGCGGCAGACATGAGCCACAACTCCGTAATAGTCGGCGGACAAGCCATGATGCCGAGCAAGGACATCATCGATAACGCCGTAAACTCGGCGGATCACACCACTCTGGTCGCCGCGGTAAAAGCCGCCGGTCTGGTCGATACCCTCAAGGGTAAAGGCCCGTTCACCGTGTTCGCACCGGTCAACTCGGCGTTCGCCGCCCTGCCCGCGGGCACCGTCGATACCCTGCTCAAACCCGCCAACAAAGCCACGCTGAGCCACATCCTCACCTACCACGTGGTCGCCGGCAAACTCGACATGGCGGCGCTGGCCCAGCAGATCAAGGCCGGCGGCGGTAAAGCCGAACTCACCACCGTCAGTGGCGGCAAGCTGTGGGTGACGATGAACGGCCCGCACAACATCACCCTCAAGGACGAAAAAGGCGCCACCGCCGACATCACGACCTATGACGTGTACCAATCCAACGGCGTGATTCAAGTCATCGACAAAGTGCTGATGCCGAAAAGCTAAGCGCTGACGCCGGCCCTGTGGATCAGGGCCGGCATTGCCTTGAGGGCTGTCGCCGTGAATGGAACAACAACGCGCCGTGAACTAACCTCAGCCTGCAACCGACAGCGCATACCCACCGGGAATGTTTGGAGAACGGTCATTTCCAGCGCCGACGCCGAACCGCTCAGACAGCTGCTCGCCCAGTGTTCACTGGGTGACCGCCGTGCGTTCGAAACGCTCTACCGCAGCGTTGCACCGCGCCTGCATGGCGTGGCGCTGCGCTTCATGGGGCGCAGCGACCTGGCCGAAGAAGTGCTGCAGGAAAGCTTCGTGCGCATCTGGAACAACGCCCCGCGTTACCAGGCGCATTTGTCGGCGCCAATGACCTGGATGATCAACATCACCCGCAACCAGGCCATCGACCAGTTACGCAAACACCGCGACCGCCGCCTCAGCGAACTGGAAGAACAGGCGCTGGTCGATGAAGCGCCCTCGGCACAGGAGCTACTCAGCAGCGACCGTGAAGCCAGCGCGCTGAAGCGTTGCCTGGAGACCCTTGAAGGCATGCAACGTCAATCGATCACCGTGGCCTACTTTCAGGGCTTGTCCGGCGCTGAACTGGCCGATCATCTGGCGGCGCCCCTGGGCTCGGTCAAGTCCTGGATCCGTCGTGGCATGGAGCGCCTGCGCAGGTGCCTTGAATCATGAACTATCAATCCAGAAGCCTGCGCCGTGCCCTCGCCGCCGACTACGCGATTGGCCTGATGCCCGCCGCCGCGCGCCGCCGCTTCGAACAGCTACTGCTGGACGACGCCGAACTGCGCATCGAACTGGCCAAGTGGCAAGAAAGCCTGGCCAGCCTCAACGAACCGCTGGTGGAAGTGCCCGTGCCCGATCGGGTGTGGACAGCCATCAATGCGCGAATCGAACCGCAAGAACTGCACATGCCGGCCAAACGTCCGTTCTGGAACTGGTTGCGCGTGACAGTTGCGGTCTGCTCACTGCTGGTGGCTGTGACGCTGGGCATTCTCTACAACCGTGACAGCAGCCAGTACAGCGCCACCTTGCTCAGCGCCAGCGCGCAGCCTGCCCTGCGAATCAAGGCTCACGACGATTATCTGCAAGTCGAACCGCTGGCCCTGGCCACCGTCGCCCCCGGACACAGCCTCGAATTGTGGGCGGTTCCAGCGGACGGCAAACCGATTTCCCTGGGCGTGATCCCGGCCGGCGGCAAAGGCCGGGTCGCGTTGAGCGAGAAACAGCATGCACTGTTGGGTAAACCGATAGCGCTGGCGGTCAGCCTGGAGCCTGAAGGCGGTTCGCCGACCGGACAACCGACCGGGCCGGTGTTGTATCAGGGGGCATTGGCCGGGTTGTAGCCATCCACTGTGGCGAGGGAGCTTGCTCCCGCTCGGCTGCGAAGCAGTCGTAAACCGACTGACATGTTTTGACTGACACACCAAGGTGAATGGTTTTGGAGCTGCTTCGCAGCTCAGCGGGAGCAAGCTCCCTCGCCACAGGGTTGGGCCATAGGGTTGGTATTCCGAGCATAAAAAACGGCGAACCGAAGGTCGCCGTTTTTGTTTGCGTGAAGCCTTACGCCGCGCTAAACAACTTGTGCGGGTCAATCACAAACTTCTTCGGTACGCCGGCATCGAATTCGCCGTAACCACGTGGTGCGTCGTCGAGGCTGATGACCTCGACACCCACGATGTCGGCAATCTTGATGCGGTCCCACATGATCGCCTGCATCAGTTGGCGGTTGTACTTCATGACTGGGGTCTGGCCGGTGTGGAAGCTGTGGGATTTGGCCCAGCCCAGACCGAAGCGGATGCTCAGGCTGCCCATTTTCGCGGCGGCGTCGACAGCGCCCGGATCTTCAGTCACGTACAGGCCAGGGATACCGATTTTGCCGGCAACCCGAACCACGCCCATCAGCGAGTTGAGTACGGTGGCCGGTGCTTCGTGTTTCACCCCGGCATGGCCGTGACCGCGAGCTTCGAAGCCTACGGCGTCGACGGCGCAGTCCACTTCCGGTTCGCCCAACAGTGCAGCGATTTGTTCGTGCAGCGGGGTGTCTGTCGACAGGTCGGCGATTTCGAAACCCTGAGCCTTGGCATGGGCCAGGCGGATCGGGTTGACGTCACCGATGATCACCACCGCAGCACCCAGCAGGCGAGCGGAAGCGGCAGCTGCCAGGCCAACCGGGCCGGCGCCGGCGACGTACACGGTGCTGCCAGGGCCAACGCCGGCAGTCACTGCGCCGTGGTAACCGGTGGGCAGGATGTCGGAGAGACAGGTCAGGTCACGGATTTTTTCCATGGCCCGGTCGCGATCTGGAAGTTTCAGCAGGTTGAAGTCGGCATACGGCACAAACGCGTATTCGGCTTGGCCACCGGTCCAGTCACCCATGTCGACATAACCATAGGCACCACCCGGACGCGCCGGGTTAACGCTCAGGCAGACGCCAGTATGTTGCTCTTTGCACGAACGGCAACGGCCACAGGCAACGTTGAAAGGTACCGACACCAAGTCGCCGATCTGCAGGTTCTCGACACCGCTGCCCTTCTCGATCACTTCACCCGTGATCTCGTGGCCCAGCACCAGACCGGTTTGAGCCGTGGTGCGACCACGTACCATGTGCTGGTCGGAACCACAGATATTGGTGGATACCACGCGCAGGATGACGCCGTGCTCGATCTTCCTGCCGCGCGGGTCCTGCATTTTGGGATAGTCGATTTTCTGTACTTCGACCTTGCCTGCGCCGAGATACACCACACCACGATTACCAGACATGCTTTCACCTCGCTGTTGTTTTTATGTAGCGGTCGCGTCGCCAGGAATCGGCGGCGCGTTCATTGCTCGGGTATTGCCTGTGTGCTTTTGTGTTGTTTGGGAGGGCCTCTTCGCGAGCAAGCCCGCTCCCACATTTGACCGCGTTTCCCTGTGGGAGCGGGCTTGCTCGCGAATGGGTCGCGAAGCGGCCCCAAAAATCTAAAGAACTACTGTTCTGTTGGCGTTGAGAAACACCCGCCGTTCAATGTGATAACCCACTGCCCGGGCCAACGTCAGCCCCTCGATATCCCGGCCTTTGGCAATCAGGTCTTCGGGGTAATGGCTGTGATCCACCGCTTCCACGCCCTGGGCGATGATCGGGCCTTCGTCGAGGTCGTTGTTGATGTAGTGCGCCGTGGCGCCCACCAGTTTCACGCCCTTGTTGTAGGCCTGGTGATACGGCTTGGCGCCTTTGAAACCAGGCAGCAACGAGTGGTGAATGTTGATCGCTTTACCGTCGAGCTTGCGGCACAGCTCCGGCGACAGCACTTGCATGTAGCGCGCAAGCACCACCAGCTCTGCACCGGACTCTTCGATCACCTGCCAGACCTGCCGCTCTTGTGCTGGCTTGTCGTTCGGGTCGAGCGGGAAGTGGTAATAGGGAATCCCGTGCCAGTCGGCCAGCGGCTTGAGGTCCGGGTGGTTGGACACCACCGCGACTACATCCATCGCCAGTTGGCCAATGCGCTGGCGATAGAGCAAATCGTTGAGGCAGTGATCAGCCTTGGAGACCATGATCACCACTTTTGGCCGGTGGTGCGGCGGGGTCAGTTCGAACACCATGCCGAACGCGTCGGTCCGTTCGGCCAGGCCTGTGCGGAATGCCTGTTCGTCGAAACTCGACGGCTGACGGAACTCCACGCGAATGAAGAAACGTGCAGACAGCCGATCATCGAAGGAGTGGTGCTCGGTGACGTAGCAACCCTGTTCGAACAAAAAGCGGGTCACCGCATCCACCGTGCCCAGGACGCTTGGGCAATGGGCAGTCAAAATCCATGTGTCTGGTGCGCGGCTCATAATGCGGTGACTCCTGTAGCGAACTGATCGTTCCCATCAGTGTGGCGAGGGGGCTTGCCGGAACGCCGCAACGCCCCGTTCGGTTGCGAAGCAGCCGCAAAAATCACCAACGTGATTTTGCAGCGTAAACACAGTCAGCCTTTTTGGGCCCGCTTCGCGGTCCAACGGGGGCAAGCCCCCTCACCACAACAAGCCCGCCAGCCAACCGTGTCAGGCCTGGACGCTAAGGCCATACTCAGCCGCTGCGTCCTGCAACCACAGCCACCAGTAATCCGAGAAGCTGCGACGGATCAGCAGTTCCCAGGTGTCTTCAGCGGTGTGGCGGATCACCAGTTGCGATTTGGCGAACACCGTGCCCACCGCCTTGCCCACCGGGAAGTTGTTGGGGTGCACGTCGTAGCTGGTGGACTTCATCAGCACTTCACGGACTTTCGGGCCGCTCAGTTCAAGAATCTGTTGGCCACCGCTGACGTTGACGATAGCGATATGCAAATCGCCCAGGGCTTCACGCAGTTTTTTCTCGGCGGCGAACTCTTCGCCGCTAGGCACGATCAGCAGCCACTCATCCGGGCCCATCCATTGCAGGCTGGTTTCGCCTTTGGCGACCACGGTCAGCGCGACCGGCAGTTCAAGGCCCAAGGCCTTGTGCACGCCAGCGGCGAATGCCGGGTTGTGGGCATCGCCACGAATGGTCAGGTGACCCAGGAGTTTTTTCTCACGCACGGTGACACCGGCGTTTTTACGGCCCTTGCCCACCAGGCTTTGCAGGCCCGCGTGGTGCAGCGACGACTCGGCCTTTGCCCCAGTGGTTGGGCGCTGTTGGTAAACGTTGGCTGTGGTCATAAAGCACCTGTCTTGAATTCGTACGTCGCCCCCGGAGGGGCGAGCGTTGGTATCACACGTTCTGGCGATCGCCTTTCGGATCGAAGAACACCGAAGAAACGATTTCCGCTTCGATCACGCTGCCGTCGGCCAACGGCGCGAACACGCGCTCGCCGAGGCGCTTCAAGCCACCTTTGACCACACCCATGGCAAACGAATAGCCAAGGGAGTTGTGGGCGTAGCTGGAGGTCACGTGACCGACCATGCTCATCGGGATCGTTTGCTTGGTGTTGAACACCAGTTGCGCACCTTCCGGCAGCCATTTGGTCGGGTCGATCGGCTTGAGGCCGACCAACTGTTTGCGCTGATCACGCACACAGTCTTCACGGTTCATGCCACGCCAGCCGATCCACGAGAACGGTTTGGTGCGACCGACGCACCAGCCCATGTTCAGGTCGTCCGGGGTCATCGAGCTGTCAGTGTCCTGGCCGACGATGATGAACCCCTTCTCGGCCCGCAGGACGTGCATGGTTTCAGTGCCGTACGGCGTCAGGTTGTACTTCTTGCCAGCCTCGACGATTTTTTCCAGGACGCCCATGGCGTAGTCGGCCTGTACGTTGACTTCGTACGACAGCTCACCGGTAAACGAAATCCGGAACACCCGCGCCGGCACACCACCGACCAAACCTTCTTTCCAGGTCATGAACGGGAAACCGTCCCGGTCCAGATCGATGTCGGTGACTTCGCTGAGCAGCTTGCGGCTGTTCGGCCCGGACAGGGTCATGGTCGCCCAGTGATCGGTAACCGAAGTGAAGTACACCTTCAGGTCTGGCCATTCGGTCTGGTGGTAGATTTCCAGCCATTGCAGCACGCGCGCAGCGCCGCCAGTGGTGGTGGTCATCACGAAGTGGTTGTCGGCGAGGCAAGCAGTAACGCCGTCGTCGAAGACCATCCCGTCTTCTTTACACATCAGGCCATAACGAGCCTTGCCCACGTCGAGCTTGGTCCAGGCGTTGGTGTAGACGCGGTTGAGGAACTCACGCGCATCCGGGCCTTGAATGTCGATTTTGCCGAGTGTCGAGGCATCCAGCAGGCCAACGCTTTCACGCACGGCCAGGCATTCGCGTTTCACCGCGGCATGCAGGTCTTCACCGTTTTTCGGGAAGTACCAAGGACGTTTCCACTGACCGACGTCTTCGAACTCGGCGCCGTTTTTCACGTGCCAGGCGTGCAGTGCGGTGTAACGCACTGGTTCGAAGATGTGCCCACAGTGACGACCGGCTACCGCGCCGAAAGTCACCGGCGTGTAGTTCGGACGGAACATGGTGGTGCCCATCTGCGGGATGGTCACGTTCAGCGAACGGGCGGCGATGGCCAGACCGTTGACGTTGCCAAGCTTGCCCTGGTCAGTACCGAAGCCCAGTGCGGTGTAACGTTTTACGTGCTCGACCGACTCGAAGCCCTCGCGGGTCGCCAGTTCGATGGCGGCCGCGGTGACGTCGTTCTGCAGGTCGACGAATTGCTTCGGCGCACGTGCGGTAGCCTTTTCATGCGGCACCTGGAACAGCGCCAGAGTCGGTTCTTCGACACGGCTCAGGGCTTTTGGCAGAACGCCTTCGACCGCTTTGAAGCCGGCTTCGCTGGCCGCGCGCACGCCGCCTTCAAAACCGTCGGCCAAAGAATCGCCGAGGCTGTAGACGCCATTGATGCCGCCCACGCAAACGCGTTTTTGCGGTGCTTCGCCCGGGATGAAACCGAGGATGTCTTCACGCCAGATCGGTTTGCCACCCAAGTGCGACGCCAGGTGAACCACCGGGCTGTAGCCGCCGGAGCTGGCAACCAGATCGCATTCAAGCCATTCGCCAGGGCTGGTGACGGTATGTGCCTTGACGTCGATCGCGGCAACACGAGCAGCGGTGACGCGCTTGCTGCCGCGTGCTTCGATGACGGCGCTGCCGGTCAGAATACGGATGCCTTTGGCGCGTGCTTCTTCTACCAGCGCACCGCGAGGATTGCTCCGCGCATCGGCGATGGCCACCACTTGCAGGCTGGCGTCGAGCCAGTCCAGCGCCACGCGGTAGGCGTGATCGTTGTTGGTCGACAGCACCAGTTTCTTGCCCGGTGCTACGCCGTAACGGCGCACGTAAGTCGAGACGGCGCCGGCGAGCATGTTGCCCGGCACGTCGTTGTTGCCGTAGACCAGTGGACGCTCGTGAGCACCCGTTGCCAGCACTACGCGCTTGGCGCGAACCCGGTGGATACGCTGACGAACCTGGCCGATCGGTGCGCGGTCGCCGAGGTGATCGGTGAGGCGTTCGTGAATGGTCAGGAAGTTGTGGTCGTGGTAACCGTTGACGGTCGCACGAGGCAACAGCAACACGTCAGGGGTGTTTTTGAGCTCGGCAATGACGCTGGCGACCCACTCGGTGGCTGGTTTGCCGTCGAGGCTTTCACGGGAATCGAGCAGGCTGCCGCCAAACTCTTCCTGTTCATCGGCCAGAATCACTCGGGCGCCGCTGCGCGCAGCTGCCAAGGCAGCCGCCAGACCGGCCGGGCCACCGCCGACGATCAGCACGTCGCAGTGCTGGTTCATGTAGTCGTAGGTGTCCGGATCGTTTTCGGTCGGCGAACGACCGAGACCTGCAGCCTTACGAATGTACTTCTCGTAGGTCATCCAGAACGATTGCGGGTACATGAAGGTTTTGTAGTAGAAGCCCGGCGGCATCAGCTTGCCGCCGACCTTGCCGAGAATCCCCATCATGTCGTTGTTTACGCTCGGCCAGCCGTTGGTGCTGGTGGCGACGAGGCCCTGGTACAGCGCCTGTTGAGTGGCGCGCACGTTAGGAATTTGCGTGGCTTCGGTAGCACCGATCTGCAGCACCGCGTTCGGCTCTTCAGCGCCTGCGGCGAAGATCCCGCGAGGACGCGAATACTTGAAGCTGCGACCGATGATGTCGACGCCGTTGGCCAGCAATGCAGCGGCCAGGGAGTCGCCTTCAAAGCCCTTGTAGACCTGACCGTTGAAGGTGAAGCTCAGGACTTTGTTGCGGTCGATCCGTCCACCGTTGGACAGGCGATTGATCTGGCTCATACCTTCGCTCCCAGAGCCTGCGCGGCCGCTTTCGGACTTTCAGTCTTGTCGGTGAACTGCGGCTTGGTGCCGATCTTGTAGGTTTCGAGAATCTCGTAGGTCACGGTGTCACGGGTGACGTTGAAATACTGACGGCAACCGGCGACGTGATCCCACAGTTCGTGGTGCAACCCGCGAGGGTTATCACGGAAGAACATGTAGTCACCCCACTGCTCGTCGGTGCAAGCGCTCGGGTCCAGTGGGCGCGGGATGTGCGCCTGGCCGGATGCATGGAATTCCTCTTCGGAGCGCAGTTCGCCGCAGTGAGGACAGAAGATGTGCAACATAGGGATTTCTCCTGTTAGTGGGCGACCGCAGCAGCGCCGTGTTCATCGATCAACGCACCGCTGTGGAAGCGGTCGATGGAGAAAGGTGCAGCCAATGGGTGCATTTCACCCTTGGCAAGGCTGGCGGCAAACACGTTGCCCGAGCCTGGAGTCGCTTTGAAACCACCGGTGCCCCAACCGCAGTTGAAGAACATGTTCGGTACCGGCGTTTTCGAGATGATCGGGCAGGCGTCCGGCGTGGTGTCGACGATGCCGCCCCACTGGCGGTTCATGCGTACGCGGGACAACACCGGGAACATCTCGACGATGGCCTGGATGGTGTGCTCGATCACCGGGTACGAACCGCGCTGGCCGTAGCCGTTGTAGCCGTCGATACCGGCACCGATGACCAGGTCGCCCTTGTCGGACTGGCTGATGTAACCGTGTACGGCGTTGGACATGATCACGCTGTCGATAATCGGCTTGATCGGCTCGGACACCAGCGCTTGCAGCGGGTGCGATTCGATCGGCAGACGGAAACCGGCCAGTTTGGCCATGTGCCCGGAGTTACCCGCCGTGACCACACCGACGCGCTTGGCGCCGATGAAGCCCTTGTTGGTTTCAACACCGATGCATACGCCGTTTTCCTTGCGGAAACCGATCACTTCGGTCTGCTGGATCAGGTCCACGCCCAAGGCGTCGGCCGCACGGGCAAAGCCCCAGGCCACGGCATCGTGACGGGCCACGCCGCCGCGACGCTGGACGGTAGCGCCCATCACCGGGTAGCGAGTGTTTTTCGAGCAGTCGAGGTACGGAATCTCGTCAGCCACTTGCTGAGCGGTGAGCAGTTCGCCATCGACGCCGTTGAGGCGGTTGGCGCTGACCCGACGCTCGGAATCACGAATGTCCTGCAGGGTGTGGCACAGGTTGTAGACGCCACGCTGCGAGAACATCACGTTGTAGTTCAGGTCCTGGGACAGACCTTCCCAGAGTTTCATCGCGTGTTCGTACAGGTGGGCCGACTCGTCCCACAGGTAGTTGGAACGCACGATGGTGGTGTTGCGCGCGGTGTTACCGCCGCCCAGCCAGCCCTTCTCGACCACGGCCACGTTAGTGATGCCGTGTTCCTTGGCCAGGTAGTAGGCGGTCGCCAGACCATGCCCGCCGCCGCCGACGATGACCACGTCGTAGACTTTTTTCGGAGTCGGCGTGCGCCACATCCGCTGCCAGTTTTCGTGGTGGCTGAGGGAGTGTTTGAAGAGGCCGAAGCCTGAGTAGCGTTGCATAGTCATTTACTCCAAAACCGCGCTCAGCGATAAACCGGGAAGTCCGCGCACACAGCTGCCACATGCTTGGCAACATTGGCCTCGACATCGGCGTCGCCGAGGTTGTCGAGGATGTCGCAGATCCAGCCGGCCAGTTCAACGCACTGGGTAACTTTAAAGCCGCGCGTGGTGACCGCCGGGGTGCCGATACGCAGGCCCGAGGTGACGAACGGCGATTGTGGATCGTTCGGTACGGCGTTCTTGTTCACGGTGATGTGGGCACGACCCAAAGCGGCGTCGGCTTCCTTACCGGTCAGGCCCTGACGGATCAGACTCACCAGGAACAGGTGGTTATCCGTACCGCCGGACACTACATCGTAGCCACGTTTGATGAAAACGCCGGCCATTGCCTGTGCGTTGTCGATCACTTGTTGCTGGTAAGCCTTGAAGCCAGGCTCCAACGCTTCCTTGAAGCACACCGCCTTACCGGCGATCACGTGCATCAGCGGGCCACCCTGGGCACCGGGGAAGACTGCCGCGTTGAGCTTTTTCTCGATTTCTTCGTTAGCCTTGGCCAGGATCAGGCCGCCACGCGGACCACGCAGGGTCTTGTGGGTGGTGGTGGTCACCACGTCGGCATACGGCAGCGGGTTCGGGTACAGGCCGGCAGCGACCAGACCGGCAACGTGCGCCATGTCGACGAACAGCAGCGCACCGACCTTGTCGGCGATCTGACGGAAACGTGGGAAGTCCAGAGTTTTGGAGTAAGCCGAGAAGCCGGCGACGATCATCTTCGGCTTGCATTCGACGGCCAGACGCTCGACTTCGTCGTAGTCGATCAGGCCGGTTTTGGTGTCGATGCCGTACTGCACGGCGTTGTACAGTTTGCCCGAGGACGACACCTTGGCGCCGTGGGTCAGGTGACCGCCATGGGCCAGGCTCATGCCGAGAATGGTGTCGCCGGCTTGCAGCAGGGCCAGGTAAACGGCGCTGTTGGCCGACGAGCCGGAGTGCGGCTGGACGTTGGCGTAATCGGCACCGAACAGCAGCTTGGCGCGTTCGATGGCCAGCGCTTCGACCTTGTCGACGTGCTCGCAGCCGCCGTAGTAGCGCTTGCCCGGATAACCTTCGGCGTATTTGTTGGTCAGGCCACTGCCTTGCGCTTCCATGACGCGTTTGCTGGTGTAGTTCTCTGACGCGATCAGCTCGATGTGATCTTCCTGGCGCAGCTCTTCGGCATTCATCGCCGCCAGCAGTGCATCGTCGTAACCCTTGATCTGGTCTTGCTTGCTGAACATCGCGTCTCTCCCAGCGGCGGCTTGTGCGCCTTTCGTCTCGGTGAGGCACGTACCTTACGGCAGTGCCCTTTGGATGCGATGGTATGGCCGGCGCAGACAGGTCAAATGCCTATGGACGCCACGCAAAGGTGCGTTTACGACATGGGTTGGCACGCCGGGATAAATGCCGCCGACTGGCGGGCTCTTGCGGCGAGGACGCTTGCTCCCGTTCGGCCGGTCCGCGATCGGACGCAGCAGTCGCAATACCGGTTAATGCGCTTTATCAGACAGCCCGCATTTATTGGCTTTGGGACCGCTACGCGATCCAGCGGGAGCAAGCTCCCTCGCCACAGGGTGTTTACAACACGACTTTTCCTACAGAATCAGCAGATGTGCGCTTCCTGCAAATCTGGGTACAGTGCGCACCATCATCGACCACGGAGCCGGCCATGACCGACAAGAGCCAACAATTCGCCAGCGACAACTATTCCGGTATCTGCCCGGAAGCCTGGGCCGCCATGGAACAGGCCAATCAAGGCCACCAACGCGCCTACGGCGACGATGAGTGGACGGCACGCGCCTCGGACGATTTCCGCAAATTGTTCGAAACCGACTGCGAAGTGTTCTTCGCCTTCAACGGCACCGCGGCCAACTCCCTGGCGCTGTCGTCACTGTGCCAGAGCTACCACAGCGTGATCTGCTCGGAAACCGCCCACGTCGAAACCGACGAATGCGGCGCGCCGGAATTCTTCTCCAACGGCTCCAAGCTGCTCATCGCACGCACTGAAAACGGCAAGCTGACCCCGGAATCGATCCGTGAAATCGCCCTCAAGCGCCAGGACATTCACTACCCGAAACCGCGCGTCGTAACCCTGACCCAGGCGACCGAAGTCGGCAGCATCTACACCCCGGAAGAAATCCGCGCCATCAGCGCCACCTGTAAGGAACTGGGCCTGAACCTGCATATGGACGGCGCGCGCTTCTCCAACGCCTGCGCGTTCCTTGATTGCACGCCAGCGGACCTGACCTGGAAGGCCGGTGTCGATGTGTTGTGCTTCGGCGGGACGAAAAACGGTATGGCGGTGGGTGAGGCGATTCTGTTCTTCAACCACAAGCTGGCCGAAGACTTCGACTACCGCTGCAAACAGGCCGGGCAACTGGCGTCGAAAATGCGTTTTCTTTCGGCGCCATGGGTCGGTCTGCTGGAAAACGACGCCTGGCTCAAACACGCCCGCCACGCCAACTACTGCGCACAGCTGCTGGCCGAGCTGGTGAGCGACATTCCGGGCGTTGAGCTGATGTTCCCGGTACAAGCCAACGGCGTGTTCCTGCAACTCTCGGAATCGGCCGTCGCGGCACTGACCGCCAAGAGCTGGCGGTTCTACACCTTCATCGGCAAAGGCGGCGCCCGCTTCATGTGCTCGTGGGATACCGAGGTAGAGCGCGTTCGGGAATTGGCGGCGGATATTCGGGAAGTGATGGCGGGGTAATACCCTCACCAGAATGAAATGAAACTTTGTGGCGAGGGAGCTTGCTCCCGCTCGGCGGCGAAGCCGTCGTAAATTCAGCAAACACGGTGCACCTGACAGACCGCATGCTCAGGATTTGGGGCTGCTCCGCAACCCAGCGGGAGCAAGCTCCCTCGCCACAGAAAGATGATCGTTCCCACGCAGAGCGACACTAGTGACGCTCTGCGTCCCTTCCCCGGAGTAACGGCTTAGAACTCGATCCGTACATCCCCTTTCGGCACGCTGCAGCACGACAGGATGTAACCCTCGGCTTCGTCTTCTTCGGTGATCCCGCCGTTGTGCTCCATCTCGACTTCCCCGCCCAGCTTCATTACCTTGCACGTTCCGCAAATCCCCATCCCGCAGGCTTTCGGAATCAACAGGCCAAGCTTGGCGGCGGCGGCGTGGACGGTTTCACCCGGCGCCACGCGGATGCTTTTGCCGGACGCGGTGAATTCCACTTGATGCAGATCCGCTACGTCGATTTCCGGGGCGTCGGCCGCTTGTTCGGCTTGCTCCACCGCATCGGCACGAGCCTCGGGCGGTGTAGCACCGAAAGATTCTTCGTGGTAACGCTTCATGTCGAAGCCAGCGGCTTCCAGCAGGCGTTTGACCGCGTGCATGTAAGGGGTCGGGCCGCAGCAGAAGACCTCGCGTTCAAGGAAGTCCGGCGCCATCAGCTCCAGCATTTTATGGTTCAGGTAGCCGCGATAACCGGCCCAAGGCTCGCCCAGTCCGTGCTTCTCACAGATCAGGTGCAGACTGAAGTTATCGATCCGCGACGCCATGTGCTCCAGCTCGCGGTGATAGATGATGTCTTTTGGCGAGCGGGCGCTGTGGATAAACACCATGTCGACATTGCCGTTGGTGTCGTAGAACCAGCGAGCCATGGACATTACCGGGGTGATCCCGACACCGCCGCTGAGATAGAGCACTTTCGGTGCGGTGAAATCCATCGCGTTGAACAGCCCGACCGGCCCGTGCACCGCCAACTCCTGGCCTTCGTGCAGGGTGTCATGCAGCCAGTTGGAAACCTTGCCGCCCGGTACGCGCTTGATGGTCACCGAAAAGCTGTAAGGCACCGACGGCGAACTGGAAATGGTGTACGAGCGCATGATCGGCACACCCTCGATTTCCAGCTCCAGGGTGACAAACTGCCCCGGTTTGAAGAAGAACATGATCGGCTGGTCGGCCATGAAGCAGAAGGTCCGCACGTCCCAGGTTTCCTGGATGACTTTGACGCAACGGACAATGTGCCGGCCATTGGCCCAGGTCTGGGTGGTTACCGGGTTCAGGAAACTATTGGACATGCTGATCTCCACGGTCGACTGTCGACCTCATGTTGCCGATTCTGCTCAAGGTGTGCAGTGGCCACTTACCTATCTACGACATTCACGTACTTATCGCGACCAGCCCACAACCACCGGGGGTTGAGCGTCGGGAACAGATTGGGCCATGTCGCCCATGGATAAGGTTACAGCCTGCGCCGGGCCCACACTCGCCTCAACAGATAAACGCTGTTTTCTGCCTTGCGTCGTAACCCTGATTAGCCACTATTCGCCGGCCACACAGATGGCCATGAGGACTTAAACGATGGACGTCACCACTACCTTGAGCTTGGGCGATCCACTGGAACCCGCACGCAAGGCCACCGCGCAGATGCTGCAAGAGCGCGAGCGTACATTTTCGCTGCCCCAACCGTTCTATTCTGATGAGCGGTTGTTCGATATCGACATGCAGGAGATTTTCCATAAAGAGTGGCTGATCGCCGGCATGACCTGCGAAATCCCGACCAAGGGCAACTACCTGACCCTGCAGATCGGCAAGAACCCGATCATTGTGATTCGCGGCGCAGAAGGCGTGGTCCATGCCTTCCATAACGTCTGCCGCCACCGCGGTTCGCGTCTGTGCACCAGTGAAAAAGGCAAAGTCGCCAAGCTGGTCTGCCACTACCACCAGTGGACCTACGAACTCGATGGGCGCCTGTTGTTCGCCGGCTCCGAGATGGGCGACGACTTCGACATGAAGCAGTACGGCCTGAAACCGGTCAACGTGAAGACCGCTGGCGGCTACATCTTCGTCAGCCTCGCGGAAAACCCGCCAGCCATCGATGACTTCCTGTCGACACTGAACCATTACATGGAACCGTACGACATGGAGAACACCAAGGTGGCGGTGCAAACCACCCTGGTGGAACAGGCCAACTGGAAACTGGTGCTGGAAAACAACCGCGAGTGCTACCACTGCAACGCGTCGCACCCGGCACTGCTGAAAACCCTGCTGGAATGGGACGACGTCACCGACCCGCGTGCCGACCAGGCGTTCAAGGACCACGTAGCCGCTTCTGCCGCTGCCTGGGAAGCCGAGAAGATTCCTTACGCACACGCCAGCTTCGGCCTGCGTAACCGCATCGTGCGTATGCCGCTGCTCAAGGGCACCGTGTCGATGACCCTCGACGGTAAGCAAGCCTGCAAGAAACTCATGGGCCGGATCCAGAACCCGGACCTGGGCTCGATGCGCATCCTGCACCTGCCGCACTCGTGGAACCACTGCATGGGCGATCACATCATTGTGTTCACCGTGTGGCCGATCAGCGCGCAGGAAACCATGGTCACCACCAAATGGCTGGTGCACAAGGACGCTGTCGAAGGCGTGGATTACGACGTCGAGCGCATGCGTGAAGTCTGGGATGCGACCAACAACGAAGACCGTCGCCTGGCCGAAGAGAACCAGCGCGGGATCAACTCCACGGCGTACCAGCCAGGCCCGTACTCCAAGACTTACGAGTTCGGTGTGGTGAACTTTGTCGATTGGTACAGCGAGCGCCTGTTGAACAACCTGGGTGCAGAACCTGCGCCTTACCTCAAAGGCGTGCCGGTTCACGGTTAAGATCCAAAAGCATCGCGAGCAGGCTCGCTCCCACAAGGGATTGGTGGTGTTCACAAATGCTGCGAACACCATCATTCAATGTGGGAACGAGCTTGCTCGCGATAGCGTCCTACCTGTCACTACATCCCTCCCCTGAATACACACCCCTGGTCTTTAGAACTGTACGAAATATGATCTATCGCGTTCCAGCCTATATGGAACGTGGCGTACAGCCTTCCGCGAACAAGTTATCCACACCTCCACCCACAGCTAATGGGGACAACTGTGGAAAGGCCGGAAGTTTTCTCCACAGAAACTGAAGAAAATCCGTGACTTATTCAATTGGTCGGTTTTCGACAGCCATTGGCTGTTTTTTGATCAGAAGCCTGCAAGCCACGTTACTCATGGCTCACAGAGGATCGCAAACACCTTATCCACAGAAGCGCCAACAGACTTTGGGGGCAACTGTGCAAACTATTCAGTGCGCTGTGGAAAACCACGTCCAGGCTGCATATTTCGTGGGTTTGAACAGTCAGCGGAGGGCAGAACCCAGCATTTGGTCATTTATTAACCAGAAGCTTGAAAGCCACGATCTGTATGGCTTACAGCGGACAGCAAACATCTTATCCACAGAAGCGCCAACAGAGATTGGGGGCAAGTCGTGAGCTACACATGCCCTTATCCACTGAAAAAAGCTCGAAAAAACGCGGGGTTAGGCTGGTTGTTTTTCGTACAAGGGCTTGCAGGGCTTGAGATGCGTGGGGTGTAGCGAGGGGTGAACATGTTATCCACAGAAGCGCTAACAGGGATTGTGGGTAAATACATCACCCCTGTGGGAGCAGGTTTGCTCCCACAGGAACTTGGTTGATGCCTTAAGGCCGATACATCAAATAGGCTTCACCCGTGACCCGAATCATCGGATGGGGTGTGATCTGGCAGCTATCGACGACACGGAAGCCATGTCGCTCGTAAAACCGACGGGCGCCGGTGTTCGCCGCGTAGTCGATCAGGCTCAAGCCATTGAGCCCCAACTGGTTGGCACGGTCGTAAGCGTAGGCGAGGAATTGTTGGCCCAGGCCCTGGTTGCGCCAGCCCTCATGCAGCGCCAGGCTCGATATGTAGAGGGTGTCGGGGATTTCCAGCTTGGCATACGGCGCCAGGACCGGATCGGTGACGGGAGCGGCCAGCGGATCGTGACGCATCACATAGCTGTGCAGCATGCCAATGACCTTGCCCTCTGCCTGCGCGATCAGGCAGTTTTGATAGGAGAAATCCACATCTTCACGGGCGTAGCGACTGGCACCGACATCCAGCAGGTCCTGGCCGGGCTCCGCCAGCTGGCTCCAGATGTAATCCGCGGCGCCTTCCGATGAAATCTGAAACAGGCGAGCAATCTCCCGCGCATCCGTGCGCAGGGCCGAACGAAATTCAACTGCCATTTACCGGGCTCCACAGGACCGTTAGCGAACCACGCCTTCTTCAATCAGCAACTTGAGAATCGCCTCAGCCCCAGCCTCGGCACTCAAGCCCTTGAGCACTTGCCCACCGCCGCCGCTGGCCTTGGCCGTTGCGGCTTTCATCCGGTCGGCGCCGCTCTTGGCCTTGATCACTTTCAGGCGTTTTGGCCGTGGCTTGGCCGGTTGCAACGTTGCGACCGCGAGCAATTCATCGTTGATAATTTCAACGTCTTCGGCGTGCAACACACCGCGTCGAGCCGGGCCAAAGGCACTTTGCCGAGGCTTGGGCGCGGCGTTATCCACCGTGGCGAGAAACGGCAGGCGCACTTTCAAACGTCGACGCTGGCCACGCGGCAAGGCTTGCAGCACCAAGGCCGAATTGCCGTCGATGGACTCGACCTGCGCCAGTCCGACCACCAGCGGCCAACCCAGGCTTTCCGCCAGCAGGAACGGCAACATGCCCGAGCCTTCACCGGTTTCCGCCTGACTGCCGGTCAGCACCACCTGCGCCCCGGCATCGCGCAGATAAGCGCTCAACGCTGGCAGCGCATCGGCGCCTTGGGGCTGTTCGAGCACAAGCAGCTGTTCCAGGCCCATGCCCAGGTAAGCCCGCAGCGCAGGTTCCTCGACATCACCGGCGTGCAGCACTTGCAGGTTATCCCCAGCCAGTTGCAGACCGAGTTCAACCGCCCGCGCATCCTGCTCGGCGCGGCGTGGCCGGCCCGAGGTCGGGTGGGCGCCGATCGACACCAGGCTGATTACATGAGTACTCATAACCCTTTCCTTCTCTTAAGCCGCATCGCGCTTGGCGTCGTTGCGGTAAGCCTCTACCGCCGCGATCAAGGCCTGAAGAATTTCTGCGCTTTCACCTATCACCGACAGGTCGGCGCGCTTGATCATGTCGCAGCCAGGATCGAGGTTGATCGCCACCACCTTGTCGCAGGCGCCGATGCCTTGCAGGTGCTGGATCGCCCCGGAAATCCCCACTGCCACGTAGACCCGCGCCGTGACCCAGGTGCCGCTGGCGCCGACCTGACGGTCGCGGGCCATGAAGCCATCGTCCACCGCCACCCGCGATGCGCCTTCGGTCGCGCCGAGGGCTGCTGCGGTCCTGTGGAAAAGGTTCCAGTCCTTGACCCCGTTGCCGCCCGAGAAGATGAACTCGGCTTCGGCCATGGGAATCGCTGCCGGGTCGACCGCGACCGCGCCCAGGTCCTCGATCCGCGACAGGCTGCGCGCAACCGTTGTGGATAACTCCACCGGCAACGCTTCGTGACGGGTTTCGCTGACCGGTTCGGCGCATTCCACCGCCGCCAGAATCAAGCGTGCGACAGGACGCGCCAAGTCTTGCAGACCGGCACCGGCGCGGCCGATGCACTCCTGATCCTTGACCTGCCAGACCCGCGTGGCCGGGCGTTCGCCGAGTGCCGCGGCAAAGCGCCGACCCAGCTCACCGCCACCGGTGCGGCTGTCCGGCAGCAGCCAGTGACGAGGGCTGAACTGGTTATCCACAGCCCGTAGACCCTGCACCCGCTGTTCCGGTGCATAACCTTCGAATTCTTCGCCATCCAGCACCAGAAGGCGGTCGACGCCTGCGGTGGCGAAGGCGTTTTCCTTGTGTTCGCCAAAGACCACCGCCAGCACTGCACCGTCCTTGCCGGCCAGTTGATGGGCCAGGCCCAGCAAGTCGCGGTCGTGGCTGCTTAAACGGCCGCCAACCATGTCCGGCACCACGCTGATGTAGAACGCGGGTGTCGCCACCTGATGCAGCGGCAATTGCACTTCAACGGCGGCCGTACGCTTGGTCGCCCCGCCCTGCTGTGCACCACTGCGGTCAATTCGCTTGATGCCATTGGGGCCGATGAAACCAATGCCGTGAGGATTCTTGCGAATGATCCCGTTGGGGCCCATCCAGCTGTGTTCCACCGGTTGCATGGCGGCATGCAGCGGATGCAGACGGTTGCGGGCGATCCATTCAGCGCGCGGATCGCGGCGGATAATGTCGCTCATCAGTGGGCCTCCGCGGGTTGACGTTTAGTCGGTGCCGGTGACTTGCTGGGCGCCGCGTCTTCAAGCAGCGCGTCGGCCACCAGTTCGGCGATGTCCTTGATCAGCGGCCGTGGTTCGACCACGCCTTCGAGCATCGCCGTGCACTGTGGGCAACCCACGGCTACCAGTTCAGCACCGGTTTCGCGAATGTCATCCATGCGCATGTCGGGGATCCGTTGCTTGCCCGGAATATCGGTGATCGGCGCACCGCCGCCACCGCCGCAGCAGCGCGAGCGGAAACCGGAACGTTGCATTTCCTTGACCTCGATCCCCAGCGCACGCAGTACCTGGCGCGGTGCCTCGTATTCGCCGTTGTAGCGGCCGAGGTAGCACGGATCGTGATAGGTCACGCTGTCGCCTTTGTGCTGACCCAGATTGAGTGCGCCAGCGTCGATGATTTCCGCCATGTAGGTGCTGTGGTGCTGCACCAGGTAGTTGCCATCGAAGGCGCCGTATTCGTTCTTCAGCACGTGGAAGCTGTGCGGATCGCAGGTAACGATGCGGTTGAAGCTGTATTTGGCCAGGGTCTGGATGTTGCGTTTGGCCAACAGCTGGAAGGTCGCTTCGTCGCCCAGACGGCGAGCCACGTCGCCACTGTCACGCTCTTCAAGACCGAGCACGGCAAAGTCGACTTTCGCGGCTTTCAGCACTTTGACGAAGGCACGCAAGGTGCGCTGGTTGCGCATGTCGAACGCACCGTCGCCAACCCAGAACAGAACGTCGGTGGATTTCTTCTCGCTGAGCAGTGTCAGGTTCAGGTCCGCCGCCCAGTTCATCCGCCCGCCCGGAGCGAAACCGCCCGGGTTGTCGGTGGCAATCAGATTTTCCAGGACTTCGGCGCCCTTGTTCGGGGTCGCGCCTTTTTCCAGGGTCAGATGGCGGCGCATGTCGACGATGGCGTCAACGTGCTCGATCATCATCGGGCATTCTTCAACGCAGGCACGGCAAGTAGTGCAAGACCACAGGGTTTCAGCGTCCACCAGACCGTTGACGATCGGCTGATGCGGATTACCCGCGTGTTCACCGATGGCTTTGCCTGGATAAGGACTGCCAGCGAACTTGGCATCGGTGCCGCCAGCCAGGCCGACGACCATGTCCTGAATCAGTTTTTTCGGGTTCAGCGGCTGGCCAGCGGCAAACGCCGGGCACGCGGCTTCGCATTTACCGCACTGCACGCAAGCGTCGAAGCCAAGCAGTTGGTTCCAGGTAAAATCCTTGGGCTTTTCCACGCCCAAGGGGGCTTGCGGATCGTTCAGGTCAAGCGGTTTAAGACCTGTAGAACGACCACCACCAAAACGTTCGGCGCGACGGTGCCAGGCCAGGTGCAAGGCACCGGCGAAGGCGTGCTTCATCGGCCCGCCCCAGGTCATGCCGAAGAACAATTCAGACACGCCCCACAGCACGCCGACACCGAGGATCGCCGCCAACAGCCAACCGCCGAAGTTTTCCGGAAGGATGCCCGCCACCGGCAGGGTCACCAGGAAGAACGACGCCGAGAAGGCCAGCAAACTTTTCGGCAGGCGCATCCACGGACCTTTGGATAAACGCGCCGGCGGGTTGCGCCGACGCAGGTAAACAAAGATCGCCCCGACGAACATCACTGCCGTCATCAACAACAGTGCATAACCGAGGAAGCGGTTATGCAGGCCAAAACCGTGAACCAGGATCGCCAACACGATGGACGCCACCGCGCCACCCGCCGTGGCGACGTGGGTGTTGGCGATGTATTTGTCCCGCGCCACTACGTGGTGCAAGTCGACCATGTAGCGTTTGGGCATGGCCAGCAGGCCGCCGATCAGATCGACCTTGGACGCACGGCCCCGGCGCCACATGGCCACCCGCCGCAACGCGCCCAGGACAGCCAGGCCCAGGGCGGCAAACAGCAGGATGGGAAGAAGGGTGTTTAACATGGTGGAGCTCCCAAAGACCTCGGGGTCATGTGCGTGCCGATGAGAGCGACGCACCTACTTGTGGCGAGGGAGCTTGCTCCCGCTGGAGTGCGAAGCGCTCCCAAAACAGTCTCAGGTGTACACCTGATACACCTCGACTGCAGGTTTTGGGGCTGCTTCGCAGCCCAGCGGGAGCAAGCTCCCTCGCCACAGGTGATGGTGGTAAATCCGTTAGAAATCCTTGCAAAGCCGCAGTGCGTCGTAGATCGCCGCGTGCGTGTTGCGCTGGGCCACGCAGTCACCGATGCGGAACAGCAAGTAGCCGTCACCCGCCTGACTCAGCGAAGGCTGAGGCTTGATCGCGAACAGGGCTTCGATATCCATCTGGCCTTTGTTGCGCGAGCCTTCCTTCAGTGCGTAGTAGATTTCTTCGTCCGGCCGCACGCCGTTCTCGACCACGACCTGGTCAACCACCCGCTCCTCTTTGGCGCCGGTGTATTCGTTTTCCAGCACCGCCACCAGCTTGTCGCCTTCGCGGTAGACCTTATCGAGCATCATGTCGCCGGTCATGATCACTTCTTTCGGGTACATGCTGCGGTAGTACGTCGGGAACGACGTACCGCCGATGGCCACGCCCGGCTTGATGTCGTCGGTGACGATCTCGACCTGGCTGCCCTTGTCCGCGAGGTAGTCGGCAACCGACATCCCGGTGAACTCGCAAATGGTGTCGTAGACCAGCACGTTCTTGCCCGGTGCAACCTTGCCGTCGAGCACGTCCCAGCTGCTGACTACCAGGCCTTCAGCCGCACCCCAGTGTTCGTTCTGTTCCAGGAACGGGTGACCGCCAACGGCGAGCACCACGATGTCCGGACGCAGGTCGAGAATGGTCGCCGCGTCAGCGGCTACGCCCAGGCGCAGGTCGACTTTCAAACGCGCCAGTTCCAGCTGGAACCAACGGGTGATACCGGCGATCTGGTCCCGTTGCGGGGCTTTCGAGGCGGTAGTGATCTGTCCGCCGATGAACTCTTTCTTCTCGAACAGGGTCACGTCGTGGCCACGTTCGGCGGCTACACGCGCCGCTTCCATCCCGGCAGGGCCGGCACCGACCACCACGACTTTACGTTTCACACCGGTCGATTTCTCGATGATGTGCGGTACGCCCATGTATTCACGGGAGGTCGCGGCGTTCTGGATGCACAGCACGTCCAGACCCTGGTACTGACGGTCGATGCAGTAGTTGGCACCCACGCATTGCTTGATCTGGTCGATCTGGCCCATCTTGATCTTGGCGATCAGGTGCGGGTCAGCGATGTGCGCGCGGGTCATGCCGACCATGTCGACGTAACCGCCTTCCAGAATACGTGTTGCCTGGTTCGGGTCCTTGATGTTCTGCGCATGCAGCACCGGGGCCTTGACCACTTCCTTGATACCGGCCGCCAAGTGCAGGAACGGCTCCGGTGGATAACTCATGTTGGGAATAACGTTGGCCAGGGTGTTGTGGGTATCGCACCCCGAGCCCACGACGCCGATGAAGTCGATCATGCCGGTGTCGTCGTAGTACTTGGCGATCTGCTTCATGTCCTCATGGCTCAGGCCATCAGGGTGGAATTCGTCACCGCAGATACGGATGCCGACGCAGAAATCCGGACCGACTTCCTTGCGCACAGCCTTGATCACTTCCAGGCCGAAACGCATGCGGTTCTCGAAGCTGCCGCCCCATTCGTCGGTACGTTTGTTGACGCGCGGGCTCCAGAACTGGTCGATCATGTGCTGGTGCACTGCCGACAGTTCAACGCCGTCCAGGCCACCGGCCTTGGCACGCGCAGCAGCACTGGCGTAGTTGCCGATCACCCGCCAGATTTCTTCCGGCTCGATGGTTTTGCAGGTCGCGCGGTGCACCGGTTCACGGATGCCCGACGGCGACAGCAGGGTCGGCCAGTGCTCGCCATCCCAACGTGAGCGACGGCCCATGTGGGTAATCTGGATCATGATCTTGGCGCCATGCTTGTGCATGGCATCGGCCAGGTTCTGGAAGTGCGGAATAATCCGGTCGTCGGCCAGGTTGACCGATTTCCACCAGCCTTGCGGGCTGTCGATGGCCACGCTGGAAGAACCGCCGCAAATCGCCAGGCCGATCCCGCCCTTGGCTTTCTCTTCGTAGTACTTCACGTACCGATCGGTGGTCATGCCGCCGTCGGTGGCGTAAACCTCGGCGTGCGCGGTGCTGAGCACGCGGTTGCGGATGGTCAGTTTGCCGATTTGAATCGGCTGGAACATTGCTTCGAAAGCCATGGCAGGATCCTCGACTTACAACGGCTTGACGGTGAACAAGCCGTCGTCGTGGCCTTCTTCGGAGCCACCGTAAACCTGTTCGGCGACGGTGCGAATCTTGCTGCCGCGCGCTTGCAGGATCTGGTCCATGGCACCGGCAAACCAGCCAGTGAACATGTAGTCGACCTTGCGTCCGACCTTGCCGTAGACGTAGACGAATGCCGAGTGCTCGAGCTTGACGCTGGCAGTGCCTTTGTCGAGGTCGATGTCCTGGATCTTGAACAGGCCCCAGCCACGTTGCGACAGGCGCTTCATGTAGTGCTCGAACACCGCAACGCCTTCCAGGCCGTGGCATTCAGCTTCCTTTTCACACCAGTGCCAGGCGGACTTGTAGCCAGCCTTGTAGAGGATCTCGGCATAGGCGTCAGCGCCCAGCACTTCCTCGATGCCCATGTGGTTGTTGACGAAGAAGTGACGCGGCACATACAGCATCGGCAGGGCGTCAGAGGTCCAGACACCGGTTTCGCTGTCGACTTCGATTGGCAGTTGCGGGGCGATCTTGGCCATGCGTAAAACTCCAGAATTCGTTGTATTGAGGCGATATGTAGCAGCTGCCGAGGCACGAGGCTGCGTTGGGCTGCGAAGCGGCCGAGGGCGGTCCTGCGGACCGCAACGCAGCCTCGTGCCTCGGCAGCTGCTACAGGGACAGTTAGTTGGAAATGGGGTTATTCACCCCAAACGTCTTTCAGGACGTTGACCCAGTTTTCGCCCATGATCTTGCGCACGACGCGCTCGGAATGGCCGCGCTTGAGCAGCGTCTCGGTCAGGTTCGGGAACTCGCCCACGGTGCGGATGCCCAGCGGGTTGATGATCTTGCCGAAGCTGGTCAGACGGCGGGCGTAGCCCTTGTCATGGGTCAGGTATTCGAAGAAGTCCTGGCCATGGCCCTGGGTGAAGTCGGTGCCGATGCCGATAGCGTCTTCGCCGACGATGTTCATGGTGTATTCGATGGCTTCGGCGTAATCGTCGATGGTCGAATCGATACCCTTGGCCAGGAACGGCGCGAACATGGTCACGCCGACGAAACCGCCGTGATCGGCGATGAACTTCAATTCTTCATCGGACTTGTTGCGCGGATGCACTTTCAGACCCGACGGCAGGCAATGGGAGTAGCACACCGGTTTCTTGGATTCGAGGATGACTTCTTCGGAAGTCTTCGAGCCGACGTGGGACAGGTCGCACATGACACCGACGCGGTTCATCTCGGCAACGATCTCACGACCGAAACCCGACAGGCCGCCATCGCGCTCGTAGCAACCGGTACCGACCAGGTTCTGGGTGTTGTAGCACATCTGCACAATACCGACGCCCAGCTGCTTGAAGACCTCGACATAGCCGATCTGGTCTTCGAAGGCGTGAGCATTCTGGAAGCCGAACAGGATGCCGGTCTTGCCCTGCTCCTTGGCTTTGCGGATGTCGGCGGTGGTGCGCACCGGAATCACCAGGTCGCTGTTCTCGCGAATCAGCTTCTGGCTGGCGGCGATGTTGTTGACGGTTGCCTGGAACCCCTCCCACACCGACACGGTGCAGTTGGCCGCGGTCAAGCCGCCTTTGCGCATATCTTCAAACAGCTCGCGATTCCACTTGGCAATAATCAGCCCGTCGATAACGATGCTGTCGGCGTGCAATTCGGCTGGGCTCATCAGGCAGTCCCCTATTAGCGATTCATGCGCCGAATCGTCTGCCGGCGCTTTGGGGTCAGCATATGCTTGAGGGACGGGGCAGCCGGGTGCAAAAACGACAGGGGAATTGCCGAAAGCGTCAATACGCGACAAAGGGTCTCACCGCAGGCCCTTTGCCCTCCTGTTCTTTCCCGAATAGTTGGGCCAGAATTCGCCGCATCACTGGATGCATCACTGGAACAAGGGGCGGCTACGCAATGAAATCGATCTTCCTGGCTTTGGCACTGATAGCGACCGGCGTACAGGCGGCAGAAGAAGCCGACAAAAACCCGTGCGATGCGGTCGAAAACGACGTCCAGACCCTGGAATGCTCGACCTATAGCAAAAACACCGCCGAACAACTGCTCAAGGACAATTTCCAGGGCTTACTGGATCGGATGAAAACCCAATACGCGAACAACAAGGCGCAGTTGGCAGACATCACCAGCAAACTCCAGACCGCCGAGCAGCTCTGGATGAAATCGCGGGATGCCGATTGCGCGATTGCAGCGTTCCCTGCAGCGGTAGGCAGCAAGACCTACACCATGGACCTGAACGATTGCCTGGCGAGCAAGAGCGACGAACGGTCGGAGTTCCTGGAGTCGATCGGGCAGCAATGACACAAGGCTCGAAGCAGAGGCTTTAAGCCTGTCACTGCAACCGGGCGTTAACGTGCTCTCACAGCCACGCGAACACCTGCTGTCAGCTCAAGCCTCGAATGGTGATTTGAACGCGCGCTCAGGCATCACCAGTGCACTCGTAGACTGCTCATAGCGATAACCCAACACGGTAATGTCCATAACCTCGCTGATCTTGCGCTGCCAAGGCTTGAGCACGTCTTCGTAGTTGTGGCCCGGGGGACCGTTTTCCATCGGCGCGTAATGCGGCGCCCATTCACCGTTGTACTTTGCCATCTCGGCTTGCCAGTCAGCCCAGACTTTGTCGACAAAACAATGGTGCAGGAAGAACACCGGATCCTCTGGTGAAGTCATCGCCAACATGTTGCCGCCGATCCACAAATGGACACGATTATGCAGTTGTGAGCCCGGTGTCGTGACTTGTGGGTCGCCCCGCTGAGTCACCCAACCCTCCAGCCGATTCCTGAAACCACGCGTGTAAGGTCCGGAATTATAGGGCGGCGTGTCGTACAACCTTTCGCGCATCGCCACGCCTACATCGGCAGAAGTTGGCAGTGAGGCGACCAGGAGCCCGAACTGACGCTTGAGTCCGGGCTCTGGCAAATTATCCTCGGGGTATGCAGGCACCGGCCAGTTGCCGTATTGATGAGCAAAGGCTCCACGGGTCACCCTCCAGTGATCAGTGGAATCACCGTTGCCACCCATGAAGTCATCCGCCCAGATCGGCGAGTTTTCAGGGTCATTGGCGTCTTCAGTCCAATCCCAATAAGGCAATGCGACATTTGGATCGATGGCGTGCAGATCAGCTTCGAACTGCATCAGCATTTCCCGGTGCCAAGGCAGAAACGACGGGCCCAAATGAGCTCCGTTGCGATAGGTGGGGTCTCGGGGTTCATAGGAGTGAACCGTGGGGACCATGACAGCGTGGTGCCAATGGACGTACTTGTCGTAACCGCCCCTGCGCTTGAGCGTCAGCACGCTATTGATAAAACCGGCCCTTTCATTTGGTGACAGTGAACGGACGTTTTTTCTTACGATCATTGCTCAGTTCCCTCGGCAGATGTGCCATCCAATGGGTTCGAAACTGCTCGGTGCCTGCTGTCCAATGTAGGTACCAGGATGACACGGGGTCTACTGTCAGAAATAACAGGTGCGGGCACTTTATGACCAATGGCAGGACCGGTTCGAAAGGGGCTGCATCAGGGTGACTGCACCGCTCAAGTAGGTCACCATTCACGCATTCCTCTGACGCTCTCCTGACTCAAGGCTTCTCATGAAAATCTGTGGCATCGAAATCAAAGGTAGCGAGGCGATCTTCGCCGTCGCCTCCCTCGACAATCAGGTGCTGACTCACGTCGCCCTGAACACCAAGAAAATATCCCTCGACGACGATGATGAAGCCACCAACGTCAAAGCTTTCGCCGCGCAGGTCGGCACCTTTGTTCGTGACAACGGCATTCAGCGCATCGCAATCAAGAAGCGCAGTAAAAAAGGCGAGTTCGCCGGCGGCCCGACCACGTTCAAGATCGAAGGGGTTTTCCAGTTGCTGGACAACTGCGAAGTGACACTGCTGTCACCGCAGACCATCAACGCGCAGAACAAGAAGTTCGACTTTGCACTGCCGGCGACGCTGAACAAGTATCAGCATGAGGCGTACAAGGCGGCATGCTCCGGGTTGATGAAGAAGTAGGCTTACTGAGCCTTCTGGGCGCGATAGTGCTTGAGCCAGTCGGCAAACGATTTGTCCTCAAGCGCGTAAGCGCCGCGATTCGATTTCCAGACCAGTTCCTTTTCACGCAAGGCATCGATGCACGCCTGGATGGTCTGTGTGCCCGGCACTACCTCACTGCCCATCGCTTCCAGTGCTTTTGTCACCGCAACCAACGTCGCATCGGTGAAGGGTGCAAAAGGTTCGTTGCTCTGCGAGCGCTCGACCATGACTTCCAGTACTGCACGCTGTGCAACGGTCAGGGCGTTCCAGGCGCTTTCAAACTCAGTCCACACGCCGGCACGCAACAATTCGGCGCTGCTTCGCAGCAATTGGCTCAGATTGCTTGCTTCGCCCAGTTCCAGGGCTACCTCACCAATAATGGTCCGGAGCATTTCAGGACGGCGTCCCACTAATTCGAAAGCCTCGTCGATGTCTTCAGCGACAAACTGGTTGGTCTGCGCCAAATGGGCATTCAAATGAACGGTGTAGGCTTGGGTGAACGCTTTGCTCAATAGTGGGAACGGAGTAATGCTGGAACCGTAGAAAGGCTGGTTTCGGCTCAGCACAAGGTGAGCCAGTTTGTCGCGATTGGAGCCGGTGAACACCAGGCGCAAGCCACTGGAATCTCCTTCACGCCCTTGATTCAGCTGGTCCCGAGCGGCCTTGAGCCCGAACATGGCGTTGACCCCCGCATCAGTGCTCAACGCATGCTGTGCTTCGTCGATCACCAACACAACAGTCTTGCCAGCAGCGTTGTGCAGCAGTTCCAGGGCTTGAGTCAGCGTCGCGCCTTCAGGCAATTGTGGCTTGCTGAAATCCCAGGACAGCGTACGCAGAAAACTGAGTTTCTCGACGCCCATCGACTTGGCCAGTTTTCGAATGCCCTTCTCATACGGCACCAATGCCCCCGCAATTGCGGTGGCGATCAGGTCAGCAGGATCTTTGTCCCTGTTAGCCCAGAGATCAACGTAGACCGTCAACCAACCTCGGGATTCACATTCCGGTATCAGGTCTTCGCGCAGGAAGGTGCTTTTCCCTGTACGCCGTGGCGCGGCCAGGAACAGGCCAGAGGTGTAATCCTGGATTCCGGTCCCCATCAAACCATCGGCAATATTTTGAGCCAGGCTGGGGCGACGAAATACAAAACCGGTGTTTTTCGACATGGCTTTATACTCAATTATTGAAACTACTATAATTTATAGTTCCGAGTATAAATCACTGTAAATGCCTGTCAAACCACCTCCCGCCCATCCCCCAACCGCCGTCGATCCTCGCGCGGGCATCGGGCAAACCGGGTCCGATAACTACGCGTAAAATACGACGGCGATTCAAACCCGCAGGCAATACTCACTTCAAGCACGCTCATGTCGGTCTGGCGCAGCAACTGCCTCGCCTTTTCCAGTCTTAATCCCAGGTAGAAGTTGCTCGGCGTGTCGTTGAGGTGCAAGCGGAACAGCCGCTCAAGCTGACGTCGCGTCACCTTGATCGAGTCCGCCAGTTCCAGCGTGCTGAGCGGCGGTTCGCTGTGTTGTTCCATCTCGCCAATGACGTGCACCAGTTTCTTGTTGCTGATGCCGTAACGCGTGGCGATCTGCATGCGTTGGTGGTCTTTGCGCGGGCGGATGCGCCCGAGCACGAATTGCTCGCTGACCTGAATCGCCAACTCAGGGCCGTGAGCCTGGGCGATCAGGTCGAGCATCAGGTCGATGGATGCAGTGCCGCCAGCCGAAGTGATGCGGCGCCGGTCGATTTCGAACAGCTCTTGGGTCACGCTGAGCTGTGGATAAGACTCCTTGAACGCGTCGATGGCTTCCCAGTGCAGGGTCACGCGGTGGCCGTCGAGCAACCCCGCTTCGGCGAGGACAAAACTGCCGGTGTCGATGCCACCGAGGGTCACGCCGTCGTGATCGAGGCGACGCAACCAGTGCTCCAGTGTCGGGTTGACGAACTTCAACGGCTCGAACCCCGCGACCACCAACAAGGTCGCGCCCTTTTTCAGTGGTTCCAGCGCCGCATCGGCGTTGAGCGACATGCCGTTGCTGGCCAATACCGGACCGCCGTCGGCGCTCAGCACATGCCAGCGGTACAACTCGCCACGAAAGCGGTTGGCCACCCGAAGCGGTTCGATCGCCGAGATGAAACCGATGGCCGAGAAACCCGGCATCAACAGAAAGTAGAAATCCTGGGACATGGAGCGCACTCGGATGGCGGGCAGCGTGTGGACGTTGATACGCCACTTGCAAGCGACAGACAAGAGCACAGGTCGCTGCAGTGCAAGAGCTGGTCGCCGCTGTGCGTTTTCTGCCGGGTTCAGCTGCGTAACGTGACATCACCGGCGCACAGAGACGCCGGACCCCACAATAACGACCTGCCGAGGATCCCACCATGAAACGACTGATCAGCAGCTGCGTTCTCGCACTCAGTGGTACCGCTTTCTTGAGTTCCGGCGCGATGGCTGCCGACCCCGCCGCCTGCCAGAACGTGCGCATGGGTGTGGTGAACTGGACCGACGTGATCGCCACCAGCGCCATGACCCAGGTCCTGCTCGATGGCCTCGGCTACAAGACCAAACAAACCAGTGCTTCCCAGCAAATCATCTTCGCCGGCATCCGCGACCAGCGCCTGGACATGTTCCTCGGCTACTGGAATCCGCTGATGACCCAGACCATCACCCCGTTTGTCGCCGGCAAGCAGGTGACCGTCCTGAGTGAACCGAGCCTCAAGGATGCCCGTGCCACCCTGGCCGTGCCGACCTACCTCGCCGACAAGGGCCTGAAAACCTTCGCCGACATCGCCAAGTTCGAAAAAGAACTGGGCGGCAAGATCTACGGCATCGAGCCAGGTTCGGGCGCCAACACCCAGATCAAGGAAATGATCGCCAAGAACCAGTTCGGCCTGGGCAAGTTCCAGCTGGTCGAATCCAGTGAGGCCGGCATGCTCGCGGCAGTCGATCGCGCCGTACGCCGCAACGAAGCCGTGGTGTTCTTCGGTTGGGCGCCGCACCCGATGAACGTCAACGTGAAAATGACCTACCTCACCGGTAGCCAGGACGCCCTGGGCCCGAATGAAGGCTCGGCCACCGTCTGGACCGTGACCGCCCCGAACTACGCCAGCCAGTGCCCGAACGTCAGCCGCTTGCTGAGCAACCTGACTTTCACCGCCGAAGACGAGAGCCGGATGATGCAACCGCTGCTCGATCACAAGGACGCGTTCGAATCGGCCAAGCAATGGCTCAAGGATCACCCGCAAGACAAGCAACGCTGGCTTGAAGGCGTGACCACGTTCGACGGCAAACCGGCTGCCGAGAACCTGCAACTGAGCAGTCAATAAACCCGAATGAATCCCCTCTTCGCAGCCGGTTTCGGCTGCGAGCGGGCCCGCTACGCCCAAAAATCATGTCTGAAGGAAACCGCACCATGAACCACGACGTCATCATCACCTGCGCACTCACCGGTGCTGGCGACACGACCGCCAAAAGCCCACACGTGCCGGTCACCCCGAAACAGATCGCAGCCGCTGCCGTGGAAGCCGCCAAAGCCGGCGCCACCGTGGTCCACTGCCACGTGCGCAACCCTGAAACCGGCAAGTTCAGCCGCGATGTGGCGCTGTACCGTGAAGTGATGGAGCGCATCCGCGAAGCGGACGTCGACATCATCGTCAACCTGACGGCTGGCATGGGCGGCGACCTGGAAATCGGCGCTGGCGAGAACCCGATGGAGTTTGGCCCGAACACCGACCTGGTCGGCCCGCTGACCCGTCTGGCCCACGTCGAAGAGCTGCTGCCGGAAATCTGCACACTCGACTGCGGCACCCTGAACTTCGGCGACGGCGACACCATTTACGTCTCCACCCCGGCCCAGCTGCGCGCTGGCGCCAAACGCATTCAAGAGCTGGGCGTGAAGGCCGAGCTGGAAATCTTCGACACCGGTCACCTGTGGTTCGCCAAACAGCTGATCAAGGAAGGCCTGCTCGACGACCCGCTGTTCCAGCTGTGCCTGGGCATCCCATGGGGCGCACCGGCTGACACCACCACCATGAAAGCCATGGTCGACAACTTGCCGGCCAATGCGGTCTGGGCCGGGTTCGGCATCGGTCGCATGCAAATGCCGATGGCCGCTCAAGCGGTGCTGCTGGGTGGCAACGTGCGGGTCGGGCTGGAAGACAACATCTGGCTGGATCGCGGCGTACTGGCGACCAACGGCCAACTGGTCGAGCGCGCCAGCGAAATCCTCAGCCGCCTCGGTGCCCGCGTCCTGACCCCAGCCGAAGGCCGGGCGAAGATGGGCCTGACCAAGCGCGGTTAAACCACACCACACCTATCACCTGTAGGTGCGAGCTTGTGTGGCGAGGGGGCTTGCCCCCGTTCGGCTGCGAAGCAGTCGTAAACCGGCCGATGCGCTTTTACTGACAGACCGCATTGGCTGATTTTGGGGCCGCTTCGCGACCCAACGGGGGCAAGCCCCCTCGCCACACAAGCTCGCTCCTACATTGGATCACCGAATACTTCCAGGAATTTGCCATGAGCTTTATCACCGAAATCAAAACATTCGCCGCGCTGGGCAGTGGTGTCATCGGCAGCGGCTGGGTATCCCGTGCCCTCGCCCATGGCCTTGATGTGGTGGCCTGGGACCCGGCGCCCGGCGCCGAAGCCGCGCTGCGCAAACGTGTCGCCAATGCCTGGGGTGCGCTGGAGAAACAGGGCCTGGCACCCGGCGCTTCGCAAGATCGCCTGCGCTTTGTCGCAACCATCGAAGAATGCGTGCGGGATGCCGACTTCATCCAGGAAAGCGCCCCGGAACGCCTTGAACTGAAACTCGAACTGCACAGCAAAATCAGCGCGGCGGCCAAGCCCAATGCACTGATCGGTTCCAGCACTTCAGGGCTGTTGCCGAGCGAGTTCTACGAGGGCTCGACCCACCCGGAACGCTGCGTAGTCGGCCATCCGTTCAACCCGGTTTACCTGCTGCCACTGGTGGAAGTGGTCGGTGGCAAGAACACTGCGCCAGAAGCGGTGCAGGCAGCGATGAAAGTCTACGAATCGCTGGGCATGCGCCCGCTGCATGTGCGCAAGGAAGTACCGGGCTTCATCGCTGACCGTCTGCTCGAAGCGCTGTGGCGCGAGGCACTGCACCTGGTCAACGACGGCGTGGCAACCACCGGCGAAATCGACGATGCGATCCGGTTTGGCGCCGGGCTGCGCTGGTCGTTCATGGGCACGTTCCTGACCTACACCCTGGCCGGTGGCGATGCCGGTATGCGGCACTTCATGGCGCAATTCGGTCCGGCGTTGCAACTGCCATGGACTTACCTGCCCGCACCGGAATTGACCGACAAGCTGATCGACGACGTGGTCGACGGCACCAGCGATCAACTGGGCAAACACAGCATTTCAGCGCTGGAACGCTATCGTGATGATTGCTTGCTGGCGGTGCTGGAGGCGGTGAAGACCACCAAGGCCAAACATGGCATGACCTTCAGCGAGTAAGCGCAATACCCCGTGGCGAGGGAGCTTGCTCCCGCTCGGCCGCGAAGCGGTCGTAAAAACCGGTAAAAGCGTTTTATCTGATAGAACGCAACTGCAGGTTTTGAGACTGCTACGCAGTCCAGCGGGAGCAAGCTCCCTCGCCACATGTGTTAACCCATGAACATTTGTGGAGCGGCACCATGCCAGCCCTAACTACCTATACCACCAAAATCATCCCCGACTGGGTCGACTACAACGGCCATCTGCGCGATGCGTTTTACCTGCTGATCTTCAGCTACGCCACCGATGCGCTGATGGATCAACTGGGCATGGACAGCAACAACCGCGAAGCCAGCGGCAACTCGCTGTTCACCCTCGAACTGCACCTCAACTACCTGCATGAAGTGAAGCTCGGCGCCGAGGTCGAGGTTCACACCCAGATCATCGGTCACGACCGTAAACGCCTGCACCTCTATCACAGCCTTCATCTGGTCGGCGAAGAGCAGGAACTGGCGGGCAACGAACAAATGCTGCTGCACGTCGACCTCGCGGGGCCGCGCTCGGCACCGTTCAGCGAGTCGGTACTGAACAAACTGCGGGCCATGAGCGCATTGCAATCGGACCTGCCCACCCCTGCCTATATTGGCCGCGTGATCGCATTACCGCCGGAAAAATAACAATCAAAACAAGGAGTTCGCATGAACACCGCCGCCGCTGTTGCCGACTTCCGCAGTTACCCTTTGATCAGTGCATTGACCACCGTGCAAACCCTGGCGGATCACGTGCTGGTGAAGTGGGCCGATGGCCGGGTCAGTCCTTTTCATCATCAATGGTTGCGCGACAACTGTCCGTGCCCGGTTTGCGTGTATGCCGTGACCCGTGAACAGGTGCTGGAAATCGTCGATGTCGCTGAAGATCTGTACCCCGTCGTGGCCCAAGTGGATGCTCAGGGCTGTCTGTCTATCGACTGGCTGGACGGCCATACCAGCCGCTTCGACCCCGGCTGGTTACGTGCTCACGCCTATGACGACGAATCCCGCGCCGAGCGCAGCGCCGGCAAACCTAAAAGCCAGTTGTGGAACAACCAACTGAAGCTGCCGGTGTTCGACTATCAGGCGGTAATGGACGATCCCAAGGCGCTGCTGCAATGGCTTCTGGCACTGCGCGATATCGGCCTGACCCAAGTACGCGGCGTCCCCACCGAACCCGGCTCACTGACGCACATTGCCAAGCGGATTTCGTTTATCCGCGAGAGCAATTTCGGTGTGCTGTTCAACGTGCAATCCAAGGCCGACGCCGACAGCAACGCTTACACCGCATTCAACCTGCCGCTGCACAGCGACCTGCCGACGCGCGAGTTGCAACCGGGGCTGCAATTCCTGCATTGCCTGGTCAATGACGCGGACGGCGGCGAGAGCATTTTTGTCGACGGTTTTGCCATTGCCGACGCCTTGCGTCAGGAAGACCCCGAGGCCTTCCGTGCGCTGTGCGAGATCCCCGTGGAGTTTCGCAACAAGGACCGCCACAGCGACTACCGCTGCCTGGCGCCGATCATCGCCCTCGATACGCTGGGACAGGTGTCGGAAATCCGCATGGCGAATTTCCTGCGAGGGCCGTTCGATGCTTCGGTCGAGCAGATGCCCAAGCTGTATCGGGCCTATCGACGCTTTATCGCCATGACCCGCGAAGCGCGTTTCCGGCTCATCACCCGTCTCAACCCCGGTGAAATGTGGTGCTTCGACAACCGCCGAACCCTGCATGCCCGTAACGCTTTCGACCCCACCAGCGGTGCCCGGCATTTTCAGGGCTGCTACATCGATCGCGATGAATTGCTCTCGCGCATCTTGGTGTTGCAACGCTAGACCGTGTCATCGTTCATCGTCGGAACGCCGCCCGGAGCAAGCCTTGCTCCTACGAGGGTATCTGGTTACCTCCCCTGTAGGAGCAAGGCTTGCCCGCGATGGCGTCGCCTCAGACAACACACCCACACCTGATTCACAGACAAAAAAAACCCCGATCAAGCCGTGACAGGATCGAGGCAGAAGTTACTGTTGAGGAGCTGTTGCGCGAGGGTGACCAAACCTTCGTGAAGCCAGCTGAATCCAGTGTGCCTACTCCCCACTCACGCAAGTTAGTCGAAAACGACCTGTTCATAGGTATTGCGGCCATTGCGACAAATCGTCCTTGCCCCGCCCCATCACCGCTACCAGAATCGAACCACGACACCGTTCCCTGAAGAAGGATTGCGTCATGATGCACGCTGATTTGATTGACCAGGAAGACCTGTTGGGCCAGCTCAAGGCACGCGGATTTGAAGTCCCGATGGGAGCCACTGCAGAGCAGGCCTGTGAATGCGCGGTACGTGGCCTGGATGACACGCGAGCCTATGAGCTGCGCAAAATGGTCAAGGATATGTACACCAGCAGCGCGACTATTCTGCCCGCCGTGCGCCAGGCGATCGACAAGCAACTGCTGCCGGCATTGGCGCTGTACCAGCAGAGCCGTAGCGCCTGATCACTCTCTGTGGCGAGGGAGCTTGCTCCCGCTCGACCGCAAAGCGGTCGCAAATCCGGTAAACGCGTTTGACTGACATTGCGCGTTCTTCGATTTGGGGCTGCTACGCAGCCCAGCGGGAGCAAGCTCCCTCGCCACAAAAGCGCGCTCAGTTAGAGCCTTACGCTAGCGAAAGTCGACTCGTTGCGCGCCTGACTCAACGCCGACATCGGTCCGGACAACGGTGCCAATACCAGTGCCTGCGGGATCGGCATCATTGCCACCTGTTGGGTGGTGTTGGAACCGACGCGTTCGTCACGCGGAGGAATGCCGAAGTATTCGCGGTAGCACTTGGAGAAGTGCGGGGTCGACACGAAGCCGCAGACCGAGGCAACTTCGATGATCGACATCGGCGTTTGCTTGAGCAATTGCCGGGCGCGGATCAGCCGCAGCTTGAGGTAGTAGCGCGACGGCGAGCAGTGCAGGTATTTCTGGAACAGCCGCTCCAGCTGACGACGTGATACCGCGACGTACACCGCCAATTCATCGAGGTCGATCGGCTCTTCAAGGTTGGCTTCCATCAGCGCGACGATTTCCTGCAACTTCGGCTGATTGGTGCCCAGCATGTGCTTGAGCGGCACGCGCTGGTGATCCTGTTCGTTGCGGATGCGCTCGTAGACAAACATTTCCGAAATCGCTGCCGACAGTTCGCGGCCGTGGTCGCGGCTGATCAGGTGCAGCATCATGTCCAGTGGCGCGGTGCCGCCAGAGCTGGTGAACCGGTTACGGTCGAGGGTGAACAGGCGAGTGCTCATCGCCACCCGTGGGAAAGCTTCCTGCATCGACGCCAGACATTCCCAGTGCACGCTGCAATCGAAACCGTCCAGCAGACCGGCGCAGGCCAGGGCCCAACTACCGGTGCAGACCGCACCGAGACGGCGCGACTGACGGGCCTGGCTTTGCAGCCACGACACGTGTTCACGGGTCACCGTGCGTTGAATGCCGATGCCGCCACAGACAATCACGGTGTCCAGGGGCGGGGCTTTGTGCATGGAGGCGTCAGGGGTGATTTGCAGGCCGTCACTGGCCCAGACCTGGCCGCCGTCAACGGTGAGCGTGCTCCAGCGATACAACTCGCGACCGGACAATTGGTTGGCCATGCGCAGGGGTTCTACTGCAGAGGCCAGAGAAATCAGCGTGAAATTGTCCAGCAGCAAAAAGCCGATGGATTGAGGCGCACGGTTCTGGGGTTGCGCCCCGGAGTTGAACGACGTCATCGCGGTATCTCCTCACACAAAGCGGGTGATGGCCTCAGGCGGAGGCTCTTGTTATGGCCATCGTTCTCTTGCGTGAGACGGGGCTTTGTTATGACAGAGCAATTGCCATGCCTAAAATTGAATGCTCATTCAATAACTCCTGAAAACGACGTCGCGATGTGTCTATATGTGTCTATAGAGCTCAGTCGATGCGCAAGGGTTATCAGGCTGGCAGATGCCCTACCCCGCGGGGTGTGAGCAAATCGGTAGCACTTTTGGGAAGCGCATCAAAAGTGCCGGGAAAGAGTGTCACCCCAAGCACAGGTGACGAGCGGTCAGCGCCCGGAATGACGTCTGACCGCAGGAGATTTTTGTTGCCTATTTGCGACGCGCTAAAAGGTGGCGCTCTGTTGGATCAGTGTTCACTTAGCGCGCAGTTTTGACTGGTCCACTGTGGCGAGGGAGCTTGCTCCCGCTCGGCCGGTCCGCGCTCGGGCGCAGCAGTCGTAAAGATTCAGGGCCGCTTCGCGCCCCAGCGGGAGCAAGCTCCCTCGCCACAGGGCTCTGCGATCTCAGCACTCAACCGCGCTGACCGCCAACCCACCGCGTGATGTTTCTTTATATTTATCGTGCATGTCGGCGCCGGTATCGCGCATGGTGCGGATCACCCGGTCCAGCGAGATGAAGTGCTGACCGTCGCCGCGCAAGGCCATTTGTGCAGCATTGATCGCCTTCACCGCGGCAATCGCGTTGCGCTCGATGCACGGCACCTGCACCAGCCCGCCGACCGGATCGCACGTCAGGCCAAGGTTATGCTCCAGACCGATTTCCGCCGCGTTGCAGAGTTGCTCCGGCGTCGCCCCAAGAATCTCCGCCAACCCCGCCGCCGCCATCGCGCAAGCCGATCCGACTTCGCCCTGGCAGCCGACTTCAGCGCCGGAAATCGAGGCGTTCTTTTTACACAGGATCCCGACCGCTGCTGCACCAAGGAAATAGTCGACGACGTTAGCGTCCGTCACCGCCTCGCTGAACTTCATGAAGTAGTGCAACACCGCCGGGATGATTCCCGCTGCGCCGTTAGTCGGTGCCGTGACCATCCGCCCGCCTGCCGCATTTTCTTCGTTAACCGCGAGGGCGAACAGGTTGACCCACTCCATGGCGCTCAAGGTCGAGCCGATCACGTTGGGCTTGTTCAGCTCTTGCAGGCTGCGATGCAATTTAGCGGCGCGGCGGCGCACATTCAGGCCACCAGGCAAGATGCCTTCGTGCTTGAGGCCCTGCTCGACGCAGTCCTGCATGGCACGCCAGAGTTTCATCAGGCCGCTGCGGATTTCCTCTTCCGAACGCCAGACCTTTTCGTTCGCCATCATCAACTCGGCGACGCGCAAGTTGTGTTTCTTGCACAGGGCAAGCAGCTCCGCTGCGCTGGAAAAATCGTAAGGCAATACGGTGCTGTCCAGGTCGACGACGCCGCTTGAAGCCTGCGCCTCATCAACGACAAAACCACCGCCGACTGAATAGTAGGTGTCGCGGTGCAACTCAGCGTTTTCGCCTTCAGCCACCAGGGTCATCGCATTGGGATGGAATGGCAGGTTCTCATCGATCAGGCGCATGTCCCGCGCCCAGATGAAGGGCACCGGCAAGCGACCATCGAGCAACAGGGTATGGGTTTCACGCAAGGTGTCGATGCGAATGCCGATTTGCGACGGGTCAATCGCGTCCGGCCATTCACCCATCAAACCCATGATCACCGCATTGTCGCTGCCGTGACCGATGCCGGTAGCCGACAACGAACCGAACAGCTGGACTTCGATCCGGTGCACCTGCTCCAGCAGCCCCTTCTCGCGCAACGATTCGACGAACAACGCCGCAGCGCGCATAGGCCCCACCGTGTGCGAACTAGAGGGGCCAATACCGATTTTGAACAGGTCGAAAACACTGATAGCCATGACTTGCGAGACTCCTCGATGAGCAGATTCCAGGTGTCAAAGCACCCGGTGACGGAGCTGCTACGCTCAAGCTGCGATCCGCCGAGATAACCGCATCATCGGGCTTTTGCGATGTCGTTCGACGTCTCACACCGACGTACCCATGCTCACCAACGCCGCTGGCCGCAGACGGCATGTTTTGGCCGTTTTTTTACAGTTCAGAGGACTAAAAAGCGCTGAATAAAGCTGTAAACGACCTCACCGACACTGGATGCGACCATCCCTGTACTGGATACGACGCACCCTGTAGGCGTCAGAATTTCACTGGTCCATGATCAGTCTCGACTCGATTGCACGGCGCTGTGGTAGAGCAGTCTCCATACGCCGACCAACCGCAACACTCATAAGTGCGGTCAGAACACCGCCCAAAAAAACACTCAGGAGTCCACCCATGAAAATAGGTTCCCCGTCGTTGTTGTTGGCCGCGATGCTGAGTCTGCCGCTTCTGGCTCATGCCGCAGAACCGGCGCAGTGCAGCACCGTAAACTTCTCCGATGTCGGCTGGACCGACATCACCGCCACAACCGCGACCACCAGCGTCGTGCTCGACGCGCTGGGCTACAAGACCAAGACCACCATGATTTCCGTGCCGGTAACCTACAAGTCCCTGGCCGACGGCAAGAACATGGATGTGTTCCTCGGCAACTGGATGCCGACCATGGAAAACGACATCAAGGCCTACCGTGATGCCGGCACCGTGGAAACCGTGCGTACTAATCTCAAAGGCGCCAAGTACACCCTGGCGGTGCCGCAAGCGCTTTACGACAAAGGCCTGCATGACTTCGCCGATATAACCAAATTCAAGAAAGAACTCGACGGCAAAATCTATGGCATCGAGCCGGGTAACGATGGCAACCGCCTGATCCAGAGTATGATCGACAAGAACGCCTTCGGCCTCAAAGACGCTGGTTTCAAAGTGGTCGAGTCCAGCGAAGCCGGCATGCTCTCGCAAGTCGACCGCGCTCAGAAGCGCGATACCGCCGTGGTGTTCCTGGGCTGGGCACCGCACCCGATGAACAAGCGCTTCAAGATCCAGTACCTCACCGGCGGCGATGATTATTTCGGCCCGGATTTCGGTGCGGCGACAGTCCTGACCAACACCCGCAAGGGCTACACCCAGGAATGCAGCAACGTTGGCCAGTTGCTGAAGAATCTGGAGTTCACCGTAGACATGGAAAGCTCGCTGATGGGCAACATCCTGGACGACAAGATGAAACCTGAAGCAGCTGCCAAGGCCTGGCTGAAAAAGAACCCACAGGTACTCGATACCTGGCTCGCTGGCGTGACCACCATTGACGGTAAACCTGGCCTGGAAGCCGTGAAAGCCAAGCTTGCAAAGTAATCGTTGACGCCGGGCGAGTTCGCTCGCCCGGGCTGTTTTTTTCCTCGCATGCGGACGTTCACTACCATGCTGATTGATCAGAAAATCCCTTTAGGCCAGTACATCGCTGCCTTCGTTGAATGGTTGACGCAACACGGCGCCAGCACATTCGATGCGATCGCCACGACACTGGAAACGATGATCCACGGCGTGACGTTTGCGCTGACCTGGTTCAACCCGCTGGCACTGATCGGATTGATCGCACTGCTGGCTCACTTCATCCAACGCAAATGGGGCCTGACCGCTTTCGTGATCGCCTCCTTCCTGCTGATCCTCAATCTGGGTTACTGGCAGGAAACCATGGAAACCCTCGCCCAGGTGCTGTTCGCTACCTTTGTCTGCGTGATCATTGGCGTGCCGTTGGGCATCGTCGCCGCGCACAAACCGATGTTCTACACGATGATGCGTCCGGTGCTCGATCTGATGCAGACCGTACCGACGTTCGTGTACCTCATTCCTACCCTGACCCTGTTCGGTCTGGGTGTGGTCCCGGGTCTGATTTCAACGGTAGTGTTCGCGATTGCCGCGCCTATTCGTCTGACCTACCTGGGCATCCGCGATGTGCCGCAAGAACTGATGGACGCCGGCAAGGCCTTTGGCTGCTCGCGTCGTCAGCTGCTCTCGCGTATTGAACTGCCCCACGCGATGCCAAGCATCGCCGCCGGTATCACCCAGTGCATCATGCTGTCGTTGTCGATGGTGGTGATCGCGGCACTGGTGGGCGCCGATGGCCTGGGCAAACCCGTGGTCAACGCACTGAACACTGCCGATATCGCCCTGGGCTTCGAAGCCGGGTTGGCGATCGTACTGCTGGCGATCATGCTCGACCGTATCTGCAAACAACCCGACGCCAAAGTAGGGGGTGACGCATGAGCATAATTCGCTTCGATAACGTCGACGTTATCTTCTCCAAGGATCCACGCGAGGCCCTCAAGCTGCTGGATCAGGGCATGACCCGCGACCAGATCCTGAAGAAAACCGGGCAAATTGTTGGCGTTGAAAAAGCCAGCCTGGACATCGAGAAAGGCGAAATCTGCGTGCTGATGGGCCTCTCCGGCTCCGGCAAATCCAGCTTGCTGCGCTGCATCAACGGCTTGAACACGGTCAGCCGTGGCAAGCTGTTCGTCGAGCATGAAGGCCGCCAGATCGACATCGCCTCCTGCACCCCGGCCGAGCTGAAAATGATGCGCACCAAACGCATCGCCATGGTGTTCCAGAAGTTCGCCCTGATGCCTTGGCTGACGGTGCGCGAGAACATCAGCTTCGGTCTCGAAATGCAGGGTCGTCCCGAGAAGGAACGTCGCCAGTTGGTCGATGAAAAGCTCGAACTGGTGGGCCTGACCCAATGGCGTAACAAGAAGCCCGACGAACTTTCCGGCGGCATGCAGCAACGTGTGGGCCTGGCCCGCGCGCTGGCGATGGACGCCGACATCCTGCTGATGGACGAACCCTTCTCGGCACTCGACCCGCTGATTCGCCAGGGCCTGCAAGATGAACTGCTGGAACTGCAACGCAAGCTGCACAAGACCATCGTCTTTGTAAGTCACGATCTCGATGAAGCGCTGAAACTCGGCAGCCGCATCGCAATCATGAAAGACGGCCGGATCATCCAGTACAGCAAGCCGGAAGAAATCGTCCTCAACCCGGCCGATGACTATGTGCGGACCTTCGTCGCGCACACCAACCCGCTGAACGTACTGTGCGGTCGCAGCCTGATGCGCACGCTGGACAACTGCAAACGCATCAACGGCTCGGTATGCCTGGATCCGGGTGGCGATTCGTGGCTGGACCTGGCCGAAGGCAACACCATCAAAGGCGCACGCCAGAACGGTTCCAGCCTGGACCTGCAGAACTGGGTACCGGGGCAAGCGGTGGAAGGCCTGGGCCGTCGCCCAACGCTGGTGGACTCGAACATCGGCATGCGCGACGCGCTGCAGATTCGTTATCAGACCGGCAACAAGCTGGTACTGCACGACAACAACAAAGTGGTGGGGATTCTCGGCGACAGCGAGCTGTACCACGCGCTGCTCGGCAAGAACCTGGGGTAAGACAGCAGACACAAAAACGCCGCGAGAGGATCGCGGCGTTTTTGTTAGTGCAACAGTTGGACTGCAAACACAGACTACTGTGGCGAGGGGGCTTGCCCCCGTTGGGTCGCGCAGCGGCCCCAAAATCTGGCACCACGGTGCTTCAGAGAGATCGCGTTATCCGGATTTACGACTGCTGCGCAGTCGAGCGGGGCGTTGCGGCGTTCCGACAAGCCCCCTCACCACAACGGAGCCGCGGTGCAGTTGATGCACCGCGTCACTTAAGTCTTAGCTATAGACACGGCCCAGGAGCTGTCGATGGCTTTCAAACTGATCGAGCACATCACGGGTGATCTGATCCTGAGTGAAACCCATCAAGTCGTACTCCTGGCTGCCGTTGTGCAGGTACACCTCGGCGCGGTAGTAACGCGTGCGCGCTTCATCCGGGTTCGGCGACTCGCTCGGCGCAGCCAGATAGCCGTCCAGGCTCACTTCGTAGACAAACGGATTGCCCTCTTCCATCTCGATCCGCACGCCCATGCAACGCTTGGCTTTACCCAGCAACGTTTGCACGTCCAGCCCCTGAGTACGCAATTGCGCCGCCGCATCTTCCAGCGCCGGGCTGACGTGTTTGTCCATGAAGCGCTGAACGATCGACTGGCTCGGTTGCAGGTCCAGTTGGGTCAGACGCTCGCTGAAACCACGACGACCACGCGCCGCCAGTTCGGCTTGTTCCTGCTCGATCTGCACGTCCTGGCGCATGGCCTTGTGCAAGCCGAACATGAAGAACACCAGCACCACCGAGAACGGCAGACCGGCCAGCACCACCATGGTTTGCATGGCTTCGAAGTTACCGGCGAGCAGCAGGCCAATGGTCACCAGCGTGATCACCACCGACCAGAAGATCCGCAGCCAGTGCGGCGCGTCTTCGTCGACGTTGCCGCCCTTGCAGGACAGGTTCGCCATCATCACCGCGCCGGAGTCGGCCGGGGTCAGGAACAACACGAAGCCGACAAAAATCGACACGCCGATCACGATCTTCGACGCCGGGTAGTGCTCAAGCAGCTGATAGATCGCCATGGACGGCTGTTCCAGCGCCGTCTTCCCGAGCTCCACCGCCCCGTGATTCATCACCAGATCCAGTGCCGAGTTACCGAAGATCGACAACCAGGCCAAGGTGAAGCCCAGCGGAATCAGCAGCACGCCGGCCACCAGTTCACGCACGGTACGACCGCGAGAAATACGCGCGATGAACATGCCTACGAATGGCGCCCAGGAAATCCACCAGGCCCAGTAGAACAGGGTCCACAGGCCCAACCAGCGCTCGGATTTGGCGTTGTCGGCTTCGTACACGTACAGGTCGAAGGTTTTCAGCACCACACCGTTCAGGTAGTCGCCGATGTTCTGCACGAAGCCGTTAAGCAGGTGCAAGGTCGGGCCGAACAGCAGGACGAAAATCAGCAGGCCGCTGAACAGCACGATGTTCAGGTTGGACAGACGGCGGATACCGTTTTCCACGCCCGACACGGCAGCGATGGTCGCCACAGTGCTCATCACGATGATCACGATCAGCAGGTTGGTGTCGCTGTGCGCCATGCCGAACAGGTTCTCAAGACCCGACGACACTTGCAGCGAACCAATCCCCAGGTTGGTCACCAGACCCAGCAGGGTCACGAACATGCCAAAGCCATCCACCGCATGACCGGCCGCGCCTTTGACCCAACGCTCGCCCACCAGCGGATACAGCGCCGAACGCAACGCCAGCGGCTGGTTATGACGGTACGCAAAGTACGCCACGGCCAGACCGACCAAGGCGTAGATCGCCCAGCCATGCAGCCCCCAATGCAGGAACGTCAGCTGTACTGCCTGACGCGCTGCCAGGTTGCTGCCCGCCGCGCCTTCCGGCGGATTGAAGTAGTGATCCAGCGGTTCGGATGCACCGAAGTACAGCAGCGAGATACCGATACCGGACGAGAACAGCATCCCGGCCCAGGCGCCATAGCTGAAGTCCGGGGTATCGTCCTTGCTACCCAGCTTGAGCTTGCCGTAGGACGAGAACGCCAGGCCGACGACGAATACCAAATAGGCGGCGATCACCACCATGTAGTACCAGCCGAAGCTGCGCGACAACCACGCCTGAGCGATCCCCAGCATTCTCCCGGCTTCTTGCGGCGCGGCGATGAGGATGGCGGTCAGCAGCAGGATCAATGCGGTCGAGGTGTAGAACACCCAACCGTTGACCGTCACCTTCTCGGGTGGGGTCTTTATAAGAGAGGCAGAACTCATTGCACAGATGCTCCAGGCAGTGCGAGAGAAAGACACAAGGCAAAGCAGTACCCGACCAATCGGTTAGTTGGCAGCCGACCTGCGGGTGATATAAAGACACCCCGAAAAAAGCCCGAAACCGCGGCAGCCGTGTTGAAAACCGACCTCGAAGATCGCGCGCGCGTACATGACGCAGCGCATGACCCTGAGCGTCTTGCCCATACAACGCGTCCATTGAAATCGGTTCGCAGCATGCCCTGTGCGGGTTTCGAGCATTTTTCGGATGTCGTTTTTCCGCCAACCACATGTAGGAAAAACCTGTAGGCAGCGACGATTTGTCGCAGATCTTATTCTTTGTTGATTGAACGTTCAATCAAAACAAAATAGACTGGCCCTCAATCCGGTAGCCGTTTTTCGCCCACCGGGAGGCCTAAGGAGATGTGCAAGATGCCCAAGGTCGGTATGCAACCCATCCGCCGTCAGCAGTTGATCGAAGCCACATTGCAGGCCGTCGATCGAGTCGGGATGGGGGACGCCAGCATTGCGCTGATCGCCCGTTTGGCTGGTGTCTCGAATGGCATCATCAGTCACTATTTTCAGGACAAGAATGGCCTGATCGCCGCCACGATGCGGTATCTGATGAGCGTCCTCAGCGAGAACGTCACCGCGCGCCGCCTGGCGCTGGGAGATAACAGCCCGCGGGCTCATCTTCAGGTGATTATCGAAGGCAACTTCGACGCCAGCCAGGTCAATGGCCCGGCAATGAAAACCTGGTTGGCCTTCTGGGCAACCAGCATGCACCAACCGTCTTTACACAGGTTGCAGCGGATCAACGATCACCGCCTGTATTCCAACCTGTGCTGCGAGTTCCGCCGAGTGCTGCCGCTTGATCAGGCACGCAACGCAGCACGCGGGCTGGCGGCTCTGATTGACGGTTTGTGGTTGCGCGGCGCGCTGTCGGGAGACGCTTTCGACACCGAGCAGGCGCAACGAATCGCTTACGAATATATGGATATCCAACTGGCTAAACAGGAGCTGCTAGAGCACACATAACCGCTCGGCCCCTGAACGGCGACTGATCAACGTGCCCAGGTTTTACGGCACGTCCAGTGGCTGACGCCAATAACTAAATGCACTTGCGAGGACTCTATGGCCCGTTTCGAACTGCAAAAACTCTACATCGACGGCGGTTACTCCGACGCCAGCGGCGACGCCACCTTCGAAGCCATCAACCCGGCTAACGGTGAAGTTCTCGCCACAGTGCAACGTGCAACCTTCGCCGACGTCGAGCGCGCTGTCGTCAGCGCCGAAAAGGGCCAGAAAATCTGGGCCGCGATGACGGCCATGGAGCGTTCGCGCATCCTGCGTCGCGCCGTAGAAATCCTGCGCGAGCGCAACGATGAACTGGCCGCACTGGAAACCCTGGACACCGGCAAGGCGTACTCCGAAACCCGCTACGTCGACATCGTTACCGGCGCTGACGTACTGGAATACTACGCAGGCCTGGTGCCAGCCATCGAAGGCGAACAAATCCCGCTGCGCACCACCTCGTTCGTCTACACCCGTCGCGAGCCTCTGGGCATCGTGGCCGGTATCGGCGCGTGGAACTACCCGATCCAGATCGCCCTGTGGAAATCCGCTCCAGCCCTGGCGGCCGGTAACGCGATGATCTTCAAGCCAAGCGAAGTCACTTCCCTGACCACCTTGAAACTGGCTGAGATCTACACCGAAGCGGGCCTGCCAGCAGGCGTGTTCAACGTTCTGACCGGTAGCGGCCGTGAAGTCGGCACCTGGCTGACCGAGCACCCACGCATCGAAAAAATCTCCTTCACCGGCGGCACCGACACCGGCAAGAAGGTCATGGCCAGCGCTTCCGGCTCGTCCTTGAAAGACGTGACCATGGAACTGGGCGGCAAATCCCCGCTGATCATTTTCGACGACGCCGACCTCGATCGCGCCGCCGACACCGCGATGATGGCCAACTTCTACAGCTCCGGCCAGGTCTGCACCAACGGCACTCGCGTGTTCGTACCGAGCCACCTGAAAGCCGCTTTCGAAGCCAAGATCGTGGAACGTGTTGCGCGCATCCGCGTCGGCAACCCGGAAGACGAAAACACCAACTTCGGCCCGCTGGTCAGCTTCGCCCACATGGAAAGTGTGCTCGGCTACATCGCCAAAGGTAAGGAAGAAGGCGCGCGCCTGCTGTGCGGCGGCGAGCGTCTGACCGAAGGCGAATTCGCCAAAGGCGCCTTCGTGGCACCGACCGTGTTCACCGACTGCACCGACGAGATGACCATCGTTCGTGAAGAAATCTTTGGCCCGGTGATGAGCATCCTCACCTACGAAACCGAAGACGAAGTGATCCGCCGCGCCAACGACACCGAGTTCGGCTTGGCTGCCGGCGTCGTGACCCGCGACCTGAACCGCGCTCACCGCGTGATTCATCAACTGGAAGCCGGTATCTGCTGGATCAACGCCTGGGGCGAGTCCGACGCCAAGATGCCGGTCGGCGGCTACAAGCAGTCGGGCGTGGGCCGTGAGAACGGCATCAGCTCGCTGAACAACTTCACCCGCATCAAATCGGTACAGGTCGAGCTGGGCGATTACGCCTCGGTGTTCTGATCTGACGCACAACCTGTGGCTGGGGCCTTTTGTGGCGAGGGAGCTTGCTCCCGCTGGGCCGCGAAGCGGCCCCAACCCAGGCGCTGTGTTTCTTCAGACAAATCACAGTCGCTGATTTTGCGACTGCTGCGCAGCCGAGCGGGAGCAAGCTCCCTCGCCACAATTGGGTGGCGCCAGGCTCGCGACCTGACCACAATTCAAGAGGGTGCATTCAATGTCCCACGAATACGACTACATCATCATCGGGGCCGGCTCTGCCGGTAACACCCTGGCGACCCGTCTGACTGAAGACGCGGGCGTCACCGTCCTGCTGCTCGAAGCCGGCGGCCCGGACTACCGTTTAGATTTCCGCACGCAAATGCCTGCGGCACTGGCGTTCCCGCTGCAAGGCCGTCGCTACAACTGGGCCTACGAGACCGATCCGGAGCCACACATGGACGGCCGCCGGATGGAATGCGGTCGCGGCAAGGGCCTGGGCGGTTCTTCGCTGATCAACGGCATGTGCTACATCCGCGGTAATGCCATGGACTACGATGGCTGGGCGAAAAACCCTGGCCTGGAAGACTGGACCTACCTGGACTGCCTGCCGTATTTCCGCAAAGCGGAAACCCGCGACATCGGCCCGAACGACTACCACGGTGGCGAAGGCCCGGTCAGCGTGACCACGCCTAAAGCCGGCAACAACCCGCTGTTCCACGCGATGGTTGAAGCAGGCGTACAAGCCGGTTACCCGCGTACCGAAGACCTGAACGGCTACCAGCAGGAAGGTTTCGGTCCGATGGACCGTACCGTAACGCCTAAAGGCCGTCGCTCCAGCACCGCGCGCGGCTACCTGGACATCGCCAAAAAGCGTTCGACGCTGAACATCGTCACCCACGCCCTGACCGACAAGATTCTGTTCGAAGGCAAGCGTGCGATCGGCGTACGTTACCTGGTGGGCAGCGCCGAAGAACCTGTTGAAGCCCGTGCACGCAAAGAAGTGTTGCTGTGCAGCGGCGCGATTGCTTCGCCGCAAATCCTCCAACGCTCCGGCGTCGGCCCGGCCAAGCTGCTCAAGAGCCTCGACATTCCGGTGGTTCACGATCTGCCAGGCGTCGGCGAGAACCTGCAGGACCACCTGGAGCTGTACCTGCAATACGCGTGCACCCAGCCGGTTTCGCTATACCCGTCGCTGCTCTGGTACAACCAGCCGGCCATTGGTGCCGAGTGGTTGTTCAATGGCACCGGTATCGGCGCCAGCAACCAGTTCGAGGCTGGCGGTTTTATCCGTACGCGTCCGGACTTCGAATGGCCGAACATTCAGTACCACTTCCTGCCGGTGGCGATTAACTACAACGGCAGCAACGGCGTGAAAGAGCACGGTTTCCAGGCGCACATGGGCTCCATGCGTTCGCCAAGCCGTGGCCGCATCCAGGTCAAATCCAAGGATCCGCGCCAGCACCCGAGCATCCTGTTCAACTACATGGCCACCGAGCAAGACTGGCAGGAATTCCGTGACGGCATCCGCCTGACCCGTGAAATCATGCAGCAGCCGGCACTCGACGCGTTCCGTGGTCGCGAGCTGAGCCCAGGCATCGAAGTGCAAACCGATGAGCAACTCGACAAGTTCATCCGTGAACACGCCGAAACCGCGTTCCACCCGTCCTGCTCGTGCAAAATGGGCACCGACGAAATGGCCGTGGTCGATGGCCAGGGTCGCGTCCACGGAATGCAGGGTCTGCGTGTGGTCGATGCCTCGATCATGCCGCTGATCACCACCGGTAACCTGAACGCGCCAACGATCATGATCGCCGAGAAAATCGCCGACAAGATCCGTGGTCGTCAGCCACTGCCACGCAGCAAGGCCAAATACTACGTCGCGGGCGACGCCCCGGTGCGTGGCAAGCCGTTGCGTGAAGTGGGCCCTACCGCGCAGTAACACCGCGCCTGCGGCGCATCGCGAGCAGGCTCGCTCCCACATTGGATTTGCATCGAATCGCTATTTAGCGTTCAACACAGATCAAGTGTGGGAGCTTGCTCGCGATGGCTTTCTAGCAAACAACACACCTCTCCCCGCCTTACATCCTTCCCACACCGCTTCACCCTTGATCCCACCCCCCGCGCAGGCCTACTCTAGTCACCGCGCAAACGTTTTACCCCCCCGCCCCCATCGACAAGCCGCCACCTGGCTGGCCACGAGGCTTACTCATGTTTGATGTCGTGTCTTCGAGCAAATGGCCCACCGGCTACCTGATCAACCCCAACGTAGAACCCCTCGATCCGAAATGGCTGAAGGAATTCAGCAAGATCCCCGCCGCCGCCGTCAGCGACTGCCTGGGTCGCAACGTCGGTGGCCTGGGTTTGAAAGCCTTCCACGGCAATGCGCCGATGCTCGGCAGTGCGCTGACGGTTCGCGTGCGCCCCGGCGACAACCTGATGATCCTCAAAGCCATGCAGATGGCCCGCCCGGGCGATGTGCTGGTGATCGACGGCAGCGCCGACCTGACCCGCGCGGTGTTCGGCGGCATCATGCGCGCCATGGCCCTCAAGGCCGGGATCGTCGGCGTGGTGATCAACGGCGCCCTGCGTGACCTCGACGAGTGGCAAACCGGTGAACTGCCGGCCTACGCCATCGGCGGCGTACACCGTGGCCCGAGCACCGACGGTGGCGGCGAAATCAACGTACCGATCTCCTGCGCTGGCATGCTGGTTGCTCCTGGTGACCTGATGATTGGCGACGGTGACGGCGTGGTAGCTGCCTCGCGCAGCGAACTGCCGGAACTGCTGGTGCGTTGCCACGACCTGCTGGCGCGGGAACAGGCTACGCTTGCGGCTATCGAAGCCGGAACGCTGGACCCGGATCGTTTCGACGCCATCCTGCGCGCCAAGGGTTGCCCGGTTTAACTGCCAAAGGCATCGCGGGCAAGCCTTGCTCCTACGGTTTTGTGGTTAATCTCACATCGATGATTCAACCCTGAACCTGTAGGAGCGAGGCTTGCCCGCGATGAGTCCCTCAAGGTCGCCGCTTCTCACAAGGAGGTTCCTCGCATGTTCGATTTCCACCCCCAGCTCAAGCAGCGCTTCGCTGCCTTGCGCACGGGCGCCGAGTTTTTTTCGCTGCGCTATGTGCGCGAGTCGGGTCAGTACCTGTCGGTACGCAAAAACGTTGCCGAGCCTCCAAGCCTGAGTCGCGATGAAGGGGCGATGCTGACTGCACGGGTCAATGGCGTCGAAGCCTATGCCGCGACCAACGACCTGTCGCCATCCGGCCTGCAAGCCGCCCTCGACCGCGCCGAACGACAGGCCCGTTCGATTGCCGCCCATGCCCTGCTCGACCTGCGCCAGCAGCCGGTTTCCAGCGAGCGCGCCGATTACCTGTCACCGAATCTGGAACAACCCTTCCCGTCCCTCAGCGATTGCTACCAACTGCTCGGCGCCGAATCCGCCGCCGTGCCCAAGGACGAGCGACTGGTGAACTGGCAGGTCAGCATCGGCATCACCCATGTCGAGCAGATCTACCTCAACAGCGCCGGCGCCGAACTGCGTCAGGCACAACGCTTCGTCTACCCGGGGCTGGATGTCACCGCCTACGACGGTAACGACAGCCAGACCCGCAGCCTGGGCCGCGAAAACTTCGGCCAGCAAGGTGGCGCGGACGTGATCAGCCGCTGCGGCCTGATTGGCGCCGGCCCGCACGTCGCCGACCAGGCGCTGCAATTGCTGCTGGCACCCAACACTCCGCAAGGCAAACGCGACCTGCTGCTGATGCCGGACCAGATGATGCTGCAGATCCACGAGTCCATCGGCCACCCGCTGGAACTGGACCGCATCCTCGGCGACGAGCGCAATTACGCCGGCACCAGTTTCGTCAACACCAGTGATTTCGGCAGCCTGCAATACGGCTCCAAACTGCTCAATGTGACCTTCGACCCGGACATTCCCGAGCAGCTCGCCAGCTATGGTCATGACGACGATGGCACGGCGGCGAGCAAACAATTCCTGATCCACGAAGGCTTGCTGATCCGTCCGCTGGGTGGTGCGCTGTCGCAATTTCGTGCGGGCCTCGACGGCGTCGCCAACAGCCGCGCCTGCGGCTGGAACCGTCCGCCCATCGACCGCATGGCCAATCTCAACATCGAGCCTGGCGACCAGTCGCTCGAACAGCTGATCAGCGGCATTGAACACGGCGTGCTGATGTCGACTAACCGCTCATGGTCAATTGACGATGCGCGGAATAAATTCCAGTTCGGCTGCGAGTGGGGCCAGTTGATTGAAAACGGCGAACTCAAAGGCGTGGTGAAGAACCCGAACTACCGAGGCATTTCCGCGCAGTTCTGGCGCAACCTCAGCGCCGTTGGCGACACCAGCACCTTCAAGGTGCTGGGCACGCCGAACTGCGGTAAAGGCGAACCGAACCAGGTGATCCGCGTCGGCCATGCCTCACCGGCCTGCGTGTTCAGCAACATTGATGTGTTTGGAGGAGACGCCTGATGAGTACGACGTTGAGTCAGGTCGAGCAATTCAAAGGACTGGTGGCCTGGTTGCGCAGCGAGGTGCGCGAGCCTGAGCAATTCACCCTGAGCTACGCCGCCGAATCGTCGGCGTTTGTGCGCTTCAACCACGCCAAGGTGCGTCAGGCTGGCCAGGTCCAGCAAGCCAGCGTCGGTTTCAAATTGATCAATGACGGTCGACACGCGGACCTGAGCATCACCCTCGCCGGTGATCCCGAGGTCGACCTTCAGCGCCTGGCCGAAGGTCTGCAACAGCTGCGCGAGACCCTGCCGCTGTTACCGCAGGATCCGTATCTGCTGCTCAACCACACCGGCTGGCAGAGCAAGAACATTCAGGATCACCCATTACCGGACACCGAGCAGGTGGTTGCCGAAATCGCCCGCGCTGCCGAAGGGCTCGATCTGGTTGGCTTCTACGCCGCCGGGCCGATCAGCCGGGGTTTCGCCAGTTCATCCGGTGCCTTTGGCTGGCATCAGGCCAACAGCTTCAATTTCGACTTCAGCCTGTTCCACGCCAACGGCCAGGCGGTGAAAGCCAGCTACGCCGGGCACGACTGGAACAGCGAAGGTTTCGCCAAACGCTTCCAGCAGGCCCGCGAGCAACTGGAGTTCTTGGGGCGGCCACTGCGCACGTTGGCGCCGGGTCAATACCGCGCCTATCTGGCGCCAGCCGCTTTGGAGGAGATCGTCGGCATGCTCTGCTGGGGTGGTTTCTCCGCGCAGTCGATTGCCAGCAAAAGCAGCCCGCTGCAAAAACTCTACGCGGGTGATAGCGCGTTCAGCCCATTGCTCTCGCTGGATGAAAAAGTCAGCGGTTCCCTGAGCCCGGCGTTTTCCGGCGAAGGCTACCCGCGCAGCGATCTCGGGTTGATCGTTGCAGGCAAGGCGGGCGAGCGGCTGGTGGGTTCGCGCAGTGCCGCCGAATATGGCCTGACTGCCAACGGTGCCGGTGGCGGTGAGTCACCAAGCGCGTTGAACATGGCCGCCGGTGTATTGCCGGAAGCCGAGATTCTCAAGCAGCTCGGCACTGGCCTGTACATCAGCAACCTGTGGTACCTGAATTACTCGGACCAACCGGCCGCACGCTTGACCGGCATGACCCGCTTCGCGACCTTCTGGGTCGAAAACGGCGAGATTCAGGCACCGGTCAGCACCATGCGCTTCGATGACAGCGCCTACAGCCTGCTCGGTTCGCAGCTGGAAGCACTGACGAGTGAGCGTGAGCTGATTCTGTCGCCCAGCACCTACAGCCAGCGCAACACGGCTTCGGCGGTGTTGCCGGGAGCGCTGGTCAGCCGCCTGACGTTGACCCTGTAAACACATAACACCTTGTGGCGAGGGAGCTTGCTCCCGCCGGCCGGTCCGCGTTCGGGTGCAGCAGTCGTAACCCAGCCAGTGCGGTCCGTCTGGTGAACCGCGTTTGCTGATTTCGGGGTCGCTGCGCGACCCAGCGGGAGCAAGCTCCCTCGCCACAAAGAGCAAGTATTACCTGTCCAACCCACACGAGGTCCCATGCCCAACCATCCGGCTCTTGATGCAGTCACCGCCCGCTGGGTCCCCTGGGTGGTGGCGATTGCGTTTTTCATGCAGTCCCTCGACGGGACCATCCTCAACACCGCCCTGCCCGCCATGGCCCTCGATCTGGCAGAAGACCCACTGCGCATGCAGGGCGTGATCATCGCCTACATGCTCACGGTCGCCTTGCTGATTCCGGCATCGGGCTGGGTCGCCGACCGCTTCGGCACCAAGAAAATCTTCTTCGGCGCCATCCTCTTGTTCAGCCTCGGCTCTCTGCTCTGTGCGCTCTCCAGCACCTTGACCATGCTGGTCGGCGCCCGGGTGATTCAGGGGCTGGGCGGCGCATTGATGCTGCCGGTCGGGCGACTGGTGGTGCTGCGTGCTTACCCGCGTTCGGAACTGGTGCGGATCATGGGCTTCATCACCATTCCCGGCCTGCTCGGGCCGTTGATCGGTCCGACCATGGGCGGCTGGATGGTGCAATACCTGACCTGGCACTGGATCTTCCTGATCAATCTGCCGGTCGGGCTGATCGGCTGCTACGCGGTCTGGAAGTTCATCCCGGATCTGCGCGGCTCTGAGCGCACGCGCTTCGATGGCTTGGGTTTCCTGCTGTTCGGCGCGGCGATGGTGCTGATCACCATTGCCATGGAAGGCCTGGGCGAACTGCACCTTCCGCATTTGCGGGTGATGTTGCTGCTGTTTGGTGGCATGGCGTGCCTGGCGGCGTATTGGCTGCGGGCCGGGCATATCGACAATCCGTTGTTCGCACCGGCGCTGTTCAAGACCCGGACTTTTGCCGTGGGCATTCTCGGCAACCTGTTCGCCCGGCTGGGCAGCGGCGCCCTGCCGTTTCTGGTGCCATTGCTGCTACAGGTCGCCTTGGGCTACTCGCCGTCCCTGGCCGGGATGAGCATGTTGCCGCTGGCCGCCGCGGCAATGTTCGCCAAGTCGATCGCGCGACCGCTGATCGAGCGCCTGGGTTACCGCATCGTGCTGACCGGTAACACCCTGGCGCTGGGAATCATGCTGGCGAGCATGGGCCTGGTCAGTGAGCAGACGCCTTATTGGCTGCTGCTGGTGCAACTGGCGATACTCGGGGCGATCAACTCCTTCCAGTTCACAGCGATGAATACCGTGACCCTGATCGACCTCGACGACGCCAGCGCCAGCAGCGGCAACAGCCTGCTGTCAGTGGTCGCGCAGTTGTCGCTGAGTCTCGGCGTTGCCTGCGCCGGCGCCCTGCTGGGTGGTTTCACGGCGGAGGTCGGCAATGATGGCGTGAACACGGTGCTGGGCGCCTTCCAACTAACCTTCGTCACCATCGGCATCATGGCAATGCTGGCCGCAACGATCTTTTCCCAGCTGTCCCCAAAGGATGGCCGACGGATGGTCAGCCGCGAGCACGATGTCGAGCACTAACTCGGCAGCTGCTACGACGATTTGCTACGGCTATTCGTCCAGAATTTGCAGGTGGAGCGCGCGGGACTGGTACACTGCGCGACATTTTGTTTTGCAGGCCAGTCCCGTGACCACCATCGCCACCGCTTTTAATACTTTGCCGCTGTCCGCCGCCATGCTGGCTAACCTCGACTCCCTCGGTTATGCCCAGATGACGCCGATCCAGGCGCAAAGCTTGCCGGTGATCCTCAAGGGGATGGACCTGATCGCCCAGGCCAAGACCGGCAGCGGCAAAACCGCCGCCTTCGGTATCGGCCTGCTGAACCCGATCAATCCGCGCTTCTTCGGCTGCCAGGCACTGGTGATCTGCCCGACTCGTGAGCTGGCTGACCAGGTTGCCAAGGAAATCCGTCGCCTGGCCCGCGCCGAAGACAACATCAAGGTCCTGACCCTGTGTGGCGGCGTGTCGTTCGGTCCGCAGATCGGCTCGCTGGAGCACGGCGCGCACATCATCGTCGGCACTCCGGGGCGCATCCAGCAACACCTGCGCAAGGGTTCGCTGGTGCTCCACGGCCTGAACACGCTGATCCTCGACGAAGCCGACCGCATGCTCGACATGGGGTTCTACGATTCCATCGAAGAAATCATCGCCCAGTGCCCTGAGCGTCGCCAGACCCTGCTGTTCTCCGCCACGTATCCGGTAGGCATCAAGCAGCTGGCGTCGAAGTTCATGCGTAACCCGCAGCAAGTGAAGGCCGAGGCGTTCCACGACGACACACAGATCGAACAGCGTTTCTTCGAGATTTCGCCGGAAGAGCGCATGGACGCAGTGGTCAAGGTCCTCGCCCATTACCGCCCGCAGTCCACCGTCGCTTTCTGCTTCACCAAGCAACAAGTGCAGGAAACCGTCGACCACCTGACGGCCAAAGGCATCTCGGCCGTTGGCCTGCACGGTGACCTGGAACAGCGTGATCGCGACCAGGTGCTGGCAATGTTCGCCAACCGCAGTACTTCGGTACTGGTCGCCACCGACGTCGCCGCCCGTGGTCTGGACATCGATGCGCTGGACATGGTGGTCAACGTCGAACTGGCCCGCGACTCGGAAATCCACATCCACCGCGTTGGCCGTACCGGTCGTGCCGGTGAGAAAGGCATCGCCATCAGCCTGGTAGCGCCGTCCGAAGCGCATCGCGCCCAAGCCATCGAGCAACTGCAAAAGTCGCCGCTGAGCTGGGATCAACTGGACAGCCTGACCTCCCAGGGCGGCGCCCCGCTGCTGCCGGCCATGAGCACCCTGTGCATCGGTGCCGGCCGTAAAGACAAGGTTCGCCCGGGCGACATCCTTGGCGCACTGACCGGCGATGCCGGTGTTCCAGGCGCCCAGGTCGGCAAAATCGCGATCTTCGACTACCAGGCCTATGTCGCCGTGGAGCGCAGCATCGCCAAGCAAGCCGTGCAGCGCTTGAGCGACGGCAAGATCAAAGGCCGCTCGCTGCGCGTACGGATTTTGTAACAAACGCTGCCCACCTCTGTGGCGAGGGAGCTTGCTCCCGCTGGGTCGCGCAGCGGCCCCGAAACCAGCAAACGCGATTCACCAGACGGACCGCACTTGCCGGATTACGACTGCTACGCACTCGAGCGGGAGCAAGCTCCCTCTCCACAAAAGCACTTGCCAGCCTTGCTAACGAAACTTGAGGACACCGTTTTGCGCTCTACCGAAGTCGTGATCATTGGCGCTGGCGCCGCTGGGTTGATGTGTGCACTGACCGCCGCCGGGCGCGGGCGCAAGGTGATGTTGCTCGACCACGCAAACAAGGCCGGCAAGAAAATCCTCATGTCCGGTGGTGGCCGCTGCAATTTCACCAACATGTACACCGAGCCGAGCAATTTCCTCTCGCAAAACGCTCACTTCTGTAAATCCGCACTGGCGCGCTATACCCAGTGGGATTTCATCGGGATGGTGGCCAAGCACGGCGTGCCGTACCACGAGAAAAAGCTCGGCCAGCTATTCTGCGATAACAAATCCAGCGACATCCTCGGCATGCTCCTCGACGAGTGCGATCAGGTCGGCGTCAGCCTGCATCTCGACACCTCGATCCAGCAGATCGAAAAACTCGACAGCGGCTACCTGCTGGAAACCACGTTGGGCCAGTTGACCTGCGAATCGCTGGTGATCGCCACCGGCGGCCTGTCGATTCCAACCCTGGGCGCCACCGGTTTCGGCTATCAAGTGGCCAAGCAGTTCGGCCACCAGTTGCTGCCCACCCGCGCCGGCCTGGTGCCGTTCACCATCACCGACCAACTCAAAGAGCTGTGCACCGAGCTGTCCGGTACGTCGGTGGATTGTCTGGTGAGCTGCAACGATCAGAGCTTTCGCGAGAACATCCTGTTCACCCACCGTGGCCTCAGCGGCCCGGCGATTTTGCAGATTTCCTCGTTCTGGCAATCCGGCGACGCCGTCGAAATCAACCTGATGCCCGACCACGACGTGCCGAGCTGGTTGCAACAGCAGCAAGCCGAGCGCCCGAACAGCGAACTGAAAACCCTGCTCGGCGAAATCTTCACCAAGAAGATGGCCAACCTGCTGGCCGACAACTGGTTCGTCTCCAAGCCGATGAAGCAGTACACCCACGCCGAGCTGGCCGATATCGCTGCCAAACTGGCGAGCTGGACACTGGTCCCGGCTGGTACCGAAGGCTATCGCACAGCCGAAGTCACGCTCGGTGGCGTCGACACCCACGAAGTCTCGTCCAAAACCATGGAATCGCTGAAAAGCCCTGGCCTGTACTTCATCGGTGAAGTGCTGGACGTCACCGGGCACCTGGGCGGCTTCAACTTCCAATGGGCCTGGGCCTCGGGTTACGCAGCGGCGCAGTACGTCTAACGCCATCGCATGCGGTGATCAGGCTTTTGTGGCGAGGGAGCTTGCTCCCGCTGGCCTGCGAAGCAGGCCCAAAACCTGTCACCACTGTCTGCCAGACACACCGCATGCATAGGGTTTACGACGGCTACGCCGCCGAGCGGGAGCAAGCTCCCTCGCCACAGGGTTCAATGCAGACCTGACAGTTTTACTCAGGAAGGAACAGTTTTTGCTGTCAGATGTGATCGGCGCCATTGCGTCGTCGTCATTACTGGCTCAATTTAGCTGCATTGCCCCGGAAGGCCTCCGCACTTCATGTCATCAACCTCGTTTCGTCAGACTCTGCGTCGCCTTTGGGCGCTGGATAAATTCAGCTACAGCGTGCGGGTGTTCATCGCCCTGACCGGCACCATGGCGCTGTGTTGGTATCAAAATGAAATGGGCCTGCTGATCCCGCTGTTCCTGGGGATTATCGCCAGCGCCCTGGCCGAAACCGACGACAGCTGGCAGGGCCGTCTGAATGCATTGGCGGTGACGCTGGTGTGCTTCAGCGTTGCCGCGTTCTCGGTCGAGTTGTTATTCCCCTATCCGTACATCTTCGTGGTTGCCCTGGCACTCGCCAGTTTCGGCCTGACCATGCTCGGCGCCTTGGGCGAACGCTATGGCGCGATTGCCTCGGCGACGTTGATTCTGTCGGTGTACACCATGATCGGCGTGGACCAGCGCGGTGGCGCGGTCACCGATTTCTGGCATGAACCGGTGTTGCTGGTGGCCGGTGCCGCCTGGTATGGCTTGCTCTCGGTGCTGTGGCAGGCGCTGTTTTCCAACCAGCCGGTGCAGCAGAGCCTGGCGCGCTTGTTTCGCGAGCTGGGGTTTTACCTGAAGCTCAAATCGTCACTGTTCGAGCCGATCCGCCAGATGGACGTCGAAGCCCGCAGGCTGGAACTGGCGCAGCAGAATGGCCGAGTGGTCGCGGCGCTCAACGCCGCCAAGGAAATCATCCTGCACCGGGTCGGCAACGGCCGGCCGGGGTCGAAAGTCAGTCGTTACCTGAAGCTGTATTTCCTCGCCCAGGACATCCACGAACGCGCCAGCTCTTCGCACTATCCATACAACGCCCTGGCCGAGGCCTTTTTCCACAGCGACGTGCTGTTCCGCTGCCAACGCCTGCTCCGCCAGCAAGGCAAAGCCTGCCGGGCATTGGCCGAGTCGATCCAGATGCGCCAGCCGTTCGTCTATGACGACAGTTTTGCCGAAGCCCTGAGCGACCTGCACGCCTCCCTCGAACACTTGCGCATCCAGAGCAATCCGGCCTGGCGCGGTTTGCTGCGCTCATTGCGTGCACTGGCAGCCAACCTCAGCACGCTTGACCGCTTGCTCAGCGACGCAAGCAATCCCGACAGCCTGGCCGACGCCACCGACAGCAGCCTGCTCGACCGTTCACCGCGCAACCTCAAGGACGTCTGGACGCGCCTGCGCACGCAGCTGACGCCGACTTCGTTGCTGTTTCGGCATGCCCTGCGTTTGCCTCTGGCCCTGACCGTCGGCTACGGCATGGTGCACTTGATCCACCCGTCGCAAGGCTACTGGATCATCCTCACCACACTGTTTGTCTGCCAACCGAACTACGGCGCCACCCGGCGCAAACTCGGTCAGCGGATCCTCGGCACCGCGATCGGCCTGACCCTGGCCTGGGCGTTGTTCGATCTGTTCCCCAATCCACTGGTGCAGTCGAGTTTCGCGATTGCCGCCGGCGTGGTGTTCTTTATCAACCGCACCACCCGCTACACGCTGGCGACTGCGGCAATCACCTTGATGGTGCTGTTCTGCTTCAATCAGGTCGGCGACGGCTACGGGCTGTTCCTGCCAAGGCTGCTCGACACCTTGCTCGGCGGTCTGATCGCGGGGCTCGCGGTATTGCTGTTCCTGCCGGACTGGCAGGGCCGCAGGCTGAACAAAGTGCTGGCCAACACCCTGACCTGCAACAGCATTTACCTGCGCCAGATCATGCAGCAATACGCTGTCGGCAAACGTGATGACCTGGCCTATCGGCTGGCTCGACGCAATGCCCACAACGCCGATGCGGCGCTGTCGACAACCTTGGCCAACATGCTCATGGAGCCGGGGCATTTCCGTAAGGAAGCCGATGTCGGCTTCCGTTTCCTGGTGCTTTCCCACACCTTGCTCAGCTACCTCTCGGGCCTCGGTGCGCACCGCGAAATCCAGCTACCCGCTGACATTCGGGAACAGTTGATCAACGGTGCCGGCGTCAGTCTGGCGACCAGCATCGACGAAATCGCCCAAGGGCTGGCGAGCAAATCGCCGATTGCGATTCAGAGCGACGACGAAGAAGCCCTGGCCGCCGGGCTTGAACAAATGCCTGACGAGATCGACGAAGGTCAGCGTCTGGTGCAAACCCAACTGGGGTTGATCTGCCGGCAACTGGGACCGTTGCGCACGCTGGCGGCACATTTGATCAAGGATACGAGCGAGGAGTGAGCGCGCGCCTGTGGCGAGCGAGCTTGCTCACGCTCGGGTGCGCAGCAGCCGTAAAACCGGTAAATGGTTTTCTACCTGACACATCGAGCAGCTTGTCTTGGGTCGCTTCGCAACCCAGCGGGAGCAAGCTCCCTCGCCACAACAACAGACGTCACATTCCATGCTGCCTGAGCAATCGCTCATAGCTGCCATCCTCCTTCATCGCTGCAATCTCGCGGTCGAATCCGGCAACAATCTGTTCATGGTCGGGGTTCTTCAGGCTGACCAGAATATGCAGGCTGTTTTCACTCAGAGGATTGGGCAGGAACTCCACGGCATTGCGCACCTTGGAGGATTCGCGCGCCAGGTAATAGCGGGCAACGTATTCGTCTTCCAGGGTCAGCTTCACCCGGTCAGCGGCGAGCATGCGCACCGCCATGGGGAAGTTGTGCACCTGCACTTTCTGCAAGGCGGCGTCACCGTCAAACGCGGGTGAATAGGCGTAGCCGCGCACCACGGCAACCGGATAGGTGTGCAGCTGCTGCAAGTTGTTGTATTCGATCGGCGTGTCTTTACGCTTGAGGAAACGTATCCGGTTGAGCAGGTACTCACTGGAAAACTGCCCGATATGGGTGCGCTCCTCGTTGAACCAGGCATTGACCAGCACGTCGTAACGCCCTTCGCCCACACCCAGCAAAGCCCTGGCCCAAGGCACCTGCTCGAAATCACTGGCATAACCCGCCCGCGCCAGCGCAGTACTGACAATGTCGGTTGCCACCCCGCCATTGACCAGCGTGGCATCGGTAAAGGGGGGCCAGGCATCGGCCACCAGTCGCAGTTTTTCTGCTGTGGCGGCCTGGCTCAGCAACAGCAATCCAATCAAAGCAACAGCTCGATGCAATCGCGGCATGCTAAAAAATCCTTAGCGGGCGGGCAGCCCAGCGTGTTTTTAGCCAAAACTCGAAGGCCTGTGTGCCCAATAGCGGCCACAACCCAGGCCCTAACAGTAGTTCATTGAAGCCACAACAAACCGCTAAAAATCAGATTACACAAAGAAGACAACGTCGCGAGAAATGAATGATGGCATTTTGGCCTTTGTCACAGTTTTTTATGCCGCAAGACATCCGGTAGCGGGACGCTTAGTATCGGAGCAACGTTGTTCAAGGAATGTGAAGATGACAATCGATTGGGTCTGCAAACACCACAGCGATCTGGGCAAAGAGCAGTTGTACGCCATTCTGCAGTTGCGCACGCAAGTGTTCGTCGTTGAGCAGAAATGCGCCTATCAGGAAGTCGATGGGCTGGACCTGGACGGTGACACCTGCCACTTGATGGCCTGGGACGGCGATCAGCTGGTGGCCTACCTGCGGTTGCTCGACCCGATCTCACAGGGCGGCGACGTGGTCATCGGCCGTGTGGTGATTGCCCCTCAGGCGCGGGGCCAGGGCCTGGGTCATGAGTTGATGGCGCAGGGGCTCAAGCAGGCTGAGAAATACTGGCCTGAAGTGCCGATCTATCTGTCGGCCCAGGCACATTTGCAGGGGTATTACGGGAGGTACGGGTTTGTCGTGGTGGGCGAGGAATACCTGGAGGATGACATTCCGCATATCGGGATGCGCCGTCCCTAGTGATCGTTCCCATGCTCTGGGTGGGAACGATCAAGCACCTCCGTCAGGGATACTCCAGCACCGCTTTGATCTGCTGAAGATTGCGCTCGATCCAGCGCGGATCAATCGCCCCCCAGCTCAGAATCCGATAACGCCCGGCATGATTGCGCGCGCCCTCTTCCTGCTCGAACTCGCACACGATATCCAGATCCGCCAAGGCGGCGATGGTGTCCTGGGCTGTACGCCGCGGCATGCCGGTGACCTCGGTGAGTGCCGGGACGTTGCTGGCCAGACCACTGTCGATCAGGTACGCCACGTACAAACGGCGGTAGAAGCTGCTTTTGGTCTTGCTGACGTCCATTCCCACACTCCCGATTCCAATGTTTACTGCATATCCCGCCACGTCAGGTACACCCGCAAGTCGAACTCCAACTGGTGATAGCCCGGCAGCATATGCTCGCACAGCTTGTAGAAAGCCTTGTTGTGATCGGACTCCTTGAAGTGCGCGAGTTCATGCACCACGATCATTTTCAGAAACTGCGGCGCGGCGTCCTTGAATAACGAGGCGATACGAATTTCTTTCTTGGCCTTGAGCTTGCCGCCCTGCACGCGCGAGATCGCCGTGTGCAGGCCGAGGGCACGGTGGGTCAGGTCGAGACGGTTGTCGAACAGCACTTTGTCGATGGCCGGCGCATTGCGCAGGTATTCCTGTTTCAACTCCAGCGCGTAGCTGTACAGCGCCTTGTCACTCTGCACCGCGTGCTTGTCCGGGTAACGCTGGCTCAGGTAGTCGCCCAGTCGATCCTGATCGATCAACTGGCGCACTTGGTCTTGCAAGGCAGCGGGATAAGCCTGGAGGTACTTCAGCGCGGTCATGGGTCAACAACAGAGTGACGAAAGACCGCCAGTGTAGCGAATTCAGGCGGTCAGCGCGCTCCAGTCAAACGGCTGCGCAAAGCCACCGGCATCCTCGGCCATCAGCGGCCTGGCCACCAGGAACCCTTGCACATACTGGCAACCGTTGGCCTCAAGCCATCGATACTGTGCAACGGTCTCCACGCCTTCGGCGATCACCAACATTCCGAATTCCCCGCACAACTCTATGACACTGCGCACCAGCGCTGCATCCCGAGGCGAATCGGGTAGCCGGGCAATCAGGTGCCGGTCGAGCTTGAGCGTGTCCAACTGCAGATCGCGTAAATGCGCCAACGAGCACGGCCCCGAACCAAAGTCATCCAGTGCCACGCGCACCCCGAGGTGGCGCAACAGACGCAGCTGTTTACGTGACTCATCAACATTTTGTATCAACGCATCTTCGGTGATTTCAACTTCCAGCTGACACGGCTGCAGCTCATGACGCTCCAGCACCTGACGCAACTCGGTGACCAGGTTCGGCATGCCGAACTGGGTGCTGCTCAAACTCACAGCAAGTACCAGATCCTTGGCAAACAGGGTTTCCCAGGCTTTACGCTGCTTGGCGCCGCGATGGTAAATCCAGCTGCCGAGACGACTGATCAGCCGCGCCTCTTCCAGCAGTGGCAAAAACAACCCCGGCGGGACATCGCCGACACTCGGGTGCTGCCAGCGCAGCAACGCTTCAAACCCGCGTACACGACCGTCGGCAATCGCAACCTGGGGTTGATACACCAGGTTGAAATCCTGATTTTCGATGGCTGTGCGCACGCTTTCTTCGAGCATTAGCCGCGAGCGCGCGCGACCGTTCATTTCATGGTCGTAGAAGCGATATTGCTGGCGCCCGGCACGCTTGGCCTCGTACATCGCGATGTCTGAGGCGCGCAGCAAGCCGTCAAGGTTAGAACCGCAATCGGGATAGGTTGCAATGCCGATGCTCGCGCCGAGCACCACATCCAGTCCTTCAATTTGCTGACAGATCGAGATTCGCTCGATGAGCTTCTCGGCAATCTTCGCCGCTTGCTCGGGAAACTCCAGATCGAGCAACGCCGTGAACTCATCACCGCCCATGCGCGCCAGAATATCGAATGGCCGAAGACAGGCTTTCAACTGCTCGGACACCCAACGCAGCACCCGGTCACCGGCATCGTGGCCCAGGGAATCGTTGACCCGTTTGAAGCCATCCAGGTCCAGGTACAACAACACCCACGCGCTGTCGGAACGCTCACCGCGCAATAGCAGGTTTTCCGCAGTCTGGTAGAAGCCACGGCGATTGAGCAGCCCGGTCAGCGGGTCTGTGACGGCCTGGAACTCCAGCTGTTGATGCAGATGGCGCACCACCGACATATCGAGCACGGTCACCACCATCGCCCGCTGTTCGGACGGCAATGGCGCGCAGGACAGCGCCACCGGCACTTGCTGACCCGGCGCGGTGCGCAGGATTGCATCGTGCACGCGCCAGGTCTCACCCCGTTGATAACCGGCATAAATGTCAGATTCAGCCCACACCGGCACGTGCGGTTTTTGCAGGAAGTCCACGAACTCCGCGCCTTGCAATTCGGTGACCGTCGCATTGAGCAGGCGGGACATGGCCGGGTTGGCGAAGCGGATCAGGCCGTCATCACCCACCACCAGAATCCCTTCGGCGGCGTTATCCAGCACCGAGGCATTGAAAGCGCGCGCGGCTTCCAGATCCTGGCTCAAGCGCTGCAAGGCGCGGCGATTGCGCTGGTGTTCAAGCAGGGCCTGAACTTTCGGTTTGAGGATTTGCGGGTCAAACGGTTTGAACAGGTAATCCACTGCGCCACTGGCATAGCCCTTGATCACAGCATCCTGGGACTGTTCGTTGGCGGTCAGGAAAATGATCGGGGTCAAACGGGTCCGCTGGCTACCGCGCATCAAACGTGCCACTTCAAAACCGTCCATCTCTGGCATCTGCACATCAAGCAGCACCAGGTCGATTTCATGTTCGAGTAACAGGCTCAAGGCTTCAAAGCCGGAAGCCGCGGTCATCACCTGCCAGTCCTGGCGCTGTAACAACGCACGCATACTGATCAGGTTTTCAGGGTAATCATCCACGATTAGAAGAACTGAGCTGCCTTCAACTGGCTTGGGTTGCGCGCATTCCATGCTGCTTCTCTTTTGGTGACGTCAGGCCGGTACCGTCGAAAAAAACCGGACAACTCCACTCTAGACCGGGATCTGCCAAAGCAGTAGGCATCATCACGCCATCACCGATGGCAAAGCCTCAGACTCCGACTAACGGTCAGTTCCGAAGCCAGCAATACCGGGAAAAGCGCTAACTCGACAGAACATTGACGCCAGTTATCCGCCAGACGGGCATTAACAAGCACCCGTTCTACGCTTATAAAGACTGCCCTCTAACGCGCGGGCTAGAGCTTCTGGTACGCGCGTGCAGCTAGCATTCGCGGAAGCTTTGACCATGATCGATCTCGCAACCTGGAACCTCAGTGTTCCTGTCGGCAGCCCACCGTACACCGTTGATACCGCCAAACTGGTGGACGGTTTCAAGGATCAATACTTCCACTCCGACACCGGCACGTTGTTCTTCTGGGCACCGGTGACCGGCTCCCGCACGGAAAACGCGATTTACCCACGCACCGAGCTTCGCGAAACCTACAGCAACGGCACTTTGCGCAACTGGCTCTACCCCGACGCTGACAACTTGCTGCATGCGACCCTCGCGGTGAACCAGGTGCCGAGTTCGGGCAAGATCGTCATCGGCCAGATCCATGCCTACAACAGCCAGAAACCCTTGGTGAAAGTCGAGTACCAGTACAAAACCAGCACCTCGACCGGCAACATCGTGGCCAAGGTGCGCATGCACCCGGACGACGATGTTGGTCGGGTGATCACCATCGCCACGGGGGTGAAGCTGGACCAGAGTTTCTCCTACCTGATCCACCTCTCCCCCGGCGGCGCCTTGGGCATCAGCGCCGCGGGCTACTCATGGGACACCCAGATCAGCGCCACCTGGCGCGACAAGCCGCTGTACTTCAAGGCCGGGGTGTATGTGCAGGACAACACCGGATACACCAGCGAGGGTGGGAAAGTGACGTTCAGCAAGCTGAATATTGATCACAACCCGAGCTGACAACTTGATCTCAACCCTTGAGTACGGCTCGACAGCTGCTACGGGCATGGGAACAATCTGAGCGTCCGCAAATCTCGTAGGATTGCTCCCACTGTGGCGAGGGAGCTTGCTCCCGCTGGGTTGCGAAGCAGCCCCAAACCCTGCCACCTCATTTCCTCAGACACACCACACCGCCCGGTTTACGACGGCTGCGCCGTCGAGCGGGAGCAAGCTCCCTCGCCACAATGGTCGCCGCACCGTCCTACACCCCGGTTGCTACCACCAAAATCGGCGCTTACAGTCAATCCCGTCAGCTGGCTTCGGTCAGCGGCAGGGTTTCGCAGCCCTTGCAAAAGAATTATCCAGCACCGTCAAAAGACAGCACAGGTAAACTCCCCTGCGTTTCGTTTCATGGCGGCTGTGCGTGGGAGGCTTTCGGGTCTGCCGGGGTTTTAATTCTTTTCCTGGTCTGCGAACCCGCGCACAGCTGCCACCCAATTTGTTTCGCAGCGAACGGTGGCCATTCTTTTTCTTGAAAGGATTCCGCTATGACTACTCAAACCCCGCCCCGCCGCTTCACCCCCTTCACCCAGATCGCTACCGACTACCCCGTCCTGCTCATCGACAGCCACGCCCCGCTCCGCGAACTCCACGCCTGCGTCAGCGAACGCCTGCACGCAGTCCTCAGCTACCTTACCCTCATGGCCTGCACCAACCTGCCCGACTACGCCGAGCGCGACATCAACACCGTCACCAACGTGGCGCGCTTGATGGTTCAGGACATTACCGATGTGTTCGGGGTGATTGAGCAGCGAGGGTTTGACGAGCCAGCGAATCGCTGAGACTTAGGCTTATACGAACAAAAAAGGGGGGCCGACTGAAAGAGTCGGCGCCCTTTCAACTCAAAAAAATCCGCCTCACTGTGCTTTTCTGACTGATGCCAAAAAAAACCGCCCCTTTACATCTGAGAAATCTTTACAAACAAGAAACATTTATTACAGAATGAACCCTTATGATGGCGAATATAATGTCTGTCCTATAGGTATTTTTCACATCCAAATACCCGCACCGCCTCAGGGGAACTGAGTTCCATGAACACTCGAGTCATCCGCAAGAAAGCAGTCTCGGCAGTCACCATTCTCGGTATTGCCGCCATTATTTATAGTTTCCCGGTGGCCACCCTTTGGTTTCTTGCTGTGCTTTGTATTTGCGGCATCTATGACTTCCTGCGCAATGGCATCTTCGACAAAGACATCATCAAAAAGTATTTTATAGGTGGCGGCCGCAATACGTGGTTGCTCGCACCCCTGAATACCTTTTTCGATCTACTGTCCAAGCCAAGCCGTTACGTTTACAAGCTGCGCGATCTTCCCGAAAGCCATCAGCAAGACATCAACTACGTGATTGAAACTGCGATGGCTCACAAGGAAGAGATCATTGCATTCCTCGATGCGCGCATGGCCCAGAAAAAGCGTGGCATGTTGTTCTTCCAATGGTATGGCCGCAAGATCGATACCGAACTCAACATTCCCGCACTTCAGAAGAAACTGCCTTATATAAAGACCATCGGCGTATCGGTTTTCAATGAAAATCAGTCGACGTCCTTTCACTTCGGGCCTTTGCGCATGATGTACCGCGTGCTCTACAACATCATGCCCGCCGCTCACCATGACGGCGTGTACATCCAAGTCAGGAAGAAAAAACACTACTGGCACGATGATCCGCTGTTCATCTTTGATGACACCCTGCTGCACGCCTCCTTCAACAAGAATGACGCCAAGCGCTACTGCCTGTTCCTCGACATACTGCGCCCGTCCTGGGCCTCTTTTATCCTGAACGGCATCGTCGCTTCGTTTGCGGGCGTAGCCTTCGCCTTGCGCCGGTTCTTTTACAAGAACTGGAAACTTATTCAGTAAGCGTGAACAACGGGAAACCTTAGTTACCCCGTCACCCTTACCCAAAAAACCCGCCTCTTGGCGGGTTTTTCGTTAGTGCTATTAAACGCTCAGATTTAGTTAACCTTGGCGCTCAATTCACCTATCAAGTGCGCTGGAACATCGCCCAGCGATGAGGTTTCGCAGCCCCTCTGGATTGAGCCACCCAGGTTTGATACACCCGCGAATGGATGAGGATTCAGTTTATATAATCAAAGGCGGGGGCGGATTAATGAATCCACACCCTCACCTTAAATAAGCTGCCCTAGCGATTTCACGGCGTAAATTGTGCGCTCAATACTTCAAATTGATGCCGGTTGCTATTGGCACCTGAAACCACTTCAAATTCCAGAAAGGCTCGATGTTTCTCAGAGAAATAATAGCCCCCTTGGAAGAGGGTCCCCGTACCTCCAGACGGGATTACCCCCAAACTTTTACTCTGCCCTGCGCCGGTCAGAAGAACTATTGCACCCACTGCCGCTGTCTTTAGCTTCACAAAATATGTCACGCTCAAAAGACCATTCCGCCCCCAATCTTTTGTATACGAAATTACAGTGCTCACCGAACCCGCGCTATTGCCGGAACTGGATGATGTTTCCTGTACCGAATCGTCGCCATCCCCATATGTATTATCTGCCATAGACATAGCCGCTATCCTTTCACTCAAAGATATAAGAGGGAGTAGATTCAAATATCTGGACACCCACACTTTTGCGTTACGATGCGAATGGTAGCCCTCTCCTGACACTGAACCAACTGTCAGAAATAACAGTCCTTAATACACATTCAGATTAACCAGACAATACATCTATCACAAAAAGTATAAGTCGTTCATCAATAACTCCGAGAGATAATCTCCACTTTTTAGCGCCAACAAAAAACCCGCCTCTCGGCGGGTTTTTTATTAGTGCTATCAAACGCTCAAACTTAGTTAACCTTGGCGTTCAACTCACCTTTCAAATAACGCTGGAACATCGCTTCCAACGAGATCGGTTTGATCTTCGAAGCATTACCGGCAGTCCCGAACGCTTCATAACGTGCGATGCACACGTCGCGCATGGCCGTTACAGTGGCGCCGAAGAATTTACGCGGATCGAATTCGCTCGGGTTGGTGGCCATCAGGCGACGCATCGCGCCAGTGGAGGCCAGACGCAGGTCGGTGTCGATGTTGACCTTGCGCACGCCGTGCTTGATGCCTTCGACGATTTCTTCAACCGGTACACCGTAGGTTTCTTTGATGTCGCCGCCGTACTGGTTGATGATCGCCAGCCACTCTTGCGGTACCGAAGAAGAACCGTGCATCACCAGGTGGGTGTTCGGGATGCGTTTGTGGATTTCCTTGATACGGTCGATAGCCAGCACGTCGCCGGTGGGTGGCTTGGTGAACTTGTAGGCGCCGTGGCTGGTGCCGATGGCGATGGCCAGGGCGTCGACCTGGGTGCGCTTGACGAAGTCAGCGGCTTCTTCCGGGTCGGTGAGCATTTGGCTGTGATCGAGCACGCCTTCTGCACCGATACCGTCTTCTTCACCGGCCATGCCGGTTTCCAGCGAACCCAGGCAGCCCAGCTCGCCTTCTACCGATACGCCGCAGGCGTGAGCCATGGCTACGGTTTGTTGGGTGACACGGACGTTGTAGTCGTAGTCGGTCGGCGTCTTGCCGTCTTCGCCGAGGGAGCCGTCCATCATCACCGAGCTGAAGCCCAGCTGGATCGAGCGCTGGCAGACGTCAGGGCTGGTGCCGTGGTCCTGGTGCATGCACACCGGGATGTGCGGGAACTCTTCGATCGCCGCCAGAATCAGGTGACGCAGGAATGGCGCGCCAGCGTATTTACGGGCGCCGGCCGAAGCCTGGACGATCACCGGGGAGTCAGTCTTGTCAGCGGCTTCCATGATGGCGCGCATCTGCTCAAGGTTGTTGACGTTGAAGGCTGGAACGCCGTAGCCGAACTCGGCTGCGTGGTCCAGCATCTGGCGCATGCTGATAAGTGCCATGGTGTGTGTCTCTCCCGGTTGAGGGTCGTTAATCGTGCAAGCCTGCCGTAGCGGCGGCTGCTATTCAAGTTAATGCAGATCGGGGGTAAGGCCGGCCTGCGAATCCGGTACAACATAAATCCTGTGTGTTACGAAGAACCCTGTGGCGAGCGAGCTTGCTCGCGCTCGGCTGCGAAGCAGTCGTAAACCAATTGACTCGGTCCTTCTGGATCGCTGAGTCGACTGGCTTTGTGACCGCTTCGCGCTCCAGCGGGAGCAAGCTCCCTCGCCACAAAAGCTCTGTGATCAGCGGTGTTACTTGGCTTTACAGCCGCGGCCGATCAAATCGTTGGTGGCGACCCAGTACACCAGGCCTTCGTCATCTTTTACGTGAAACGCCAACTGGTCGTCGCTGTACAGCGAACCAGAGCCTGCCGGATCAAGCTTCAAGCGATGAACCTGGTCGTCGCTGAGCCGCACATCCACGGTGTTGTGCGTGGCGTCGGTGTAGCGCCAGTGCACGGGGGCCTGGCTATCGCAAACCCAGTTCGTCCAATTATCGGACGCAACAGGCGACGACGCGAACGGGTTCATAGTGGCGCAACCGGCAAGTACTGCCAGCGACCCCACGGCTATCAAGCCTTTCATCCATTTTCCTCGGCAGTCGGCACACGCCAACTGCGCTGGGTATCAGTGAGTCAGACCGGTCAAGGGCAACCATGTTCCTTGGCCGGGGTCCGTGTCTCGTATTTATCCAGGCCATCTGGCCCGGAACGCTTGTTGAGCACCGGGTTGGTTTCGGCTTGCCAGTCGGCCTGGTAACAGCCTTTGTCCGGCGCGCCGGTATCCGATTCCTGCGCGGCTTTCGGGGTGCTCCCGCAGCCGGCCAGTACACCCGCTGCGATCAATGTCGCTAACGTCTTGACCATGTAAACACTCCTTTGCCTGGCCAATGGATGACCCTTAGGCCTTTGCGCGGCTTTCCAAGACTTCAACCGCTGGCAGCACTTTGCCTTCGACGAACTCGAGGAACGCGCCGCCGCCGGTAGAAATGTAGGAGATTTGATCCGCAACGCCATACTTATCGATGGCTGCCAGGGTGTCGCCGCCGCCCGCAATGGAGAACGCCGAGCTGTCTGCAATGGCCTGAGCCAGGACTTTGGTGCCGTTACCGAACTGGTCGAATTCGAATACGCCGACCGGGCCGTTCCACAGAATGGTTTTCGACGACTTCAGCAGCTCAGCGAATTGCGCTGCGGTCTGTGGGCCGATGTCGAGGATCATGTCGTCTGCTGCTACGTCGGCGATCAACTTGACGGTCGCGGTAGCGCTTTCAGCGAATTCCTTGGCAACCACCACGTCGACTGGCAACGGCACGCTGACTTTGGCAGCGATGGCACGGGCGGTGTCCAGCAGGTCTGGCTCGTACAGCGATTTGCCGACCGGGTGACCGGCAGCGGCCAGGAAGGTGTTGGCGATACCGCCACCGACGATCAGTTGGTCGCAGATCTGGCTCAGGCTGTTCAGCACGTCGAGTTTGGTCGAGACCTTGGAGCCGGCGACGATGGCTGCCATTGGCTGGGCCGGGGCGCCAAGGGCTTTGCCCAGTGCGTCCAGCTCGGCAGCCAGCAACGGGCCAGCTGCAGCGACTTTGGCGAACTTGGCCACGCCGTGGGTCGAACCCTCGGCACGGTGAGCGGTGCCGAAGGCGTCCATCACGAACACGTCGCACAGGGCGGCATATTGCTTCGCCAGTTCGTCAGTGTTCTTTTTCTCGCCTTTGTTGAAGCGCACGTTCTCGAACAGCACGATGTCGCCGGCCTTGACGTCAACGCCGTCCAGGTAGTCGGAGACCAGCGGCACTTCACGGCCCAGGGCCTTGCTCAGGTAGTCAGCGACTGGCTTGAGGCTGTTCTCGGTCGAGAACTCACCCTCGGTCGGACGGCCAAGATGCGAGCAAACCATCACCGCCGCGCCTTTTTCCAGGGCCAGCTTGATGGTCGGCAGCGAGGCCAGGATTCGCGCATCGCTGGTGACAACACCGTCCTTGACTGGGACGTTGAGGTCTTCGCGGATCAATACGCGCTTACCTTGCAGATCGAGGTCGGTCATCTTCAACACGGTCATGGGTCGCATTTCCTGGATAGCTGTTTTAGAGAGCAGGTTTTTTAGAAGCAGAGAGTTCAGAAACAGAGAGCTTGATAGCGGTTTGCAGATAGTGTCCTGCAACATCCAGCATTCGGTTGGCAAAACCCCATTCGTTGTCGAACCAGGCCAGTACGTTCACCAGCCTCGGGCCGGAAACACGGGTCTGACTGGCATCGACGATCGCCGAATGCGGGTCATGGTTGAAATCACAACTGGCATGAGGCAATTCGGTGTAAGCCAAAAGCCCCTTGAGCGGGCCATAGGTGGCGGCCTCGCGCAGGATCCGGTTGACTTCACTCGCGTCGGTGTCGGTAACGGTTTGCATCGTGATATCGAGGCAAGACACGTTGACCGTCGGCACGCGTACAGCTTTGGCCTGAATTCGTCCGGCAAGTTCCGGCAACAAGCGTTCGATACCGCGCGCCAGGCCGGTGGACACCGGGATCACCGACTGAAACGCCGAACGGGTGCGGCGCAAGTCTTCGTGGTGGTAGGCGTCAATAACCGGCTGATCGTTCATCGCCGAGTGAATCGTGGTGATCGACACGTAGTCCAGGCCAAAGGCCTGATCCAGCAGGCGCAACAGCGGCACGCCGCAGTTGGTGGTGCAGGACGCGTTGGACACCAGCAGTTCATCGCCGGTCAGGCACTCCTGATTGACGCCGTAGACGATGGTGGCGTCGACATCCGCCTCGCTGGCCATCGGCTGGGAAAACAGCACCCGCGGGGCGCCGGCGTCGAGGAAACGCTGGCCGTCTGCGCGCGTGTGGTAAGCACCAGAGCATTCAAGCACCAGATCGACGCCCAGCGACGCCCAATCGATGCCTTCGGGGGTGGCACTGCGCAGGACCTTCACGCAGTTGCCATTAATATGCAGACAATCGCCGTCAACCCTCACCTCACCGGGAAAACGCCCGTGGGTGGAGTCGAAGCGTGTCAGGTATTCGACGCTGGCCATGTCAGCCAGATCGTTGATTGCCACAATTTCAAACCCGGCAGCCGCCCCTCGCTCGAACAAAGCACGCAAGACGCAACGACCAATCCGGCCGTAGCCGTTGAGTGCAACTTTGTAAGGACGCGGTTGAGGCATGGGGTTCTCGATTACCGTGGTGAATCCGTCAGTTCAACGTTGAATGTTCCATTGTCATCGTCGGAACGCCGCCCGGGGCAAGCCTTGCTCCTACGGATAGATGATTGCCACGGGATTCGGGCACGACATCAATCTGTAGGAGCAAGGCTTGCCCGCGATGGCTTCAGAACAGGCAATACTTCACCTGGACTTAGTCTTCCAGCAGCTCTTCAGCCTGACCCAGGATGTTTTCCAGGGTGAAGCCGAACTCTTCGAACAAGGCAGGCGCAGGCGCTGACTCGCCGTAGGTGGTCATGCCGATGACGCGACCTTCCAGGCCCACGTATTTGTACCAGTAGTCCGCGTGTGCGGCCTCGATGGCGATACGGGCGCTGACCTGCAACGGCAGAACCGCTTGCTTGTAGCCGGCATCCTGAGCATCGAACACGCTGGTGCATGGCATGGAAACCACGCGCACCTTGCGACCCTGTTCAGTCAGCTTGTCGTAGGCCTGAACGGCCAGGCCGACTTCCGAACCGGTGGAGATCAGGATCAGCTCAGGCTCGCCAGCGCAGTCCTTGAGCACATAACCACCACGGTTGATCAGTTCGATCTGCACCGCGTCACGGGTTTGGTGCTGCAGGTTCTGACGCGAGAAGATCAGTGCCGTAGGACCGTCTTTACGCTCCAGGGCGTTCTTCCAGGCCACTGCCGATTCAACGGCATCGGCTGGACGCCAGGTGTCGAGGTTCGGCGTGCAGCGCAGGCTGGCCAGTTGTTCGATTGGCTGGTGAGTCGGACCGTCTTCGCCCAGACCGATGGAGTCGTGGGTGTAGACGTGGATCACACGCTGCTTCATCAGGGCGGACATACGCACGGCGTTGCGGGCGTATTCCATGAACATCAGGAAAGTTGCGCCGTAAGGCACCAGGCCGCCGTGCAGGGCTACGCCGTTCATGATGGCAGTCATGCCGAACTCGCGAACGCCGTAGTACATGTAGTTGCCGCTGGCGTCTTCAGCGCTGACACCTTTGCAACCTTTCCACAGGGTCAGGTTGGAACCGGCCAGGTCAGCCGAACCGCCAAGCATTTCCGGCAGCAGCGGGCCGAACGCGTTCAGGGCGTTCTGGCTGGCTTTACGGCTGGCGATGGTTTCGCCCTTGGCTGCGACTTCAGCGATGTAGGCCGAGGCTTTTTCAGCGAAGTCTTCTGGCAGCTCACCGCTCAGACGACGGACCAGCTCGTTGGCCAGCTCCGGGAATTCGGCGGAGTAGGCAGCGAAACGCTGATCCCACTCGGCTTCGACAGCGCGACCGGCTTCCTTCGCGTCCCACTCGGCATAGATGTCGGCCGGGATTTCGAACGGGCCGTAGTTCCACTTCAGCGCAGTGCGGGTCAAGGCGATTTCCGCGTCACCCAGTGGGGCACCGTGGCAATCTTCCTTGCCTTGCTTGTTCGGCGAACCGAAGCCGATGGTGGTTTTGCAGCAGATCAGCGTCGGTTGCGCGCTTTTGCGTGCCGTCTCGATCGCGATCTTGATCTCTTCCGGGTCGTGACCGTCAACGTTGCGGATCACTTGCCAGTTGTAGGCTTCGAAACGCTTCGGGGTGTCATCGGTGAACCAGCCTTCGACTTCGCCGTCGATGGAGATGCCGTTGTCATCGTAGAAAGCGATCAGTTTGCCCAGGCCCAGCGTACCGGCCAGGGAGCTGACTTCGTGGGAAATGCCTTCCATCATGCAGCCATCACCCAGGAACACATAGGTGTGGTGATCGACAACGTTGTGACCTGGACGGTTGAACTGCGCCGCCAGGACTTTTTCTGCCAGGGCAAAGCCCACGGCGTTGGCCAGGCCCTGACCCAACGGGCCAGTGGTGGTTTCAACACCCGGGGTATAACCGAGTTCCGGGTGGCCCGGTGTGCGGCTGTGCAGTTGGCGGAAGTTTTTCAGGTCATCGATCGACAGGTCGTAGCCGGTCAGGTGCAGCAACGAGTAAAGCAACATCGAGCCGTGACCGTTGGACAGGATGAACCGGTCGCGGTCGGCAAACGATGGATTGCTCGGGTTGTGCTTGAGGTAGTCACGCCAAAGCACTTCGGCGATATCCGCCATACCCATAGGGGCACCGGGATGGCCGCTGTTGGCTTTTTGCACGGCATCCATGCTGAGGGCACGAATGGCGTTGGCACGCTCACGACGGCTGGGCATCGCTGTTCTCCTGCTGGTACTGAATCGAGAGTGAATAAAACGAAACGGAAAAAAGGCGAGCATTTTCCCTCAGCGGACAGCCTCGGGGCAATGACAGATAGTCATCTGGAGACGTTTTTCCCACGGATAACGACGGTTTCGGGTGATGAAACCTTTCCGCTGTACGTTTGTAGAGTTAATCATCCCGTGAGAAGTGCCATCCATCGAGCAATATCAAAACTTTTTGATATTGCCCTTGCAGGGATTTCTACGCATCACTAGACTGCTGGCCTTATGAACTTACGCGTGCCTTCCATTCGTCATGACGATTGCGATGAGCTGGCGGCCTTGTGCAAGGCCGGCGGCGATCCGTTGCGGCTGAATGTTTTGCGCGCACTGGCCAACGATTCGTTCGGCGTGCTGGAGCTGGCGCAAATCTTCGCCACCGGCCAATCGGGCATGAGCCACCACTTGAAGGTGCTGGCCCAGGCTGAGCTGGTAGCGACCCGCCGTGAAGGCAACGCGATTTTTTACCGTCGCGCCCTGCCCCACACCGAATTGTTGGGCGGCAAGCTGCATGCAGCACTGCTCGACGAAGTGGACAACCTGACCCTGCCCAGCGATGTGCAGGCGCGGATCAGCCAGGTCCACGGACAACGAGCCGCTGCCAGCCAGGACTTTTTCTCACGGGTTGCGGAAAAGTTTCGCGCCCAGCAAGACTTGATCGCCGGCTTGGCGCAGTACCGTGAAAGCGTGCTGGCCCTGCTCGACAAGTTGAGCTTCAGCGAAGGTGCCACCGCGATTGAAGTCGGCCCCGGCGACGGCAGTTTTCTGCCGGAACTGGCGCGCCGCTTCAGTCAGGTCACAGCGCTCGACAATAGCCCGGCGATGCTCGAACTGGCGCGCCAGGTCTGCGAACGTGAAAAGCTGGCTAACGTCAGCCTGCAATTGGCCGATGCATTGGATGGCGTAAGCCTTGAGGCCAATTGCGTTGTACTGAACATGGTCTTGCACCATTTCGCCGCGCCAGCCGATGCGCTCAAGCACATGGCCGACTTGCTGCAACCAGGCGGTAGCCTGTTAGTGACAGAGTTATGTAGCCACAACCAAAGTTGGGCCAAGGAGGCCTGCGGTGATCTTTGGTTGGGGTTTGAACAGGACGATTTGGCCCGTTGGGCCACCGCTGCGGGACTCGTTCCCGGGGAAAGCCTCTATGTAGGCTTACGTAATGGTTTCCAGATCCAGGTCCGCCACTTTCAGCGACCGGCTGGCGACACTCACCATCGGTAAATTCAGGAAAACATCGAGATGAGCGAATACTCCCTTTTCACCTCCGAGTCCGTGTCTGAAGGGCATCCGGACAAAATCGCCGACCAGATTTCTGATGCGGTGCTGGACGCCATCATTGCTGAAGACAAGTTCGCCCGTGTGGCGTGCGAGACTCTGGTGAAAACGGGCGTGGCGATCATCGCCGGCGAAGTCACCACCTCGGCCTGGGTCGATCTGGAAGACATCGTCCGCAACGTGATCCTCGACATCGGCTACAACAGCTCGAACGTCGGCTTCGACGGCGCGACCTGCGGCGTGATGAACATCATCGGCAAGCAGTCCCCCGACATCAACCAGGGTGTTGATCGTGCCAAGCCTGAAGACCAGGGCGCCGGCGACCAGGGCCTGATGTTCGGCTACGCCAGCAACGAAACCGACGTGCTGATGCCAGCACCGATCACCTTCTCGCACCAACTGGTTCAGCGCCAGGCCGAAGCCCGCAAGTCCGGCCTGCTGCCTTGGCTGCGTCCAGACGCCAAGTCGCAAGTGACCTGCCGCTACGAAAACGGCAAGGTTGTCGGTATCGACGCCGTTGTACTGTCGACCCAGCACAACCCGGAAGTATCCTACAAAGACCTGCGCGAAGGCGTGATGGAACTGATCGTCAAGCACGTGCTGCCTGCCGAGCTGCTGTCCAAGGACACCCAGTTCCACATCAACCCGACTGGCCAGTTCATCATCGGTGGCCCGGTGGGCGACTGCGGCCTGACCGGTCGCAAGATCATCGTTGACAGCTACGGCGGCATGGCCCGTCACGGCGGCGGCGCGTTCTCCGGTAAAGATCCATCGAAGGTTGACCGTTCGGCTGCCTACGCCGGTCGTTATGTGGCCAAGAACATCGTGGCTGCCGGCCTGGCCGAGCGTTGCGAGATTCAGGTTTCCTACGCCATCGGCGTCGCTCAGCCGACTTCGATTTCGTTGAACACCTTCGGCACCGGCAAGATCAGCGACGACAAGATCGTCAAACTGGTCCGCGAAGTGTTCGACCTGCGTCCATACGCAATCACCACCATGCTCGACCTGCTGCACCCGATGTACCAGGACACCGCTGCGTACGGCCACTTCGGTCGCACCCCGGAAATCAAAACCGTGGGCGACGATACGTTCACCACGTTCACCTGGGAAAAAACCGACCGCGCCGACGCCCTGCGCGCTGCTGCCGGCCTGTAAGACTTTCCTGGCTGCACAAAAAGCCCCGCACGGTTCGCCGTGCGGGGCTTTTTCATGGGCGCTGGTCCAGCCTGGACACACCCTGAAAACTACCTGTGCTCGCCAGCCTCCCTGCTGATCTAGCCTTCAGGCATTCCCCTCGAGCAAGGATGCTCATGATGCTGCCTACGCTTCGTCTATTGATCGGTTTCTGGTTGATCGTTGCCTGCCTGAACGCCAACGCCAACACCAATAGCTGTCCCGACTGGCTCCCCATACGAGCCCAGGCCGAAATCACCGCGCTGCAAGCGCAAATCGAGCGCTGGGACGACAGCTATCACCGGCAAGGACACTCACTGGTCGCCGACGAAATCTACGACCAATCCCGTGCCCACCTCAAAGCTTGGCGAGCATGTTTTGGCGGGACCACAACACCTGAGAATCCGTTGCGTGCCGCCCGCGGCACGGTTACCCATCCGATTCCCCACACCGGCCTCGAAAAGCTCATCGACGGTCGTGCCGTCGAAGCCTGGCTCAAGACTCGCGACGATATCTGGGTTCAGCCCAAAGTCGATGGCGTAGCGGTCACGTTGATTTACCGCGAGGGTCAGCTCCAGCAGGCGATCAGTCGCGGCGACGGTATCAACGGCCAGGACTGGACCGCCTCGGCGCACAAGATCGCCGCGATCCCCCAGCAACTGCCGCAGCCACTGGACTTGCTGCTGCAAGGCGAACTCTATTGGCGCCTGACGGATCATGTACAAGCCAAGAGCGGCAGCCTGAACGCCCGTAGCGCCGTGGCCGGGTTGATGTCCCGTAAAGAACTGAACCCTGTGGACGCCAACGGGATCGGGCTATTTGTCTGGGATTGGCCGCAAGGTCCGACCAGCTTGCCGGAGCGCCTGCTCGCCCTGAAAGTATTGGGCTTCCCTGACAGTGAGTTCTACAGCCAGCCCGTCGGCGCACTTGCCGATGCTGAGCATTGGCGCGATCACTGGTATCGCACACCCCTGCCGTTTGCCAGTGACGGTATTGTCTTGCGTCAGAGCCAACGTCCGGCGGCAGAGCGCTGGGAGGCGAAAACTCCGTTCTGGAGCGTGGCCTGGAAGTACCCTTTCGCCCAGGCGTTGGCTGAAGTGCGCAAGGTCAACTTCAAGATCGGGCGCACCGGGCGCGTCACTCCGGTGCTTGAGCTTGCGCCGGTCATGCTCGATGACCGACAGATCAAACGTGTCAGCGTGAGTTCGTTGCAGCGCTGGCAGGCCATGGACATTCGCCCCGGCGATCAGGTCGCCATCAGCCTTGCCGGGCTGACCATCCCGCGACTCGACAGGGTCGTGTTGCGCAGCACTGAACGACCCGAGGTGAACGCACCACGCGCAGAAGACTTTCATCACCTCAGCTGTTGGCAACCGACACCGGGCTGCGAAAGCCAGTTTCTCGCACGACTGACCTGGCTCAGTGGCAAGCAAGGCCTGGCGCTGCGCCATATCGGCCCCGGCACCTGGGAAAAACTGATCAGTGCCGGACGCCTCAAGGGTTTGCTCGATTGGTTGACCCTCGACGCCCAAGAGCTTGCTAACATTGACGGCTTCGGCGAGCGCAGCAGTGTCCGCTTGCTGAACAGCCTGCAAAGCGCCCGACAACAGCCCTTTTCACGCTGGCTGAAAGCATTGGGTTTGCCGCCTACAGGTGAGGCCATACTTGCAGACTCATGGCATTTACTGGCGCAACGAGACACTGAGCAATGGCAGACCGAAGCCGGAATCGGCCCGGGGCGCGCGGCGCAGTTGAGCGCATTTTTCCGCGACCCGCAGGTGCTGGCCTTGAGCGAACAATTACACGCTGCCGGAATAGACGGCTTCTAGCTATGCAGAGAGCTGGCAGTTTTGAACCCAATGAGTGTCGATGCGCTCCAACAGCCCATCTGCTGCCGACCTGATGATTTTTTAAACGGAGCCTTTATGAAATTTCTTTCACCGCTCGTCATGCTGACCCTTTGTGGCGTCATGACGGCACCGCTGATGGCTGCCGAAGAAACTCCGCAACTCACTGGCTGCGCCGCCAAACGCCAGTCCATCAGCAACCAGATCGAACAGGCCAGGGCCCATGCCAACGCCGGGCAACAGGCGGGCCTGGAAAAAGCCCTGAGCGAAGCCACCGAGCACTGCAACGACGCCTCCTTGAAGAAAGAGCGCGAGAACAAGGTGCTCGACGCCAAGCACGAAGTCAGCCGCCGTCAGGCCGACCTCGACAAGGCCATGAAACAGGGCGACGCCGAGAAAATAAACAAACGCAAAGACAAACTCGCCGAGTCCCGCAAGGAATTGCAGCGAGCGCTGGATGAGCTGGATAAGTAAATCCGAGATCGATGAGTGCAGCAGCTTTTGTGGCGAGGGAGCTTGCTCCCGCTCGGACGCGTAGCGTTCGCAGTCCGGCTATCGCGATTTCCCGGGATAATCGCGATAGCCGATGTTGGGGCGGCTTCGCCACCCAGCGGGAGCAAGCTCCCTCGCCACAGAGTTATCAGTTGAACCTGAAATCAGTGATCACGAAACTGTTTATGGCACGCACTACAGGCGTCTTCGACTTTCTGCACGGCCGGGCCCAGGTTACTGGCCTTGTACGGCTGAACCTGGCTGGCGATCACCAATTCACCGGTGGCAGCCTCAAGCGTGCGGGCCATTTCCTGGAAACGTGCCTGCTGCTGCCAGACATCGTCTTTGGCGCTGGTTTTGCCGTCCTCACGAACCTGTGGGAAATGCTTCCACGGCTCATGGGACAAGGCGTCGAGCTTGACTGCGCCGGCGGTAAAACGCGGGCCATCGAACGGGATACGTCCCCGCAACATGCCGCCCAGGTCTTCGCCAGTCTTGAGCATTTGCTTGAAAATCGCCTTGCGCTGACCCAGCGGCGAGTTCGGATCGACACCGCCACAGGCGGACAGCGTCAGGCAGGCCAGCAATACAACAGAAAGTCTTTTAAGAGTCATGGTGGCTTCAGGTCACGGGAAACGGCGGCCAGTATCCTCGCGTCGTCGGCAAAGACCAATAGCCCTATTAACAATACGGGTTGCCTGAACGCTGGAAGCGCTCGGGCAACCTGCACAGGAAATACTGCATGAACAGCCGTTTCAAGGCCTGGCGCAACACTCTGCTCTGGACCGTACCGATGGTCGCCCTGCTCGCCGGTTGCAACAGTGGCGACACCGCAAAACCACAAACCCACGCCATTGCCACCTATTCCAGCGCGACGTGGGAAGCTTTGCCGGCGGTATCTGATAATGACTTGCTGGCCGGCTTCGGTTCCTGGCGCAGCGCCTGCACCCGCCTGAAATCCGACCCGGTCTGGGGCGCGACCTGCGCAGCGGCCGCCAATGTGCCGCAAACCGCAGACGCCATCCGCGGCTTTCTCAAGGAACAGCTGGCGGTCTACGGCCTGCGCTCCTCCAGCGGCAATGCGAATGGCTTGATCACCGGCTATTACGAGCCGGTCTATCCGGGCAGCCTGACGCAGAACCCGGTGGCCAATGTGCCGGTTTACGGTGTACCGGACGACATGATCATCGTCTCGCTCGAGAGCATTTACCCCGAACTCAAAGGCAAGCGCCTGCGCGGTCGCCTTGAAGGCCGGGTGCTCAAGCCTTACGACGATGCCGCCGCCATTGAAACCAAAGGGGTCAAGGCGCCTGTGCTGGCGTGGCTGACCGATCCGATGGACCTGCAGTTTCTACAAATCCAGGGCTCGGGCCGCATTCAGCTGGAAGATGGCCGCCAACTGCGCATCGGTTATGCCGACCAGAACGGTCACCCGTACCGCCCAATTGGCCGCTGGCTGGTGGATCAGGGCGAACTGAAGAAGGAAGACGTGACCATGGGCGCCATCAGTGCCTGGGCCAAGGCCCACCCGACGCGCATTCCTGAACTGCTCGGCAGTAACCCGAGCTACGTGTTCTTCAGCCGCAATCCTGACAGCAACGAAGGCCCGCGCGGCTCGTTGAACGTGCCGCTGACCTCGGGTTACAGCGTGGCGGTGGATCGCAAGGTGATTCCGCTGGGCAGTCTGCTGTGGTTATCCACGACCCGCCCTGATGGCAGCGCACTGGTACGCCCCGTCGCCGCACAGGACACCGGTGGCGCGATCACCGGCGAAGTTCGCGCCGACCTGTTCTGGGGCACCGGCGATGCCGCCGGGCAACTGGCCGGCGACATGAAACAGCAAGGGCAAATCTGGATGCTCTGGCCAAAAGGCGCGGCACTACCGCAACTGCCGCAGGTGACCGACACAAAGTAAGTCGCACCCAATACGCTGTTGACTCCTGTAGCAGCTGGCGAAGCCTGCTGCTACAAAAACGGTTCCGCATCGCGTCAGATCGACACAAAAAAGAAGGCGGCAATCAATCCCATGCCGACAAACCACACCAGCGAACGCAGGATCGCCCAGTCTGCCAGGTAGCAGATGATGTAAAGCAGGCGGCTGGTGATGAACAGCACCGACAGCACGTTGATCGTCACCAGTTCGGCATTGCCGACCAGGTGCGCGACGATGACCGCGGCGGCAAACGCCGGGGTGACTTCAAAGCTGTTCAACTGGGCCCAGTGGGCACGCTTGGCGAACCCTTCGAGGGACTCAAGAAAATCTCGCGGATCATGATTATCCCGAAGCCCGAACTTGCCGCCGATCTTGGCAATGGCGGTGCAAACGTACGGCAAGAAAATCGCGATCAATACACACCACAGGGCAACGTTCATTGCAGATTCCTTTTTAGAGTTTCGTAAACACTCGCTCAGAACTTCATCACGAGCATGCCGGCCAATACCAGCCCACAAGCCAAGAGCCTGGGCCGGCCGAAAGGTTCCTTGAGGTAACGCATGCCGAACAGCACCACCAGAATCACACTGATTTCGCGCAGCGCCGCCGCTTCGGCGATCGACCCCAACTGCATGGCCCAGAGCACCAAAGCGTAGCTGAACAACACGCAGAACCCGACACCCAAGCCCAGTCGCCACTGCTCACGCCAGAACAGCATAAAAGCCGGACGCTTGCGCACCAGTGCCAACAGCGGAAACGGCCAGGCACTGAGCAGCGTCACCCAGACCAGGTAATCGAGCGGGTGCGACCAGCGCCGCAACGCCTGCCCATCGATAAAGGTGTAGCCGCCGATGCACAAGCCGATCAGCACCACTACCGGCAACATCGACCACGGCAAACGCTCCCCGCCACCGCCCTGCCAAAGCAGGCACAGCATGCCGAACGGGATCAGCAAAATGCCGAGGATCTGCTGGGTCGTCAGCACTTCGCCGGCAAAGATCAGTGTCAGCGCCAGGACCACCAACGGCGACAAACCGCGCATCAGCGGATAGACCAACCCGAGATCGCCGACCCGATAGGCCTGGATCAGCAGATAGCGATAGAGCAACTCGAAGGCGGCCGAAGCGAGTATCCACGGCCAGATGCCCATCGGCGGCAGCGCGACGAAACCCAGCATCAGCGCGACAAACAGCATCGCTACACTGTCCATGCAGGCCACGACCAATAACCGCTCAGCACTGAACTTGATCAGGGTATTCCAGGCTGCGTGCAACAACGCCGCCACCAACACCAGAATCGTCGCAAGCACCCTGCTCTCCTTGCCCGCATCAACCGAATTGATTCGCCATATGTCAGCAGCTGTTTATACTGCAACCGACCACGCCGCACTCAGTTGCGCACATACTTATTCCAATAAATTTCTGCTGCTACCCGATTCTCACGGAACCGGGAGCTCGCATGCGTATGCCTGATCAGAGCGTCAAGACTACCGACAGAGACCTTGCGCATGCCACTCGCCTTGCTTGCACTGGCTGTTGCCGCCTTCGGCATCGGCACCACTGAATTCGTCATCATGGGCTTGCTGCCCGATGTCGCCCGCGACCTCGCCGTGAGCATCCCCGAGGCCGGCCTGCTGATTACCGGCTACGCCCTTGGCGTGGTGTTCGGCGCGCCGATCCTCGCGGTCGGGACGGCCAACATGCCACGCAAAGCCACGCTGCTGGGCATGACGCTGATGTTCATCCTTGGCAACATGCTCTGCGCACTCGCCCCGAACTACGCCACATTGATGGCCGCACGGGTGATTACTGCGTTGTGCCACGGTGCATTCTTCGGCATCGGTTCAGTGGTCGCTGCAGGTTTAGTGGCACCGAACAAACGCGCCCAGGCAATTGCGATGATGTTCACCGGCCTGACCCTCGCCAACGTACTCGGCGTACCGCTGGGCACCGCGCTCGGGCAATACGCCGGCTGGCGCTCGACCTTCTGGGCGGTGTCGGTGATCGGCGTGATCGCGGCCATCGCCCAGTGGGTCTGGTTGCCGAAAGAGATCGCCATGGACAAAGCCAACCTGGCCAGCGAATTCAAGGTACTGGGCAAAACCAATGTGCTGCTGGCGTTGGGCATGAGCGTGCTGGCGTCGACCAGCCTGTTCAGTGTCTTCACCTACATAGCACCGATCCTGCAGGACATTACCGGCGTCAGCCCGCACGGCGTAACCATCATGCTGTTGTTGTTCGGTGTGGGCTTGACCGCCGGCAGCATGCTCGGCGGACGCTTGGCCGACAGCCGTTTGCTGCCGTCATTGGTCGGCATGGCCCTCGCGGTCGTGCTGGTGCTGGCCGCGTTCAGCCAGACCAGCCACTCGGTGATCCCGGCCGCCATCACCCTTGTACTGTGGGGTGTGTTCGCCTTCGCACTGTGCCCGATCCTGCAACTGCTGATCATCGACCAGGCTCATGAGGCGCCGAACCTGGGTTCGACGCTAAACCAGAGCGCCTTCAACCTGGGCAATGCCGCCGGAGCGTGGATCGGCGGACTGGTCGTCGCCAGCGGCGCCAACCTTGCAGACCTGCCATGGACCGGTGCACTGGTCAGCGGCTTGACCGTGCTGACGGCGCTGTTCTTTATCTACCTGCAACGCCGCAGCGCAGTGACAGCCAACGTCCCCGGCTAAGTCTTTGGATGAAGCTGTGCAACGACACAAAACCCTTGTGGCGAGGGAGCTTGCTCCCGCTGGGGCGCGCAGCGGCCCTAAAACCTGCAATCGAGTTTTGTCAGACACAACGCATTAATCGATCTGCGACCGCTTCGCGGCCGAGCGGGAGCAAGCTCCCTCGCCACAGGGGCCGCGGTCATTCGACGGCGGGGTCATCCTGGAACTGGTCCTTGACGTACTTGATCTCGGTCCGGCCATGGGGCGTAGGCAAGCCGTCTTCGCCCAGGTTGACGAAAACCATCTTCTCGACCGTCAGGATGCTTTTGCGGGTGATCTTGTTGCGCACCTCGCACGTCAGGGTGATCGAGGTACGACCGAATTCGGTAGCGGTGATACCCAGTTCGATGATGTCGCCCTGGCGCGAGGCGCTGACGAAGTTGATTTCGGAAATGTACTTGGTGACCACGCGCTGATTGCCCAGCTGGACGATTGCGTAAATGGCGGCCTCTTCGTCGATCCAGCGCAGCAGGCTACCGCCGAACAGCGTGCCGTTGGGGTTAAGGTCTTCGGGTTTTACCCATTTGCGGGTGTGGAAATTCATGCTCGCTCCTGACCGTCTTGCCGATTGATGCCGGCCATCATGGCAGACCGGGCAGTCATGCTCCATGAGGCTTCGACTATCGTCGCCATTAACGATCTTCATCTGGCCGACAGAAACCCTTTGGAAGTCTGGCCCAGACGGCTATAATCGCCCCCGTTTCAAAACGGTCATCTTCGATTGATACCGTTTTCCCGCCACCTGTCCGAGGGGCGCTGCAGCAGGTTCGACCTGTCAGGCTCGGATGGGGCGTTGCCCGGCCATGATCGGCTGGACACTAAACGCACAACGGCGCCCATTCGCATACTTACGAATGGAGGCTCTTCATGAGCGCTGTAATCACGCCTGCAGATTTTAACGACTACAAAGTTGCCGACATGTCCCTGGCTGCCTGGGGCCGTCGTGAAACCATCATCGCCGAATCGGAAATGCCAGCCCTGATGGGTCTGCGCCGCAAGTACTCCGTCGAGCAACCGCTCAAGGGCGCGAAGATTCTCGGCTGCATCCACATGACCATTCAGACTGCCGTGCTGATCGAAACCCTGGTTGCCCTGGGTGCCGAAGTACGCTGGTCGTCCTGCAACATTTTCTCGACTCAGGATCAGGCCGCCGCTTCGATCGCCGCTGCCGGCATCCCGGTATTCGCCTGGAAGGGCGAGACTGAACAAGAGTACGAGTGGTGCCTGGAGCAAACCATCCTCAAGGATGGTCAGCCTTGGGATGCCAACATGATCCTCGACGATGGCGGCGACCTGACCGAGCTGCTGCACAAGAAGTACCCACAAGTACTGGACCGCGTTCACGGCGTGACCGAAGAAACCACCACTGGCGTACACCGCCTGCTGGACATGCTGGCCAAGGGCGAGCTGAAAATCCCGGCCATCAACGTCAACGACTCGGTGACCAAGAGCAAGAACGACAACAAGTACGGCTGCCGTCACAGCCTGAACGACGCGATCAAGCGCGGTACCGACCACCTGTTGTCCGGCAAGCAAGCGCTGGTCATCGGTTACGGTGACGTGGGCAAGGGTTCGGCCCAGTCCCTGCGTCAGGAAGGCATGATCGTCAAAGTCTCCGAAGTTGACCCGATCTGCGCCATGCAAGCCTGCATGGACGGTTTCGAACTGGTTTCGCCGTTCATCGACGGTATCAACAACGGTACCGAAGCGAGCATCGACAAGGCCCTGCTGGGCAAGATCGACCTGATCGTGACCACCACCGGTAACGTCAATGTTTGCGACGCGAACATGCTCAAAGCCCTGAAGAAACGCGCCGTGGTCTGCAACATCGGTCACTTCGACAACGAAATCGACACGGCTTTCATGCGCAAGAACTGGGCATGGGAAGAAGTGAAGCCACAGGTTCACAAGGTTCACCGTACTGGCGCGGGCGATTTCGACCCACAGAACGACGACTACCTGATCCTGCTGGCCGAAGGCCGTCTGGTTAACCTGGGCAACGCCACTGGCCACCCAAGCCGCATCATGGACGGTTCGTTCGCCAACCAGGTCCTGGCGCAGATCTTCCTGTTCGGCCAGAAGTACGCCGACTTGTCGCCAGCCCAGAAAGCCGAGCGCCTGACCGTTGAAGTACTGCCGAAGAAACTCGACGAAGAAGTGGCCCTGGAAATGGTCCGCGGTTTCGGTGGCGTGGTCACTCAACTGACCAAGCAACAGGCTGAATACATCGGCGTGACCGTCGAAGGCCCGTTCAAGCCGCACGCTTACCGCTACTGATAGGCACAGACTGTCCGCTCCCCTGTGGGAGCGGGCTTATGTAGGAGCCCTGTTTACTGTAGGAGCAAAGCTTGCTCGCGATAGCATCACCACGGTGTTCCTGAAACACCGCGGCGCTTGCATCGCGAGCAAGCTTTGCTCCTACAGTGAGCGCGGCGCCTACAAGGCTTACGAGTTTCAAAGGGTATTCCTATGTCCCAAGACCGCCGCTACAGCTTCGAGTTCTTCCCGACGAAGACCGATGCCGGGCATGAAAAGCTCATCGCCACTGCCCGCCAGCTGGCCACGTACAACCCCGATTTCTTCTCCTGCACCTATGGCGCTGGTGGTTCGACTCGTGATCGAACCCTCAACACCGTGCTGCAGCTCGAAAGCGAAGTCAAAGTTCCTGCCGCACCGCATCTGTCTTGCGTGGGCGACAGCAAGGCTGACTTGCGCGGCCTGCTGGCTCAATACAAGGCGGCCGGCATCAAGCGGATCGTTGCTTTGCGCGGTGACCTGCCTTCAGGCATGGGCATGGCCAGCGGCGAATTGCGCCATGCCAATGACCTGGTGAGCTTCATTCGTGAAGAGACCGGCGATCACTTCCACATCGAAGTCGCCGCTTACCCGGAAATGCACCCGCAAGCACGCAACTTCGAAGACGATCTCACCAATTTCGTGCGCAAGGCCAACGCCGGCGCCAACAGTGCGATCACCCAGTACTTCTTCAACGCCGACAGCTACTTCTACTTCGTCGAGCGTGTACAGGCGATGGGCGTGAACATCCCGGTTGTTCCGGGCATCATGCCGATCACCAACTACAGCAAGCTGGCACGCTTCTCCGACGCCTGCGGTGCGGAAATCCCGCGCTGGGTCCGCAAACAGCTGGAAGCCTACGGTGACGACACCCAAAGCATTCAGGGTTTCGGCGAGCAGGTGATCACCGAAATGTGTGAACGTTTGTTGCAAGGCGGCGCACCAGGGCTGCATTTCTATACCCTGAACCAGGCCGAACCTAGCCTGGCCGTCTGGAACAATCTGAAACTGCCACGCTGAAACAGGCGTAGCATTCAGAACGAGGCCCTGGCGAAACCCAGGGCCTTTTTTTTTCATTCTCCCAATTCGCCAGGGATGATCGCAGTAGATGTCCACAATTACCCCAGCCACAAACCCTCAACTGATTTATCTGGTTTATGGTGCCAACACCTACCACCAGGAAGCAGTGTTCAGTATCGCCAGTGCCTTGGCAGGGTTGCGCGAAACACCCGGAGAAAGCTTGGACATCCAGGTTTTCACCGACAACCCGGCGCCTTACCGCGACTTGCCGGTTCGGGTTCGAGAGCTGGATGAAAGCACCCGTCAGACGTGGATCGCCCCGCATGGTTATCACTTCCGCGCCAAGCACGTGGTGATGCAGCAGGTGTTGCGCGAGTCCGAGCGTGCGCTGCTGATCGACACGGATACATTCTTCCACTGCTCACCGCTGGAACTGTTCCGTCGCGTCAAGCCGGGCACCCTGCTGTGCAATGCCTTTGGATTGCAATACGGCAGCAACAAAGAGGCGGGGCTGTATCGGACACTGGCCGGCGTACTGCAGCAAAGACAGCTGGCAGATGACCAGATGCCGCTGCTGAACTCGGGAGTCATCGGCCTTGATCGCGTCGATGCCGGCGTTCTCGATCATTCGATCGCCTTGATGGATGAGCTGTACCCTCTGGCGCAAGGCGCCTATACCCTTGAAGAGTTCTGCCTGTCGGTAGCGGCCTACCGCACAACGCAGGTGCGCGAGTGTCCGGACCTGATCCATCATTACTGGAGCCGCAAGCAGCTGTTTCGCGCCAAGATCAATGCATGGCTGGACAAGCATGGTGCCGACCCGATCAGCACCTTCGCGCTGGATGAAACCCGCCTGGTGACCGCGACACTGCCGCGACCACCAACGCTCCAGCGTCTGGCCTATAAAATCGTGACCCTGGCGTTGCCCAGGCATCAGCGCCAGTTCATGCGTGAAATCCTCTACGGCTGCTACCAGCACACCAACCCGTTCGATCAGGCCTGCACGCCAGTCTGGTGGGAAAAGGCTCGTGACAACGTCGAGCGGCGCCTCGATAACCCCCTTGAAAACCATCAACTCGAACACTGGTTCAATCACCCGATGATTCGCCTGGTGCTGGGTGAACGCCGCAAGGCCATTTACTTGCACCTGGTTCAGACAAAGGGCGACTAGCCCTCGGGCTAGACCGCCTCTAGCTATTTCACCGGCTCTCGTCGTAATCTCCAGCGATGCCCGTCATTGCCCAATTGCTGACAGCCGTGCTTTTTGCTTGCCTGAGCTTTACCGCTCGGGGCGAGAAGCTGCGCATTGTCACCGAGCCCTGGGCGCCCTACGTCTACGAGGAAAACGGCCAGGCCCTCGGGCTGGACTACGAAACCACGGCGATCGTCTTCCAGCGCCTGGGGATTGAGGTGGAGTGGCAGTTCCTGCCATGGAAACGCTGCCTGGCCATGCTTGATCAAGGGTTGGCCGACGGCGCGCTGGATATCTTCCACAGCAGCGAACGCGACGCCACCTTGCTCTATCCCAGCGAACCACTCTCGGAAGTCGAGTTCGTGTTGTTCTATGCCAATGATCGTCCTCACCCCTTCCGCACCCTTGAAGACCTGCGAGGCCTGACCATCGGCACCTCGCCCGGCTACCTGTACAGCCAGGACTTCAGGGACTCGACCCTGTTCACCCGCGAGCCTGCGCCGACCCATGAAGCCAACTTTGGCAAGCTGCAGCGCGGTCGTATCGACCTGCTGATCACCGACCGTCGGGTTGGCCAAACCCTGCTCGACACCTTGAAACTGCGCGACCAGATCAGCGAAAGCCCCACGGTCATCAGTCACCAAAGCCAGTTCCTGGCCCTGCGCCGCAATGCCGGCATGGACCTGCTGGTGCAGCGTTTCGGCGCCGAGCTCAAGCGTTTCAAACGTGAACCGGCCTACGCTCAATTGAGTGCGCGTTATGGTGCCGGCCCGGTACCTGACGCCACACAGATCACGCCGCAAGCCAGCAACGGGAAAACCGTTGAGCAGCAGGAAAGCAGCGCTCCGTGATTGCTCTGTTATACTCCGGCCTTCCCGCCAGGCTTACGCCCGGACGCTCGGTCTTGTTTAAGGCATCCCGACACTGCTACAGCGCAGCTTTTCAGCCCGCGCGAGTACTCGAAGATGAGCCTTCAAGCCCCAGCAGGACCGGACGCGATTGCGCTTCTCCATAAACGCCATTCGCGCCAGGCAAGACTATCCCATTGGGCCAAGCCCTAACTAAAACAGGATTACTCATGTCCTTTGCTTCCCTCGGTCTCTCCGAGGCTTTAGTCCGCGCCATCGAGGCAGCGGGCTACACCCAGCCTACCCCGGTGCAACAGCGGGCCATTCCCGCCGTGTTGCAAGGTCGCGACTTGATGGTTGCGGCGCAGACAGGTACGGGTAAAACCGGCGGTTTCGCCTTGCCGATTCTGGAGCGCTTGTTCCCCAACGGTCACCCGGACAAATCCCAGCGTCACGGCCCGCGCCAACCACGCGTCCTGGTCCTGACCCCGACTCGCGAACTGGCCGCCCAGGTGCACGAGAGTTTCAAGGTCTACGCCCGTGACCTGAAATTCGTCAGTGCCTGCATTTTCGGCGGCGTTGGCATGAACCCACAGGTTCAGGCGATGTCCCGCGGTGTCGACGTGCTGGTGGCTTGCCCGGGCCGTTTGCTCGACCTGGCCGGCCAAGGCAGCGTCGATCTGTCCCACGTGGAAATCCTGGTACTGGACGAAGCGGACCGGATGCTCGACATGGGCTTCGTCCATGACGTGAAGAAAGTCCTCGCCCGCCTGCCGGCCAAACGTCAGAACCTGCTGTTCTCGGCAACCTTCTCCAAGGACATCACTGACCTTGCCGGCAAGTTGCTGCACAACCCGGAACGCATCGAAGTCACGCCACCGAACACCACGGTCGAGCGCATCGAGCAACGGGTGTTCCGTCTGGCCGCCAGCCACAAGCGCTCGCTGCTGGCGCACCTGATTACTGCCGGCGCCTGGGAACAGGTTCTGGTGTTCACCCGTACCAAGCACGGCGCCAACCGCCTGGCCGAGTACCTGGACAAACACGGTCTGAGCGCCGTCGCGATCCACGGCAACAAGAGCCAGAACGCCCGCACCAAAGCCCTGGCCGACTTCAAGGCCGGCGAAGTGCGTATCCTGGTGGCCACCGATATCGCTGCCCGCGGCCTGGATATCGACCAACTGCCACACGTGGTCAACTTCGAGCTGCCAAACGTCGACGAAGACTATGTGCACCGTATCGGCCGTACCGGCCGTGCCGGTCGTTCGGGCGAGGCGATCTCGCTGGTTGCTCCGGACGAAGAAAAACTGCTGAAAAGCATCGAGCGCATGACCAAGCAGAAAATCGCCGATGGCGACCTGATGGGCTTTGATTCCAGCGCTGTAGAAGCCGAGAAACCAGAAGTTCGCGAGCGTCCGGACGTGCGTAACCCGCGCAATCCACGCGGCCCACGCGGCGACGGTCCAAACGGCAGCGGCGGTGGCGGCGGTCGTAAAGACAAGGGCAAGGACAAGGGCGGCAAGGAAAAACCGGCTGCCGGCCGTGGCGAACGCCCGGCTCAAAAGCCACGTGAAGGCACCCCGGCCCGCGAACAGCAGCGTCCGGCACCCCGCGCCGCTGCTGACCGCGCACCGGACGAGTTCCTCGACGACGATATCGATAACTTCGGTAACCGCGTCGACTACGTTCCGCAACAGAAGGCCCCTCAAGGCCGTGGCCGCCGTCCGGGTGCTCCGGCACAAGGCGCTGCTGGTGCAGGTGCTCCACGCACCGGCCAGCCACAAGGTCGCCAGAACGGTCCGCGTAATAGCAGCGGCGCCAGCACTGGCACCCCACCTGCCAAGCGCAGTGGTCCACGCAGCGGTGCTCCACGTGACGGCCAGGCCCGTCGCGAGGAGTCGCGCAACCGCCGCCCGGCCCGTGACGACCAGCCGCGTCAGGAACCCGCAGTGCAGAACCCGCGCGGTACCCAGCCGAAGATCATGCACAAGGAGTCCAAGGCTGATCGCTTCCCGACACCTGAGCAGCTCGATCAACTGCCAAGCCGCCCACGCGGCGAGAAACCGGCGTTGCTGACCCGCAACCGCTGATTTCTCCTGCTAACAAAAACGCCCCTGATCTCGCGATCAGGGGCGTTTTTGTGTCAGCAGCGAAAATTATTTCGCTTGAACACCTTCAAACGTGATGTCCAGGTCCAGGGTCTGGGAAGTAGGACCTGGGCCTTTGATGCCGAACTCGCTCAACTGCAGGGTAGTCGTGCCGTTGAAGCCGGCACGGTAGCCACCCCATGGGTCCTTGCCTTCGCCGTTGAAGGTTGCCTTGATCACAACTGGCTTGGTCACGCCGTGCAGGGTCAGGTCGCCGGTCACGTCAGCGGTTTTTTCGCCAGTGGATTTGACACTGGTGGAAACGAACTTGGCTTCAGGGTATTTCGCTGCGTCCAGGAAGTCCGGGGTACGGATGTGCTTGTCACGTTCAGCGTGATTGGTATCAACGCTGGCGGTTTTCAGCACAACGTCGATTTTACTGGCTTCTGGAGCCTTGGCGTCGAAGCTGAACTTACCGTCCCAGTCCTTGAAAGTACCGTGGATGAAGCTGTAGCCCAGGTGGCTGATCTTGAAGTCGACGAAAGCGTGATTGCCTTCCTTGTCGATCTTGTATTCCGCGGCCATCGCTTGCCCTGCCGACAACAGAGCAGTACCGATTGCCAGAGCGGCGAGAGTCTTTTTCAACATGCTTTCTATTCCTTGGAGTCGAGGTTGAACATCAGGCTTTGCGTCCCAGCATTCGCGTCAGGGTCGCATCACGGTCGATAAAGTGGTGCTTCAGTGCTGCCAACGCATGGAGACCGGAAAAAATCACCAGCGTCCACGCCAGATACAGATGAATCGCACCGGCGGTGTCTGCCTGGTCCGGTAGACCGGAAATCAGCGCAGGAATTTCAAACAGACCAAACACCGGAATCCCGACACCGTCTGCGGTGGAAATCAGGTAACCGGCAATCATCACCGCGAACAGGCTGAGATAGAGGAAGGAGTGACCGAGCTTGGCGCCGAGGCGCGTCATGCGGCTATAGCTTTGCAGCGTCGGCGGCGGTGGGCTGATAAAACGCCACAACACCCGCAACGACAAGAACGCGAACAGCGTCAAGCCGATGCTTTTGTGCAAGTCCGGCGCTTCTTTGCGCCAGTTGCTGTAGTAGTCCAGACCGACCATCCACAAGCCCAGAGCAAACAGACCGAAGACCGCCAGCGCCACGCCCCAGTGCAGAAAGATGCTGACCCCGCCATAGCGGGAGGAAGAGTTACGTAGCTGCATTGCCCAAATCCTGTAAGAACTGCGACCAAGACTATCGAGTTATCTATCGATTTAAAGCCGAAAATTTCGCTTTGAAATATCGAGAAATACGATCAAGAGTCTGAAAGGGGTGGGTTAAGGAAAGATTAACCCCCAACGTGCGACCCAAACATCAGACGCTCTAGCGTGCCCTGTCAGCGTATGTGCACGTCAATACAACCACGTAACACACCTGCGTTTCCATGCGCAAACGCCACAATAGGTTGTCCGCTCGCCCGGCATTGCATAGGCTTGCGCGATTGTATGTCCGCGCATCTCACGGACCGCCTCGAGGAGAGTGAAAATGGGCTTGAATAATCAGTGGATGCAGCGCGATCTCGCGGTTCTGTGGCATCCCTGCACCCAGATGAAAGACCACGAACAGCTGCCGCTGATCCCGATCAAGCGCGGCGAAGGCGTATGGCTCGAAGACTTCGAAGGCAAACGCTACCTCGACGCGGTCAGCTCCTGGTGGGTCAACGTGTTCGGCCACGCCAACCCGCGGATCAACCAACGGATCAAGGACCAGGTCGATCAACTGGAACACGTGATCCTCGCCGGCTTCAGCCATCAACCGGTGATCGAGTTGTCCGAACGCCTGGTGAAGATGACGCCGGAAGGCCTGACGCGGTGTTTCTACGCCGATAACGGGTCGTCCTGCATCGAAGTGGCGCTGAAAATGAGCTTTCACTACTGGCTCAACCGCGGTCAGTCGGACAAGAAACGCTTCGTCACGCTGACCAATAGCTACCACGGCGAAACCATGGCCGCGATGTCGGTCGGCGACGTGCCGCTGTTCACTGAGACCTATAAAGCGCTGCTGCTGGACACCATCAAGGTGCCAAGCCCGGACTGCTACCTGCGTCCTGAAGGCATGAGCTGGGAAGAACACTCGCGCAACATGTTCGCGGCGATGGAACAGACCCTCGCCGAAAACCACGAAACCGTTGCTGCAGTGATCGTCGAGCCGCTGATCCAAGGTGCTGGCGGGATGCGTATGTATCACCCGGTGTACCTGAAACTGCTGCGCGAAGCCTGTGACCGTTACGGCGTGCACCTGATCCACGATGAAATCGCCGTCGGCTTCGGCCGCACCGGAACGATGTTCGCCTGCGAACAGGCCGGCATCCGCCCGGACTTCCTGTGCCTGTCCAAAGCCCTGACCGGCGGTTATCTGCCGCTGGCAGCGTGCGTCACCACGGATGAGGTCTACAGCGCTTTCTACGACGACTATCCGACACTGCGCGCCTTCCTGCATTCCCACAGCTACACCGGCAATCCGCTGGCCTGTGCAGCGGCGTTGGCGACGCTGGATATCTTCGAAGAAGACAACGTCATCGAGAATAACAAGGCCCTCGCCCAACGCATGGCCAGCTCGACCGCGCACCTGACTGACCACCCGCATGTTTCGGAAGTACGCCAGACCGGCATGGTGCTGGCCATCGAAATGGTTCAGGACAAGGCGAGCAAAACTGCTTATCCCTGGCAGGAACGCCGTGGGCTGAAAGTGTTCCAGCACGCACTGGAACGTGGCGCGCTGTTGCGGCCGTTGGGCAGCGTGGTGTATTTCCTGCCGCCCTACGTGATCACCCCCGAGCAGATCGACTTCCTTGCCACGGTTGCCAGCGAAGGGATCGATATCGCCACCAGCAACAAGGTCAGCGTGGCGGTGCCGAAGGACTTCCATCCGGGCTTCCGCGATCCGGGCTAGGGTTTACCGAAGATCGATTGTGGCGAGGGAGCTTGCTCCCTCGCCACAGATCATCACCAAGCCGCACATTCAAATTTTACAGAGACCCAGAATGAGACTGTCCCGCTTCTTCATCGACGCCCCCTTGAGCCTCGGCGAGCATGAATTGCCAGAGGCTCAGGCGCACTACATCAGTCGCGTACTGCGCATGGCCGAGGGCGATGCGTTGCAAGTGTTCGACGGTTCAGGCCAGGAATTTCGCGGCACGCTGGCGGAAGTCGGCAAAAAGCGCGTGCGCGTGGCGTTGACGGAAAGCTTCGCCGGGCAAATCGAGTCGCCGTTGCAGATTCATCTGGGCCAGGGCTTGTCTCGCGGCGAGCGGATGGACTGGGCGATTCAGAAAGCTACCGAACTGGGCGTGACTGAAATCACCCCGATCTTCAGTGACCGCTGCGAAGTCCGGCTCAAGGATGAACGCGCCGATAAACGCTTGCAGCACTGGCGTCAGGTCGCTATCAGCGCGTGCGAACAATGCGGTCGTTCGCGAGTGCCGGTGATCCACCCGCCCCTGTTGCTGGCCGACTGGCTCAAACAATCCGAGGCCGAACTGAAGCTGGTGCTGCACCCGGTGGCCGAGCCGCTGGTCAGCCATGCAAAACCTTCGACACTGGCGTTCCTGATCGGCCCGGAAGGCGGGTTGTCGGACGTGGAAGTCGATCAGGCTCAAAGCGCCGGCTTCCATTCCGCCCGCCTCGGCCCACGAGTGCTGCGCACCGAAACCGCGCCGGTGGTGGCATTGGCCGTGGCCCAGCAGTTGTGGGGGGATTTCTAACCGCACTTTTTTTGATTTGCGGTGATTGGAAAAGATCGCAGCCTGCGCCAGCTCCTACGGATGAACGCGATCCCCGTAGGAGCTGGCGCAGCCTGCGATCTTTTTGCCGTTTATTCCACCGGATCACTTACCGGTTTGGCGATAATGGCTTTCAGCTCGCTGGTCATCGGAAACTCCAGGTTCAGCCCTTTAGGCGGGATCGGCTGTTCGAACCAGCGTTGGTAGATGCCGTTGATTTCACCCGAGCTGTACAGGTCCGCCAGGGCTCCGTTGACCAGCGCGAGGAATTGCGGATCATCCTTGCGCACCATGCAGCTGTAGATTTCCCGCGACTGCTCTTCTCCAACTACCACCCACTTGTGCGGATCACGGGCCTTGGCGCGCTCGCCGTAAAGCAGTGCATCGTCCATGTAAAACGCCGCTGCCCGGCCCGATTGCAACATCTGGAAGGCTTCGCCGTGATCCTTGGCACTGATCACGAACATGTCGATCTTGTGGTCGGCGTTGTAGCTTTTGAGAAAGCGCTCGTTAGTGGTGCCGGCGGTGGTCACCACGCTCTTGCCGCGCAGGTCGGCGAAGCTCTTGATGCCGCTGTCGCTGGCCGTGAGTAACTGGCCTTTGACGTAAATAAACCCGTAGGAAAACGCCACCTGTTTTTGCCGCTCGGCGGTCACCCCGGTAGAACCGCATTCAAGGTCTACGGTGCCGTTCTGCACCAGCGGGATCCGCGTCTGCGAGGTCACGAGGTTGTACTTCACCTTGAGCTGCGGCAACGCGAGTTTCTGCTGGATACGCTCGACGATCTTGTTCGCCAGGTCCACCGAGTAACCCATGGGCTGGCCCGACTGATCACCCACATAAGAGAACGGTACCGACGCATCGCGATAGCTCAGCGTGATGCTGTTGGCGCTGGCAATTTTGCTCAAGGTGCCGGTCAGCGGCGCCTCGGCCGCCTGGACTTGAGTCCCGAGCAGCAGGCCCAGGGTGCAGCCGATCAACGTGATTTTTTGCATTGTTATTCTCCGTTGTGGATGGTGTTTATTTAGCGGCGAGCAGCGATAACGGTGATTTCCACCAGCACCTGCGGGCGTGCGAGTTCAGCCTGCAAGGTGGTGCGACTCGGTGCGTGTCCCGGCGACAGCCAGGCCGACCAGACGTCATTCATCGCCGCAAAATCCTGCCCGATGTCCTTCAGGTAAATGGTCGCGCTCAGCAGATGGTCCTTGTCGCTGCCCGCCTCGGCCAGCAACGCGTCGATCTTCTCCAGCACCTCGCGGGTCTGCCCTGAGACATCGGTGCTGTCGCCCGGCACCTGACCGGAGAGAAACACCAACTCGCCAAAGGTCACGGCGCCGGATAAACGACTGTTGCTGTTGATACGAGTGATGGTCATGAGACGTTCCTTTGCATGGATGAGAGGTCAGGCAGCACGATGCGTAAAACCCTGCAGGTCGATGGAAGGGTTGCGTTGGCCGATCAGTTCGCTGAGCACCCGGGCACTGCCGCACGCCAGGGTGAAACCCAACGCGCCATGGCCGAGGTTGAGCCACAGGTTGCGGTAAGCCGTCGCCCCCAACAGCGGCACGCCGCTGGGAGTGGCCGGGCGCATACCAGCCCATTCGACAGCCGCGTCGTAGGTGCCGGCATTCGGAAACGTGTCGCAAGCCTGGCGCTTGATCAGTGCCAGGCGCTTGGGATCCGGCGCCGGATCGAAGCCAACGATGTCGACCATCGCCGCCACCCGCAATTGCTCGCCGATCCGCGCATAGACGATCTTGCGGTCGTAGTCGGTGATGCTCAGGTCCGGGGCACGATGCTCTGCACCAATCGGTACCGTCAGGCTATAACCTTTGAGCGGATACAGCGGCAGGTGCACACCGGGCAGTGCCAGCAACGGGCTACGGTGGCCGGCGGCGATGACCAGTTGTTCGACCGGCAACACCTCATCAGCCAATTCAATGGCGCTTACCGCACCGTCGACATGACGAATCCCGGTCACCGCCCGCCCCAGCCGAAACTCGCATCGGCCCGAGGCTTTCAGCCGCTTCATCAGTTGCTGGCAGAAGGCGTGGCAGTCGCCCACCTCTTCGTCCGGGGTATAAATCGCCCCGACAAACGCAGCATCAGCCAGCGCTGGCTCAAGACGCGCGCTTTCAGCTGGCGACAACACTTGCTGTTGCTGTGGATCGACGAGGCTGTTGCGGGCATGCTCGAAGCTCGCAGCCTGGCGAAAGGTCACCAGTTTGCCGTTGCGCCGCCAATTGAAGCCGTCCAGCGAGTCCTCTTCGCGCCAGCCTTGCAGGGTGGTCTGGCTCAATAGCGCCAGACGTAGCAAATGGGCCGCATTCTGGCGATTCACCGAGGTCCGGCAAGCACCAAGGAAGGACGCCATCCAGCGCCACTGCGCCGGGTCGAAACGCATGCGCAGCTTCAGCGGCGAATCCCCTCGCAGCATCCAGCCGATGGCCTGTAACGGCACGCCGGCATCGGCCAGCGGCGCAACGTAGCGATAGGATAATTGGCCGCCGTTGGCAAAACTGGTTTCGCTGCCCAGCGAGTCACGGGCCTCGACCACCGTCACCTCAAAGCCATCGCGAACCAGCGCGTAAGCCGTTGTCAGGCCAATCACCCCACCGCCGATGATGCAAACTCGCTGAGCCATGTCAGTCCTTAGCCATTGTTGAGACGAGCCTGAGGTTAGAGCCGGGTGACAGGCGCCGAACAATGAATAAAGATGCCTGACCCATAAGCAAAGGTTATGGAATCGCCATGCGCCTTCGACACATCGAGATTTTCCAGGCCATCCGCCAGACCGGTTCGGTCAGCGGCGCCGCGCAATTACTGCACGTCTCGCAGCCTGCGGTGACCAAGGTGTTGCAGCACGCCGAGCAACAACTGGGCTTCCCGCTGTTTTTGCGGGTGCGTGGTAAATTGCAGGCTACGCCTGAAGCACTGGAACTGGAGCGCGAGGTCGACAAGGTCACTGAAAGCCTGCAAGGAGTGCGACGCCTGGCCCAGAGCCTGCGCCGCGAGCCGGGCCACAGCCTGCGGATCGGCGCGACACCGGCGCTGGCCCTGTCGCTACTGCCGCCGGCGGTCAACGAGTGGACCCGGCGTTACCCGGACATCGTCTGCGAACTGTCCAGCGCCCACAGCCGCGAATTGATGCAGAACCTGCTGATGCGTGAAATCGATGTCGCGCTGACCCTGCAACAACCCGACCACCCAGGGCTCAAGGCCCAGGCGTTGGCCTGTGGGGTGCTGGTAGCGTTGGCGCCGAGCGGTTACTGGCCTGAGGCAGACCAAGGCAAGCCACTGCCATTGATGGCCTTGGCCGATGCGCCTTTGATTGGTCTGTCCAGCGCCGATCCGTTGTCCGCCAGGCTCGACAGTTACCTGAAAGCCGTCGAGCCACCGCCACGGGTCAGCATCTCCGTGCAGACCTATTCATTGGCGCGGGCCATGGTCGAATCCGGTGCCGGGCTGGCGGTCATCGACCCGTTCACAGCCCTCGGTGCCTCACCGAGGACTACGACCATCCGGCCATTGGCGCCGCCGTTGCCGATCACTTTGTACGCCGTGACCCGCGTTGACGAGCCACCGCCGCACACCCTGAGCGATTTGCTGACGATCTTCAGCACGCGCGCACAGGAGCAACTGGATCGGTTGGTGGATCGTTGATGAGCACCAGCTAAAAGATCGCAGCCTGCGACAGCTCCTACAGAGCAACGCGTTCGGCGTAGGAGCTGCCGAAGGCTGCGATCTTTTGCTTCACAAGACGTAAAACAGGATCGCCACGAAGTGCAGCAAACTGCCGGCGATGACGAACAGGTGCCAGATGCCGTGGGCGTGGCGCAGTCGGCTGTCTAGGGCGAAGAAGATGATGCCGACGGTATAGAACACCCCGCCCGCCGCCAGCCAGGCAAAACCGACAGTGCCCAACGCCGCCAGCAGCGGCTTGACCGCCACCAGCACGATCCAGCCCATCACCGCGTAGATCACGATCGACAGAATCCGCGCCTCGGAGCGCGGCTTGATCTCTTGCAGCATGCCGATCACCGCCAGCCCCCAGACAATCCCGAACAAGGTCCAGCCCCACGGTCCGCGCAAAGTCACCAGACAAAATGGCGTGTAACTGCCAGCGATCAGCAGGTAGATCGACAGGTGATCGACCTTCTGCATGATCACCTTCGCCCGCCCGCGCACGCTGTGATAAACCGTCGAAACGCTGTACAGCACCAGCAAGGTAAAGCCGTAAATCGCCACGCTGACAATCTTCCAGGGGCTGCCGTCCAAACTGGCAATCACCAACAACCAGACCGCCCCGACACACGCCGCAACCGCCCCGAACAAATGGCTCCAGGCGTTGAATTTTTCTCCGTGATACATGCGTCTCCAACCTCAAAAAATCACTGCTACATCGCACAAGCCTCAGGCTTGTAGCCTGGGTGTGCAATGTTTCAAATCAAATGTCATGGACTAAAGCGGTCCCTTTGTGGGACTTATCGTTCCCCAGAAGGGACCGATCAACTCACTGCGCAACCAACCCCGCCCCCACCAACAACTCTTCCAGCGCCAGCAGGTCCGGGACTTTCGCCACGTGTTCGGCGACCTGGACCGCGGCGTGTTCCAGCGAGCACAGCGGCACGTCGACATAGCTCAACTGGCTGTCGAGCTTGTAGGAGCGTGGAATCCCTTGCACCAGCAAGGCGATGAATTTGAGGTGCGGGCGCCCGCCGAGAGCGTTGAGGACGACGATACGCGCACGGTCGCCGATCACGGTTTTGTTGCCGCAGGCCGATTCGAAACTCAACAGCGGGATTTGCCGCTCGCGCCAGGTCACCAGGCCCAGGTACCAGGGCGGTGAATCGAGGTCAAAGGCGCCGGGCTGATAGTCGATCAACTCGGCGACGGCGACATTGGGCAGGATCAGGTTGCGATCGGCCAAGGGCAGCAGCAGCCCGGTGAGGTTGCTGGTGCGGTGTTCAAGCATGGGTTTTGCTCCATAAAGCGATGCTTTCGAGCAATACCGATTCCTGGTACGGCTTGCCGAGGTAGTCGTTGACGCCGATAGCCATCGCCCGGTCGCGGTGTTTCTGGCCGGTGCGCGAGGTGATCATGATGATCGGCAGGTGCTGCAACCGTGGATCGTTGCGTACCTGCATGGCCACTTCAAAACCATCCATGCGCGGCATTTCAATGTCCAGCAGCATCAGGTCGGGCATGTGCTCTTCGAGCAACAGCATGGCGTCGACGCCGTCCTTGGCGGTTAGCACGTTCATGCCGTGGCGTTCGAGCAGGCGGCTGGTGACCTTGCGCACGGTGACCGAGTCGTCGACCACCAGGACCAGCATCGAACGCTGCGGCTCGGCCTCCGTGGCCGTCTCCTGAATGACCCGCTGCGGTGACACCTGCGTCTGCATGGCGCGGATATGCGTCAGCAGGTCGAGAATCAGCACCACCCGGCCATCGCCAAGAATGGTCGCGCCAGACAACCCCTGCACCGCCGCGAACTGCGGGCCGAGACTTTTCACCACGATTTCCCGGGTACCGGTCGTCGCATCGACCTGCACCGCGATGCGCCGCTCGTTGCACTGCACCAGCAACACCGGCAACGGCAGGCTCTGGCCCAGCAGTTTCGGGCGGACGCTGGTCTTCAGCAGCTCGCCGAGGTAGCACAGTTCATAGCGTTGCCCGGCGTATTCATATAGCGGTGGATCGAGCTGGTAATAGCCCTCCAGCTCAAAGGGCAGCACGCACACGATGCCCTCGATGGTGTTCAGCGGGATCGCGTATTGATCCTCGGCACACTGCACCATCAGCGCACGGTTGACCGACACGGTGAACGGCAGACGAATGCGGAAGTGCACGCCGTGCCCAGGCACAGAGTCGATGACCATCGAGCCACCGAGTTGCCGCACTTCTTCGTGAACCACATCCATACCGACGCCACGCCCGGAGATCTGGGTGATTTTCTCGGCAGTGGAAAACCCTGGCTGCAGAATGAACTGCAACACGTCGCGATCGCTCATGTCACTACCGGGATCGAGCAACCCGCGCTTGATCGCCTTGCGCCGCACGGCATCCAGCGGCACGCCGGCACCGTCGTCGCGGATGTCGAAAATGATGTCGCCGCCCTCACGAGACAAATCCAGGGTGATGCGGCCTTGCTCGGGTTTACCGGCCGCACGGCGGACTTCGGCGGACTCCAGACCGTGGTCGACAGCATTGCGCAGCATGTGCTCAAGCGGCGCCGCCATGCGTTCCAGCACATTGCGGTCCATCTCGCCTTCGGCGTTCCCGACAATGAACTCGACGTCTTTGCCCAACTCGCTGGAAACCTGACGAACGATGCGCTTCAAGCGCGGCAGCATCCGTTCGAACGGTACCATGCGCGAACGCATCAAGCCTTCCTGCAGTTCGGTATTGATCCGACCTTGTTGTTGCAGCAGGTTCTCGGCGTCGTGGTTGCAGCGCTCGAGGGTTTCCTTAAGGTCGAGCAAGTCGGACGCCGACTCGAACAATGCCCGCGACAACTGCTGCAACTGCGAGTGACGGTCCATTTCCAGTGGATCGAACTCTTCGTAGCCCAGGCGCTCGGCCTCAACCTGCTGCCGGCTGAGGATCCGGCCCTGAGTTTCGGTGTCGAGCCGGCGCAACTGATCGCGCATGCGCTCGATGGTGGTTTCCATCTCGCTCAGGGCGACTTGCGCATCGTTGACTTGCTGCTCGATGCGACCGCGAAAGATCGAGGTTTCCCCGGCCAGGTTGACCAGATCGTCCAGCAGTTCGGCCGACACCTTGACCATATCGGCGCCAGCGTCCGGTTGCAGCGCCGCGGCCTCTGGCTTGGCCACCGGTGCCACTTCAACCACCGGAGCCGGTGTCGGGGCCTTGTCAGCTGTCGGGTGAGTGAAGGCCTTGATCGCGTCGATCAGGCTGTCCGCCGGCAGCACCGGCTGGCCGGCGCGGGTCGCATCGAGCATCTGCGCCAACCGGTCATGGCTGCGTTGCAACAGATCGAACAACGCCGGTATGGCGTGCAGCAAGCCGGTCGACAACCCTTCGTAAAGAAATTCCAGCTCATGGGCCAGGTCGCCAATCGGGGCGATTTCGACCATTCGCGCGCCGCCCTTGAGGGTGTGCAGGTCGCGCAGCAGGGTTTCCATTTCCTGACGATTTTGCGGGTCCGCCTGCCAGCGCGACAGCGCCGCACCCGAACTGTCGATGATGTCGAAACCTTCCTCGAGGAAGATCTCCAACAGTTCCGGATCGTGGCTCGCCGCATCATTCGCAGCCGCCGCCTCGACCACTTCAGCCGTACTGCCAGTGCTTTGCCGAAATTGCTGGATCGCCTCGATCAACGTACCCGGATCGCTCAGTGGCTGATGGTTTTGCAACTGTTCGAGCAACATCGCGAGGCGGTCGTGGCTCTGTTGCAATAACACCCCGAGCGCTGGTGAATGACTGAAGCGCCGGTCGACCAAGCCTTCATAAAGGCTTTCAAGCTCGTGGGCCAGATCGCCGACCGGCCCAACCTCGGCCATTCGTGCGCCGCCCTTGAGAGTGTGCAAGTCGCGCTGCAATGACGACAGCGGCGCAGCGCTCTCCGGATCATTGAGCCAACGCTGCAAGGCCTGTCCGGCGCTTTCGAGGATATCCACCGCTTCTTCGAGAAAGATCGAAACGATTTCATCGTCAATCATCAACGCCTGCGCCTGTGCCTGTGCCAGCTCGCTGGTGGCGCTGCCCAGTTCGGTAATGCTCAGCGTGCGACTGCCATCGCTGCGAATCAGCCCCATGGCCGACGGATCAAGGCCCTCATTGAGCAAATCACGCAAGGCCCGCACCCGCGCCGGTTGTGAACCGACTTCCTGGCCGGCGGCCAGTTCATCAAGCATGTTGATCAGCGCTTCGTGAGCACTTTGCGCTTCATGGAAGAACCGCTCGTTGACCGCCAGGCTGCTTTCCTCCACCGCGCCGTAGAGGTCGAGCAAGGCTTCGCACAGCTCGTCCACCGGATGCAGATCGGCCAGGTGCGCGTTCTCGCCCAGGGTCGTCAACTCATCCAGCAGCGCGCTGAGTTCCTGCCGCTCGCCGGGGTGTTGCTGCCAGCGCTGCAAGAGGTTTTCGGCGTCCAGCAGGATATCCATGCCCTGGGCCAGGAATTTGTTGATCAGTTGCGGATCACGCTTGATCCGCAACCCCGTGTTCGGCGCATTGAGGATGGCGTCCAGGCGCTCGGCAAGCAGCGCCTGAGTGCGCCCGATCAAGTCTTCGGCACCCCTGATCGGCATCAGCGGATCACCGCTCAATTGCTTCAGCCCGCGCCGCAACAGTTCACCGGCTTCGAGCAGCAGTTCGACTTCATCCAGGTCCAGCGCAATCTGGTGCGCCTTGTACTCGCGGGCCAGATGATCGAACGGCGCCGCCAGTTCGGCAATCGGCAACACACCGGCCATCGAAGCGCTGCCCTTGAGGGTGTGCAAGGCGCGTTGCAACTCATCGCTGGCCTGCAACGGCACATGCTCAGCGGCCCGGTCGAGAAAACGGTCGAGGCTCTGGAGGTGGGTTTCAGCTTCGTTGCGGAAGATCTCCAGCAACTGCGGATCAAGCATCGCGTCATCCTGCGACGCAGTGTCCGGCAGGGTTTCATCCCCCTTCGCCAGGGCATGGGCGCGAGCGGCCAGGCGGTCGACATCGTCGCGCTGACGCTGGGTGTTGGCGGCGAACTCAGCGATCAGTTCAGGGAGCAGTTGCAGCACTTCATCCAGCAGCTGATAAACCGGCGGACCCGGTTCGACACTGCGTTCCAGCACCCGGTTGAGCAGATTTTCCAGTGCCCACGCCAACTCGCCCAACACCAGTGCGCGGACCATTCGCCCGCTGCCTTTCAACGTATGGAAGGCGCGACGCAACTCGCTCAGGACCGAGGTGCTGTCGGGGCTGGCGACCCAGCGCGGCAAGTATTCGCGCAGGATATCGAGGACTTCATCGGTCTCCTCGAGAAAGACTTCGCGCAGCTCGGCATCCACCGGCTCTTCATCGGCCGGCGGCGGCAGCAGACTGCCCGGCGTGATCAGCGCGGGCGGATTGACGGCACGGGCCGGGCTGGCCAACACCTCGGCCAGCGACTGGGTGATCTGCGGGTTATCCAGTGCCGGCAGATCCGGCAGATCCGGCATCACCAACGCCAAGCCTGGGCTCAGCACGTCTTCGGGCAGCGGCACAGGCACCTCGCCGGGGAAATACCCCAGAGCTGCCAGGCTTTGCTCGGCGACATCAAGGATTTTTTCGCCAGGCGCCTCGGGGTCTTCGCTCAAACGCTCCAGGTAATACTCGATGCTGGTAATGGCGTCGGCCAGGCTGTCGAGTTGTGGCCAATCGGGACGCGTCTGGTCTGCCAGCAGATGTTCGCGAATGAAACCGTTGCAGGCTTCCAGCAGGCTTGCCGCGCGGCTCAGCGGAATCATCGCCAACGCGCCACGCACCTGGGTCAGCACGGCCGGAAGCGGCTGCAAGACCTGTCGATCCCAATCGCTGTCGATGTAGTCGACGATCATGTCCTTGGCCTGTTGCAGGCAGATTCGCGCTTCCTTGATGACGATCTGGTGGATCTGCGTCAGGTCGGTGGTCGGCAACCGGCTCTCTTCGCGGTTTTCCTCAACGGTGCCGACCATTCCGGCCAGGGTCGCCTCGACGTAAAGCAGGGCTCCGGCGACATCCATCAGGATCGCGTCGTTCGGCTCGCGCTGGCCTTGGGCCAGGCTCAGAACCACCGCCAGTTGATCGATGATCACCTTGCGCGGCTGACCGAAGCCGAGCACCGCCAGGGTGTCGGCGATTTGCCGCAGTGGCGCCAGCAGGTTGTCGAGGTCCGAGACATGTTGTCGGTCGCTGCGCACGAACAGGTCGAGGCGCTCCTTGACCCGCACCAGTTCTTCGCAGAGCGCGGCCAGCACCGAGCGCATCGCGTCGCGGTCCGGGCCAGCCAGGCGAGCGCGTTCTTCATCGACCATTGCACTGTCGGGCAACGCGTCGTCCAGGGCATAACGCTCTTTCATGGCTTGCATCTGCGCAGTGGGATGTTGTGCCTTGGCAATGTAGAACAGCAGGCTTTTGAGCAATTCAGGCGGCGCTGGCTGATTGATTTCCGAGATGCCGTGTTCGAGCAGGCGCTTGAGTTCCTTGTCAGCGTCCTTGAACAGGCTGCGCAGCGCCGGACTGTTGGCGACACTGCCGCTGAGCATGCCTTCGACCAGCGCCGAAGCGATCTGCCACAACGGGCTCAATGGCGCGCCGTCGCAGAGCATTTCGAGGCGTGCAAAGACCTTGGCCAGATAGCCGAGATTGGTGGTGTCGTCCTGTTCGCGAAGCAACCCAACCAGTCCCATCTGCAACATTTGCCGCAATTTGCGCAGCACATTCGGCAACTCGGCCGGCTCAAGCATTGCCAGCGTGTCGTCATCCAATTCGGGAAGCGCTTGCCACTGCGGGCTGAACAGGCTGGTTTCCGACAACAGGCTTTCGCCACGGGCGCTGCGCAGGTCGTTGATCAACGGCAAGACCACCAACGGCAAGTCACGGCGGGCACTGTGCACACGGTCGAGGTAAATCGGCAGTTGGCCGAGGGCTTGTTGCAGCAGGCGAATGGCTTCATCGCGGTGGCTGACGCGGTTGTGCTGCAACGCTGCCGCGAGCTGCTCCATCTCTTCGGCGAGCAACGCGGCGCCGTAGAATTCAACCATCTGCAAACTGCCGTGAACCTGATGAATCCCCGCCAGGCACTCCGCGATCGCGTGCGCCGTCAGTGGTTCTTCGAACCGGTTGTCGAGGGCCATGCTTTCAAGGGCAATAAACGCCTGCTTCAACGTTTCGGCAATTTCGCCCTTGACCCATTCGAGGGCCACATAGTCGTGCCGATCACCCATAACCACTCCCATCAAAATGCTGTTCCAGCAGGCATCGTTCAAGCCTTGTCGGCGCTGCGCTCAGGCACCGCCGGCAAGGTGAAACCAGACACCGAACGCCGCAGCTGGCTGGCCATCTTCGCCAGGTTGCCGATGCTCTCGGCAGTGGCCGTGGAGCCCGACGAGGTCTGCGTGGTGATCTGCTGGATCACGTTCATCGTCAAGGATATCTGACCCGCCGAAGACGTCTGTTGCTGCGCCGCGTTGGAAATACTCTGGATCAACGCTGCGAGCGTTTTCGATACGCCTTCGATTTCTTCCAGGGCCACCCCCGCATCCTGCGCCAGTCGCGCGCCGCGCACCACTTCGGTGGTGGTCTGCTCCATGGAAATCACCGCTTCATTGGTGTCAGTCTGGATCGCCCGCACCAGAGTTTCAATTTGTCGGGTAGCCGCCGACGAGCGCTCCGCCAGCCGCTGGACTTCATCGGCAACCACCGCAAAACCACGCCCGGCGTCACCGGCCATGGAGGCCTGGATGGCGGCGTTCAGCGCGAGAATATTGGTCTGGTCGGCAATGTCGTCGATCAGGCTAACGATGTCGCCGATTTCCTGGGACGACTCGCCCAGACGCTTGATCCGCTTGGCCGTGTCCTGAATCTGCTCACGGATATTGTCCATGCCGTGAATGGTGTTGTGCACCACCTCGTTGCCCTTGTTGGCGATCTCCACCGAGCGCTCGGCAACGGCGGACGACTCGGCGGCATTGGCCGAGACCTGATCGATGGACTGGGCCATTTCGTTGATCGCTGTCGAAGCTTCGGAAATCTGCTGGGCCTGATGCTCCGAGGCCTGGGCCAGGTGCATCGCGGTCGCCTGGGTTTCCTGCACTGCGGCAGCGACCTGGCCGGCGGTCAGGTTGATGGTCGCGACCAGATCGCGCAGCTGATCGACCGAGTAATTGATCGAGTCGGCGATGGTCCCGGTGAAGTCTTCGGTGACCGATGCCGTGACCGTCAGGTCGCCATCGGCGAGGTCTTCGATCTCGTCGAGCAAGCGCATGATCGCGTTCTGGTTACGTTCGTTCTTCTCGGCGGTTTCCCGCAACTGGCGATTGGTTTCACGAACCATCACCAGGCCGATCAGGATGATTGACATCAGCGCCAGCAAGCCCAGCACGTAACCGCCGATGGTGTCGGTCGAACGCCCGCCCACCATGTTTTCGAAGCCGTTGGCCAGGTGCGAGGCTTCATCGAGCAAGGTCTGCGACAAGTTGAAGATGTTGCCCGCCGACTCGCGGACCTTGAACAGTTCAGGCGAGGTTTCGAGGATCTCGTCGACCGAGCCCGAAACGAATTCGAACAGCTCGGAAATCTCGGTCAGCCGGGCACGCGCGTCATGGTCTTCGACCTCGCTGATCTTCAGGGACGGATTGCCCTGGAGCATGCCGTTGAGCACCTGGCCGAAACGCGCCGCATCACGGCCAAAGGCGTCGGCAGCCTGTTGGGCACTTTCGTCGCCAACGAGCACCGTGTTGACCGCGCCCAGGATCCGTTCGGCCAGCAACGACTGGCGCTGAGCCATGGCGACCTGAGCAGCAGGTGCGCCGCGCTGGAGCAGGATTTCGACGACTTTTTCGTACTCGACCTGCAACTGCGGCACGGTCTCGGCCAGGGTCGCGGCGACCTGATGCAGCGACAGCACAGTCTGTTCGCTGGAAAGGATCGCGTCGGTATTTTTCAGCAGGCGCTCCCAGTCCAGCTGCACCGCGCGCATTTCCGCGTGTACCGCGTGGGGTGCGGGTGGCAGGCCGGTGGTCGGGTCACCTTTTTTCAAGTAACCCCAGCGTTGGGCGAAGTCGTTACGCGAATCACTCAGCAGCTTGAACGCCGCCGCTTTGCCGGCTGCCGCTTCAGTGGCGTTTTTGGCAATGCGCTGGGACAGCACGCGCAGCTCTCCGGCGTGACCGATGTACTGCTTGTCGTAGGAGGCCTGGGTATTGAGGTAAGCGAAGTTGGCGAACAGCAACACGATGAATACGATCAGCGCCATGAACAGCACAATGATCTGTGCACGACTGCGCGACCCTTCCGTAGCCTTGCCTGTATTTGCTTTTATCATCGATCCTCGCCTAAAAGATCGCGATCCGTAGCAGCTGGCGAAGCCTGCGTCCGGCCGCGAAGCGGTCGTAAATCCTGCCAACCTTTTCAACCTGACACTCTGCGGTGCCTGGTTTTGCGAGTGCTCCGCACTCGAACGCAGCCTTCGGCAGCTGCTACAGGGATAGTGCCAACCCGTCCGTCGTGTTTACAGGGCTACATCCATGAACCGTGGGGACTGCACCAGGGCAAACGGGCTGAAGACCTGCCACCGTTGCTCGCGTTCGAACTGTCCCTTTATGAAAAGTCCCGCCGCACCACCCTGAGCGTCCAGTGATGCCGGCTCGAAACTGGCCTGATTGAAGTGCTGCATGCCGAGCACCTCATCGACCATCAACCCGACGAACAGCTCTTTATACTCAACGACCAGTACGCGCCGCTGTTTGCGCAGCGCAGACAACTCAATCCCGAGGAAACCGCATAGGTCCATGACCGGCAACAGTCGTCCGCGCAGGTTACCCACGCCCCTGACCCACGACTTGACCCCCGGCAACTGAGTCAGACGCGGCTCGTGCAACACCTCGCTGACCTCGCCCATCGGCGCCACGTACCAGCGCTCGCCGAGGCGAAAGCCGATCCCGCTCCAGCCGTGATTGCGGGTTTGCTGCGAAGGCAGGTCCGCCGCCAGCAGGCGGCAGCGCTGATCGATCTGCAGCAGCAGCTCGAAGGCGGTCAGCGACTCGGCCATGGGTCGGCCGTCAGCCTGCCAGCACGTTGTTCAGGGTCTTGATCAGGGTGTCTTCTTCCACCGGCTTGGTGAGGTAGTCCCTGGCGCCCTGGCGGGTGCCCCAGACCTTGTCGGTTTCCTGATCCTTGGTGGTGATGATGATCACCGGGATGTGCCCGGTTTCCGGGTCTTTGGTTAGCTGGCGGGTGGCCTGGAAACCGTTGAGGCCGGGCATGACGATGTCCATCAGCACCGCGTCGGGTTTTTCCTGGCGGGCCAGTGCCACACCGTCTGCACCGTTTTCGGCTTTCAACACTTCGTGACCGTGCTTTTCCAGCATGCCGGTCAGTTTGTACATTTCGGTCGGCGAATCATCGACGATCAGAATACGTGCCATGGTCTTCCCCATTCTTGTAGACGCCGGGCCCGCTGGCCGAGCGTCACTGTGCGTGTCTTACTGCGGCGAAACAACGACAAAGCCCGGTACATGGGCCTGGATCGCACTCAGCAGTTCTTCCTTGCTGAAAGGCTTGGTCAAAAACTGGTCGGAGCCGACGATGCGCCCCTTGGCCTTGTCGAACAACCCGTCCTTGGACGACAGCATAATCACTGGCGTGGACTTGAACGCGCTGTTGTTCTTGATCAACGCGCAGGTCTGATAGCCATCCAGACGCGGCATCATGATGTCGACAAAGATGATGCCGGGATGATTGTCGGCAATCTTGGCCAGGGCATCGAAACCATCGATGGCCGTGATGACCTCACAGCCTACGTTTTTCAACAACGTTTCGGCGGTACGGCGAATCGTTTTCGAGTCGTCGATCACCATGACCTTCAAGGCGCTGGAATGCTGTTCCATATCTGCTCTACCGTCGCCTTTGCGAATCAAATTGTCGTTTGCGGCTTACCGAGGGCCCGAAACCCTTGATGCTCAAGGGCCAGAACGATATGGCAGCCTTTTTAGCACAGTCTCCAAATCCAATCTATCGAGCAACCTTCGAGGTGGTTTTTCCTTGACCGGGAACACACTGGGCGCCACTCTGACGCCACTTTTTCATGTCGCTTCGACCACCCAAATTTCGAGGAAAAACCCATGAGCGTTCGCGTCGGGATTGTCATGGACCCTATCGCCAGCATTTCCTATAAAAAGGATAGCTCGCTGGCCATGCTGTTGGCCGCCCAGGCGCGCGGCTGGACGCTGTTCTATATGGAACAGCGCGATCTGTACCAGGCCGAAGGTGAAGCCCGGGCGCGGATGCGTCCTTTGAAAGTCTTCGCCAATCCGGAAAAATGGTTCGAACTGGAAGCCGAAACCGACGCGCTGCTAAGCGATCTGGACGTGATCCTGATGCGCAAGGATCCGCCGTTCGACATGGAGTTCGTTTACTCCACCTACTTGCTGGAGCAAGCCGAGCGCGCGGGCGTGCTGGTGGTCAACAAGCCGCAGAGCCTGCGCGACTGCAATGAAAAACTGTTCGCCACACTGTTCCCGCAGTGCACGCCGCCGACCGTGGTCAGCCGCCGTCCCGATGTACTGCGCGATTTCGCCGATCATCATGGTGATGTGATTCTCAAGCCGCTGGACGGCATGGGGGGTGCGTCGATCTTCCGTCACACCAAGGGCCATCCGAACCTGTCGGTGATCCTCGAAACCCTGACCCACCACGGCAAACAGCAGATCATGGCGCAGGGTTACCTGCCGGCGATCAAGGACGGCGACAAGCGCATCCTGATGATCGATGGCGAACCGGTGGATTACTGCCTGGCGCGGATTCCCGCCGCTGGCGAAACCCGAGGCAACCTGGCCGCCGGCGGTCGTGGCGAAGCACGCCCGCTGACCGACAAGGACCGCTGGATCGCCGCACAGGTCGGCCCGACCCTGCGTGAAAAGGGCTTGCTGTTCGTCGGCCTCGACGTAATCGGCGAGCACCTGACCGAAATCAACGTCACCAGTCCGACCTGTATTCGCGAGATCGACAACGCTTTTGGCACGAACATCGGCGAAATGCTGATGGCTGCCATCGATCAGAAGCTTAAAGCGCGTTGATATAGAACACCCAAGTTACGACCAACATTGCGTTATCATGCCCGGCCTGTGAAAAACGCGATGTTGGTTTTCTTGTTATGACACTTCCGTCCGATCTGCCTCCCGAACTCGCCCACCGTGGCGTGCGCCCGGCCGATCGCCTCGGTTTTACCCTGTTTCTTGCGGCGCTGATTCACCTGGCCTTGCTGTTGGGCATCGGGTTCACCTTTGTCGAACCCAAGCAGATCAGCAGAACCCTGGAAATCACCCTCGCCACCTTCAAAAGCGAAAAGAAGCCTGCAAAAGCCGATTTCCTCGCCCAGGAAAACCAGCAAGGCAGCGGCACCCTGGATAAAAAAGCGATCCCCAAGACCACCGAGATCGCACCATTCCAGGACAACAAGGTACAAAAAGTCTCGCCCCCGCCATCGGTCAAACCCCAGGTAGAGGAAGCCGCGCCGAAAGCCGCCGTGACCACTATCGCACCCGCGCCAAAGAAAGCCGTGGCCAAGAAACAAGAGATCAAGGCCGAGCCGACGCCCAAGGCCGTGACACCGACATTCGACAGCTCGCAGCTGTCCAGCGACATCGCCAGCCTGGAAGCGGAGCTGGCCAACGAACAACAGTTGTATGCCAAGCGCCCGCGCATCCACCGTCTGAGCGCCGCCTCGACCATGCGCGACAAGGGCGCCTGGTATAAGGACGAATGGCGCAAGAAGGTCGAGCGTATCGGTAATTTGAACTACCCCGAAGAAGCCCGGCGCAAGCAGATCTATGGCAACTTGCGACTGATGGTCTCGATCAACCACGACGGCTCGCTGTATGAAGTGCTGGTGCTGGAATCCTCCGGCCAGCCGCTGCTGGATCAAGCCGCACAGCGCATCGTCCGCCTGGCCGCACCGTTTGCGCCGTTTACCGGCGACCTGTCGGATATCGACCGGCTGGAAATCATTCGCACATGGAAATTTGCGCGCGGAGACAAGCTCTCCAGTAACTGACGCTGGCGCTCATCTGTGGCGAGGGAGCTTGCTCCCGCTGGGCTGCAAAACGGCCCCAAAAGCGGCAACCCCATTCAATCGGGCACAACGCGCCAGCTGGATTGCGACTGCTACGCCCGAGCGCGGACCGGCCGAGCGGGAGCAAGCTCCCTCGCCACAGGGGCCTGCGGTGAATCCAATCAGCATTTCCTGCGCATCCCCAGCTTGTCAGTTTGCCCCTCCAACGCCACACTAGCGCCTATGAAGAACGTCAGCCCGAGCTACCTCAAGCATCACTTCCTGATCGCCATGCCTCACATGGCCGACCCGAACTTTGCGCACACCTTGACCTACATCGTCGAGCACACGGCCAATGGTGCCATGGGGTTGATCATCAACCGCCCACAAGACCTGAGCCTGGCGGACATTCTCGAGCAATTGCGCCCAGACATCGAACCCTCGCCACTGTGCCAGCACGTGCCGATTTTCACTGGCGGCCCGGTACAGACCGATCGCGGTTTTGTCCTGCACCCGATCGGCTCGACGTATCAGGCAACGGTCGAACTGGATGGCCTGGCGCTGTCCACCTCCCAGGACGTGCTGTTTGCCATCGCCGATGGCATTGGCCCGAGCAAAAGCCTGATCGCCCTCGGCTACGCCGGTTGGGAACCCGGGCAGCTGGAAACCGAGCTGGCCGACAATGCCTGGCTGACCTGCCCGTTCGATGCCGACATCCTGTTCAACACCAGCAGCGAATTGCGCCTGGAAGCAGCCGCCAAGCGCCTGGGCATCAACCTCAGCCTGCTGACCAGCCAGGCAGGACACGCCTGATGGCCCTGCGTCTGATTCTGGGTTTTGACTACGGCACCAAACAGATCGGCGTCGCGGTCGGCCAGGTGATTACCGGCCAGGCCCGCGAGCTCTGCACCTTGAAGGCGCAAAACGGCATTCCTGACTGGAATCAGGTCGAAGCCCTGATCAAGGAATGGAAACCCGACGCTGTGGTGGTCGGCCTCCCGCTGAACATGGACGGCACGCCCAGTGACATGTGCTTGCGCGCCGAGAAATTCGCCCGCCGCCTGAATGGCCGCTACAACCTGCCCTTCTATACCCACGATGAACGTCTGACCACCTTTGAGGCCAAAGGTGAACGGCGGGCACAGGGCGGGCAGAAAGGCAGTTACCGCGACAACCCGGTCGACGCCATCGCTGCCGCCCTGCTGCTGCAAGGCTGGCTCGACGAAAACACTGCACTGTTCGAATCCTGAAAGCCGAATCCTGAAGAGGCGCCACAGTGCCTCTCTTCGCTACAACCCGAGCCGCACTGTGCACGCAGCGTGCTCGGGCCCATGAAGGAGCAACCATGAGCCTGCCCAATCCCGCCGAACTGATCAGCCAAATGGCGGTCCGTCTCAAGGCCCATCTTGAACACCGTGGCATCAGCGAACCGCGCTACATCGGCATTCGCACCGGTGGCGTGTGGGTCGCCCAGGCCTTGCTCGAAGAGCTAGGCAGCGACGCGCCACTGGGCACCCTGGACGTTTCCTTCTACCGCGACGACTTCAGCCAGAGCGGCCTGCATCCGCAGGTTCGCCCTTCGGCACTGCCGTTCGAAATCGAAGGCCAGCACCTGGTGCTGATCGACGACGTGCTGATGAGCGGTCGGACGATCCGCGCCGCCATGAACGAACTCTTCGATTACGGCCGTCCGGCCAGCATCACCCTGGTGTGCTTGCTCGACCTGGATGCCGGCGAGCTGCCAATCCGCCCGGACGTGGTGGGCGCCACCCTGTCGCTGGCGGCCCACGAACGGGTCAAGCTGACCGGCCCTGACCCGCTGCAGCTCGAACTGCAAGACCTCGCCCTTTAATTCGCCCTTTTAAAGAGTCCATTGCGATGACGCCTTTAGACACCAAGCGCCCGCTGCAGCTCAATGATCAGGGCCAGCTGCGCCACTTCCTCTCGCTCGACGGTCTGCGCCGCGAGCTGCTGACGGAAATCCTCGACACCGCCGACTCGTTCCTTGAAGTCGGCGCCCGGGCGGTCAAGAAAGTCCCGCTGCTGCGCGGCAAGACCGTGTGCAACGTGTTCTTCGAAAACTCCACCCGCACCCGTACCACCTTCGAACTGGCAGCCCAGCGGCTGTCGGCAGACGTAATCACCCTGAACGTGTCGACGTCGTCGGCGAGCAAGGGCGAAACCCTGCTCGACACCCTGCGCAACCTTGAAGCCATGGCCGCCGACATGTTCGTGGTGCGCCACGGCGACTCTGGCGCCGCGCACTTCATCGCCGAACATGTTTGCCCACAGGTGGCGATCATCAACGGTGGCGACGGCCGTCACGCCCACCCGACCCAGGGCATGCTCGACATGCTGACCATCCGGCGGCACAAAGGCAGCTTTGAAAACCTGTCAGTGGCCATCGTCGGCGACATCCTGCACTCGCGGGTTGCACGCTCGAACATGCTCGCGCTGAAAACCCTCGGCTGCCCGGACATCCGCGTGATCGCGCCGAAAACCCTGCTGCCGATCGGTATCGAACAGTACGGCGTGAAGGTCTACACCGACATGACCGAAGGCCTGAAGGACGTCGACGTGGTAATCATGCTGCGCCTGCAGCGTGAACGCATGACCGGCGGCCTGCTGCCGAGCGAGGGCGAGTTCTATCGCCTGTTCGGCCTGACCACTGCGCGCCTGGCCGGCGCCAAACCGGATGCCATCGTCATGCACCCGGGCCCGATCAACCGGGGCGTGGAGATCGAATCGGCGGTGGCCGACGGTCCGCACTCGGTGATTCTCAATCAGGTGACCTACGGGATCGCCATTCGTATGGCCGTGTTGTCCATGGCCATGAGCGGGCAGACTGCCCAGCGCCAATTCGAGCAGGAGAAGGCCCAGTGAAGCTCAGCATTCTCGGCGCCCGCGTCATCGATCCAAGCAGCGGCCTGGATCAAGTCACCGATATTCACATTGAAGCCTGCAAGATAGTCGCCATTGGCGCCGCTCCAGCCGGTTTCGTCGCTGTCGAGACCATTGAGGCCAAAGGCCTGGTGGTCGCCCCCGGCCTCGTCGACCTGAACGTCGCCCTGCGCGAACCGGGTTACAGCCGCAAAGGCACGATTGCCAGTGAAACCCGCGCCGCTGCGGCCGGCGGCGTCACCAGCCTGTGCTGCCCGCCACGGACCAAACCGGTGCTGGACACCTCCGCCGTGGCTGAGCTGATCCTCGACCGCGCCCGCGAAGCCGGTAATGCCAAAGTGTTCCCGATTGGCGCCCTGAGCAAAGGGCTGGACGGCGAACAGCTGGCGGAACTGATTGCCCTGCGCGATGCTGGCTGCATTGCATTCGGCAATGGCCTCGAGAGTTTCCGCAACACCCGGACCCTGTGCCGGGCACTGGAATACGCGGCAACGTTCGACCTGACGGTGATCTTCCATTCGCAGGATCATGACCTCGCCGAAGGTGGCCTGGCTCACGAAGGCCCGACCGCGAGTTTCCTCGGCTTGCCGGGGATTCCCGAAACCGCTGAAACCGTGGCCCTGGCCCGCGATCTGCTGCTGGTCGAACAAACCGGCGTACGTGCGCACTTCAGCCAGCTCACCAGCGCCCGCGGCGTGGCATTGATTGCCCAGGCTCAGGCCCGTGGCATGAAAGTGACGGCCGATGTGGCGTTGTATCAGCTGATCCTCACTGACGAGGCGCTGATCGACTTCAACAGCCTGTACCACGTCCAGCCGCCGCTACGCACCCGCGCTGACCGCGATGGCCTGCGCGCTGCCGTGAAGTCGGGGGTGGTTCAAGCCATCTCCAGCCATCACCAGCCGCACGAGCGCGACGCCAAGCTGGCACCGTTCGGCGCGACCGAGCCGGGCATCAGCAGCGTTGAACTGCTACTGCCGCTGGCCCTGACGCTGGTAGAAGACGGTTTGCTCGACCTGCCGACGCTGCTGGCACGCCTGAGTGCCGGTCCGGCCGATGCCCTGCGCCTGCCGGTAGGCAAGCTGGCGGTGGGCGCTCCGGCGGATCTGGTGGTGTTCGATCCAGCCGCCTCCACCGTAGCCGGTGAGCACTGGCTGTCGAAAGGCGAAAACTGCCCGTTCCTCGGCCATAGCCTGCCAGGCGTGGTGCGCTACACCCTGGTGGACGGACGGATCAGCCACCAGGCGTAAAACGCGTCACCTGTGGCGAGGGGGCTTGCCCCCTCACCACATATTCAGCGGCTCTGCGCGTTACGCACCGAGATCTGGTCATTCAATGTCCAGAAGTCATACAACACCCCCAGAAAGAACAACCCGCCGGTCACCAGGTACAGCAGGCCCGTCAGCCACTTGCCTTGGTACATGCGGTGCAGACCGAACACGCCCAGGAAGGTCAGCAGGATCCAGGCAACGTTGTACTCGATAGGACCAGCGGTAAAACGCAGGTCCGCTTCACGGTCCATCGCCGGGATCAGGAACAGGTCGATCAGCCAGCCAATGCCCAGCAACCCGAAGGTGAAAAACCAGATCGTACCGGTCACCGGCTTGCCGTAATAGAAACGGTGAGAGCCGGTAAAACCGAAAATCCACAGCAGGTAACCGATCACCTTGCTGTGGGTGTCCTGGTGTGAAACATCCTGACGATAGGTGTTCATGGGTTCCCTCATTTGCCTCGATAGATAAATATTCTTGAATTCTTTGTGACTTTTTTACAGGCGACCGACGTGTGGCAAATGCTACCTTGTCTCCCGTCAAAGCCTTGTAACACCTGACTTCTGTCCGACAATTGAGTCCGTTTGCCGCTTCTTTGCTGCAGTTGACCCCCGGGTTGAATCGACCAACGGCCTCGGAAAGGACAAAAAAGCTGTTATAAAGTTGCGCGCTTACCTACATAGAGCCTTGCCTAATGCGTCCATTTTTCAAGACATGGCTAACCATTTGCCTATTAATGCCACTGGCCGCCCACGCCACCAATCGTGAGCAACGTCTTCCAAACGTTAATGGTTACACCCCAAAATCTCATGTTTCTGCCGTCACCAGCAAAAACAAACACGCTGTAAAAGGTCTGACTCACCTGAGCAAGGCCGACAGCAAACCGGTCCCGCCAATGGGAGCCAAACAAAGCAGCAATGTACTGAGCCGTGCAGTAAACGTGCTTGGCACTCCTTATCGTTGGGGCGGCAGTAGCCCAAGTAAAGGCTTCGATTGCAGCGGGCTGGTGAAATACGCCTTCAATGGCGTGGGTGCGGCTGATCTGCCACGCACTTCCAACGCCATGGCCGCCGGTCACGGACAGAAAGTCGATCGCAAGGACTTGAAGCCGGGCGACCTGATTTTCTTCAATATCAAGAGCCGAAAGGTCAACCACGTCGCCATTTACCTGGGCAACGACCGCTTCATCCACGCACCGCGTCGTGGCAAGTCGGTGACCATCGACACCCTGAAGAAACCGTACTGGGAAAGCCATTACGTGGTTGCCAAGCGGGTTGAAACGAAAGAATCGAAAGCCCTGCGCATCGCTCAGCGCTGATTCGAAGCAAGATCATTGTGGTGAGGGGGCAAGCCCCCTCACCACAGACCTGCACTCCCCCCTCAGAAATTATCCGGTGACCGCGCCCTCTCCCGCGCATGCTCGCGAGTGATCAGGCCTTTGCTCACAAGATCCTTCAAGCTCATATCCAGCGTCTGCATTCCCAACGAACCCCCGGTCTGAATCGACGAGTACATCTGCGCAATCTTGTCTTCGCGGATCAGGTTACGGATTGCCGAGGTGCCAAGCATGATTTCGTGGGCCGCCACCCGGCCACCACCGATTTTCTTGATCAGCGCTTGGGAAATCACCGCCTGCAACGACTCCGAGAGCATCGAACGCACCATCGACTTCTCATCGCCTGGAAACACGTCCACCACCCGGTCAATGGTTTTCGCCGCCGAGTTGGTGTGCAAGGTGCCGAAGACCAGATGCCCGGTCTCGGCCGCCGTCAGCGCCAGGCGGATAGTCTCCAGATCACGCATTTCCCCTACCAGAATCACATCCGGGTCCTCGCGCAATGCCGAACGCAACGCCGTAGCGAAACTACGCGTATCGCGGTGCACTTCACGCTGATTGATCAGGCATTTGCGTGATTCATGGAGGAACTCGATAGGGTCTTCGATGGTGAGGATATGGTGATGCCGGTGGTTATTCAGGTAATCGATCATTGCCGCCTGGGTGGTCGACTTACCGGAACCTGTCGGCCCGGTGACCAGCACCAGCCCGCGCGAGACCTCGGCAATACGGCGAAACACATTCCCCATGCCCAGATCTTCCATGCTCTGGATTTTCGACGGGATGGTCCGGAACACCGCGCCCGGGCCGCGGTACTGATTGAACGCATTGACCCGAAAGCGCGCCACACCCGGCGCCTCGAAGGAAAAGTCGGTCTCCAGCGCCTGCTCGAACTCCACCCGCTGCTTGTCGTTCATGATCGCGTAGATCAGCTCGCGCACCTGCTTGTCATCCAGCGCCGGCAGGTTGATCCGCCGCACATCGCCATCGACCCGGATCATCGGCGGCAGCCCCGCCGACAGGTGCAAGTCGGAAGCCCCTTGTTTGGCGCTGAATGCCAGCAGTTCAGTGATATCCATAGCACTCCCCAATTCCAGTAGAATGCCGCGAACCTCAGACTGCCGGCGTCCCTTGAATGTCCACGATAGCAGACAACATAGCGCAGGTAGCTGCGCGTATCCGCGCAGCGGAGCAAGCCGCGCAACGTGCCGAGCACAGCGTCCGCCTGCTGGCCGTGAGCAAGACCAAGCCCAGCGATGCCGTGCGTGAAGCCTATGCCGCCGGCGTGCACGACTTTGGCGAGAACTATCTGCAGGAGGCCCTGGGCAAACAGCTCGAGTTGGCCGACCTGCCCTTGATCTGGCACTTCATCGGCCCCATTCAATCGAACAAGACGCGTGCTATCGCCGAGAACTTCGCCTGGGTGCATTCCGTGGATCGCTTGAAAATCGCACAACGCCTGTCCGAACAGCGTCCGGCCGAGCTGCCACCCTTGAACATCTGCATTCAGGTCAATGTCAGCGGTGAAGCCAGTAAATCCGGTTGCACCCCGGCCGATCTGCCGGCACTGGCCAGCGCTATCAGCACGCTGCCGCGGTTGAAACTACGCGGTTTGATGGCAATTCCCGAGCCGACTGAAGATCGCGCAGCTCAGGACGCAGCCTTTGCAGCCGTACGTGACTTGAACAAAAGCCTGCAAGCCAGCCTGAATCTGCCACTCGACACACTTTCCATGGGCATGAGCCACGACCTGGAGTCGGCCATTGCCATGGGCGCCACCTGGGTTCGTATCGGTACGGCCCTGTTTGGTGCCCGCGACTACGGTCAGCCGTAACGTGGCTGACTTACCTCTCTATAAGGACCTGACATGAGCAAGACACGAATTGCCTTTATCGGTGCCGGAAACATGGCCGCCAGCCTGATCGGCGGCCTGCGTGCCAAAGGCCTGGACGCTGCACAGATCCGCGCCAGCGACCCGGGCGCTGAAACTCGCGCACGGGTAACCGCCGAACACGGCATCGAAACGTTCGCCAACAACGCCGACGCCATTCAAGGCGCAGACGTGGTCGTGCTGGCGGTCAAACCCCAGGCCATGAAAGCCGTGTGTGAAGCACTGCGCCCAAGCCTGGCGCCGAATCAACTGGTGGTGTCGATTGCCGCCGGGATCACCTGCGCCAGCATGAACAACTGGCTTGGCGCTCAGCCGATCGTGCGTTGCATGCCCAACACCCCGGCGCTGCTGCGTCAGGGCGTGAGCGGTTTGTACGCCACGGCCCAAGTGACTGCCGAACAGCGTCAGCAGGCCCAAGAGTTGCTGTCTGCCGTTGGCATCGCCCTGTGGCTGAACGAAGAGCAGCAACTGGATGCGGTCACCGCCGTTTCCGGTTCGGGCCCTGCGTACTTCTTCCTGCTGATCGAAGCCATGACCGCTGCGGGCGAGAAGCTTGGCCTGCCACGGGACATCGCTGCCCAGCTGACCCTGCAAACCGCGCTGGGCGCCGCGCACATGGCCGTTGCCAGTGACGTCGACGCTGCGGAGCTACGCCGTCGCGTGACCTCGCCAGCAGGCACCACCGAAGCCGCGATCAAGACCTTCCAGGCCGGCGGCTTTGAAGCCCTGGTCGAAAAAGCACTCGGCGCCGCAGCCCACCGTTCAGCCGAGATGGCCGAGCAACTGGGTCGCTAATCAGCTCTTACAAAGGAATCAATAATGCTCGGACTCAATGACGCTGCCATTTTCATCATTAAAACCCTGGGCAGCCTGTACCTGCTGATCGTGCTGCTGCGTTTTATCCTGCAATTGGTTCGGGCGAACTTTTACAACCCGCTCTGCCAGTTCATCGTGAAAGCCACTCAGCCGCTGCTCAAGCCTCTGCGCCGGGTAATCCCAAGCATGTTCGGGCTGGACATGTCGTCTCTTGTACTGGCGCTGATCGTGCAGATGCTGCTGATAGCCGTCATCCTGGCGCTCAAAGGCTTCCTGGTCGACTCGCTGCTGTTGGTGCCTTGGGCACTGATCGCCATCTTCTCACTGTTTTTGAATATTCTGTTCTACGCGATGATCATCAGCGTGATTCTGTCCTGGGTAGCCCCGGGGAGCCACAATCCGGGCGCAGAGCTGGTCGCTCAGATTACTGAACCGGTACTCGCCCCATTCCGCCGTATCGTGCCGAACCTGGGCGGCCTCGATATCTCGCCGATCTTCGCGTTTATCGTGATCCAGTTGCTGCAAGGCTGGCTGATCCCACACCTTGCGAACTATGCCTACATGCCGCAGGGGCTGCTCGGGCTCATCTGATGAGCTACTTTCGCTGGGACGGGGATGACCTGATCCTCGACTGTCACCTGCAACCGGCGGCCCGCAGCGATGATTTCTGCGGGCTGCATGGCGATCGGCTGAAGATCCGCCTGACCGCCCCGCCGGTCGAAGGCAAGGCCAATGCCTACTTGATGGCGTTTCTGGCCAAGGCGTTTGGCGTGTCCAAGAGCCAGGTAAGCCTGATCAGCGGCGAGCTGAACCGGCAGAAGCGGGTTCGGATCAGCTCGCCGAAGAAGCTGCCGGAATTGCCGGGGTTGCTGCGTCCAGCAGGCTGACCGCGTCATCGTTCATCGCGAGCAAGCTTTGCTCCTACGGGTCATGGGTTGTACGCAAATCCGCGACCGACACAAACGTTGTAGGAGCAAGGCTTGCCCGCGATGGCAGCACCTCGGTAGAACTGAATGAAATCAGGCCCGGCCTTTGCTTGCCGCTGGGGGCCCTGCTCATTAGACTTACGCCTCATTTCAACGAGAGCAGGGTCGATGCCAACTGCCTTTCCCGCCGATTCTGTTGGTCTGGTGACGCCGCAAGTGGCGCACTTCAGCGAGCCCCTGGCCCTTGCCTGCGGCCGCTCCTTGCCAGCCTATGACCTGATCTATGAAACCTACGGCACGCTGAACGCCACAGCGAGCAACGCCGTGCTGATTTGCCATGCCTTGTCGGGTCACCATCACGCTGCCGGTTATCACAGTACCGAAGACCGTAAACCCGGTTGGTGGGACAGCTGTATCGGCCCGGGCAAACCGATCGACACCAACAAGTTCTTCGTGGTCAGCCTGAACAACCTCGGCGGCTGCAACGGCTCCACCGGCCCGAGCAGCACCAACCCGGACACCGGCAAACCGTTTGGTGCCGACTTCCCGGTGCTGACCGTGGAAGACTGGGTGCACAGTCAGGCGCGTCTGGCGGACCGGATCGGCATCAAGCAGTGGGCCGCGGTGATCGGTGGCAGCCTGGGTGGCATGCAGGCGATACAGTGGAGCATTACCTACCCTGATCGTATCCGTCACTGCCTGGCCATTGCCTCGGCGCCGAAACTGTCGGCGCAGAACATCGCCTTCAACGAAGTGGCGCGTCAGGCGATCCTCACCGATCCGGATTTCCATGGTGGCTCGTTCCAGGAAGCGGGCGTGATCCCCAAGCGTGGGCTGATGCTCGCGCGGATGGTCGGGCACATCACCTACCTGTCGGACGATTCCATGGGCGAGAAATTCGGCCGTGGCCTGAAGAGTGAAAAGCTCAACTACGACTTCCACAGCGTCGAGTTCCAGGTCGAAAGCTACCTGCGTTATCAGGGTGAGGAGTTCTCCGGGCGTTTTGATGCCAACACCTACCTGCTGATGACCAAAGCGCTGGACTACTTCGATCCGGCAGCGAACTTCGACGATAACCTGGCGAAAACCTTCGCCGGTGCCAAGGCCAAGTTCTGTGTGATGTCCTTCACCACCGACTGGCGCTTCTCCCCGGCCCGCTCGCGGGAACTGGTTGATGCGTTGATGGCGGCCAAGAAAGACGTTTGCTACCTGGAGATCGATGCTCCGCAAGGCCACGACGCCTTCCTGATTCCGATCCCGCGCTATTTACAGGCGTTTCGCAATTACATGAACCGAATTTCGCTTTGAGGAAGTCATGAGAGCCGATCTGGAAATCATCCAGGAATGGATCCCCGCCGGCAGCCGCGTGCTCGACCTCGGTTGCGGCGACGGCGAGCTGCTGACCTGGCTGCGCGATAACAAGCAAGTGACCGGCTATGGGCTGGAAAACGACGCGGACAACATCGCCGAATGCGTGGCCAAGGGCATCAACGTCATCGAGCAGGACCTGGACAAGGGCCTGGGCAACTTTGCCAGCAACAGTTTCGACATCGTGGTGATGACCCAGGCCCTGCAAGCCGTGCATTACCCGGACAAGATCCTCGACGAAATGCTGCGGGTCGGTCGCCAGTGCATCATCACCTTCCCCAACTTCGGTCACTGGCGCTGCCGCTGGTACTTGGCAAGCAAGGGCCGGATGCCGGTTTCGGAGTTTTTGCCATACACCTGGTACAACACGCCGAACATCCACTTCTGCACCTTTGCAGACTTTGAGGCGCTATGCCGCGAACGTGAAGCCAAGGTCATCGACCGACTTGCTGTCGATCAACAACACCGACACGGGTGGGCCAGTAAGCTATGGCCTAATCTATTAGGTGAGATTGGCATCTACCGCGTCAGCAGTCCTGGCCTGCAGGATCACCAGGTAGCGGTTTAACGAGGTTTTTCGAGGAGAGCGATCATGGGTCGTCTAGCCCTGTTTCTGTTAACAGCCTGCCTGAGCGCCAGCGCCATGGCCGCCGAACCGATCAAAGGCGAACGTCAGGAAACCTTTGGTGACGTGACGGTGCACTACAACACCTTCAATTCCACCTACCTGACGCCGGATATTGCCAAAAACGCCGAACTGGTCCGCAGCAAGAATCAGGGCGTGATCAATGTGTCGGTGATCAAGGCCAACAAACCGGTGATCGCCCAGGTCAGTGGCACGGTGAAAGACCTGACCAGTAAAAGCGTCCCGCTGAAGTTCAAACAGATCACCGAAACCGGGGCCGTCTACTACATCGCCCAGTTCCCGGTGGATCAGCAGGAAGTCCGCACTTTCGAAATCAACGTGCAAACCGGCGACAAAATCAACACCATCAATTTCAACCAAGAGCTCTTCCCCGGCGAATGATCAATTTCACGCAACTCGTGTTGGCCAGCCATAACGCCGGCAAACTCAAAGAACTCCAGGCCATGCTCGGCGCCTCGGTGCGCCTGCGCTCAATTGGCGAATTCAGCAGCGTCGAGCCTGAAGAAACCGGCCTGTCGTTCGTCGAAAACGCCATCCTCAAGGCCCGCAATGCCGCGCGCATTTCCGGTTTGCCGGCACTGGCCGATGATTCGGGGCTGGCGGTGGACTTCCTCGGCGGTGCGCCGGGTATCTACTCGGCGCGCTATGCCGACGGCCAGGGCGATGCGGCGAACAATGCCAAGCTGCTCGACGTACTGAAAGACGTACCCGAAGCCGAACGCGGTGCGCAGTTTGTCTGCGTGCTGGCGCTGGTACGCCACGCCGATGATCCGCTGCCGATTCTCTGCGAAGGCCTGTGGCATGGGCGCATCCTGACCGAAGCCAGCGGCGAACACGGTTTTGGCTACGATCCGCTGTTCTGGGTGCCGGAGCGCGATTGCTCCAGTGCAGAATTGAGCCCGGCCGAGAAAAACCAGCTCAGCCACCGCGCCCGTGCAATGGATTTGCTGCGCCAACGCCTGAGCCTGAAATGACCCACGACTCGTCCGCGTCGCCGCTGATATACGGCGGCGCGCAATCGCCTCGGGCGGCCCTGCCAGTGCTGCCGCCCCTGGCGTTGTACATCCATATTCCGTGGTGCGTACGCAAATGCCCTTATTGCGACTTCAACTCCCACACCGCAAGCCCCGTGCTGCCGGAAGAAGAGTACGTGGACGCCCTGCTGGCTGACCTCGATCAAGACTTGCATGCGGTTTACGGCCGCGAGCTGAGCTCGATCTTCTTCGGCGGCGGCACACCGAGCCTGTTCAGCGCGCAAGCGTTGGGCCGTTTGCTCAAAGGTGTGGAGCAACGAATCCCGTTTGCCAGCGATATCGAAATCACCCTGGAAGCCAACCCCGGGACCTTCGAACAGGAAAAGTTCGTCGCTTACCGCGCCTTGGGCATCAATCGCCTGTCGATCGGTATCCAGAGCTTCCAGCAAGAGAAACTCAAGGCCCTGGGCCGGATCCACAACGGCGATGAAGCGATTCGCGCGGCTGGCATGGCCCGTCAGGCCGGGTTCGATAACTTCAACCTGGACCTGATGCATGGCTTACCCGATCAGTCCCTGGACGATGCGCTGGACGACCTGCGTCAGGCCATCGCGCTGAAACCGACTCATCTGTCCTGGTATCAGCTGACGCTGGAACCGAACACGGTGTTCTGGAATCAGCCGCCAACCCTGCCGGAAGATGACACCTTGTGGGACATTCAGGAGGCTGGCCAGGCGCTGTTGGCCGAACACGGTTACGCCCAATATGAAGTGTCGGCCTATGCTCAGCCTGGTCGCCCGGCGCGGCATAACCTCAATTACTGGAGCTTCGGCGACTTCATCGGCATCGGCGCCGGGGCTCACGGCAAGCTCAGCCATCCGGACGGACGCATTGTCCGCACCTGGAAGACTCGCCTGCCGAAGGACTACCTCAACCCGGCAAAAAGCTTTCAGGCGGGCGAGAAAGCCCTGACCAACGAAGAGCTGCCGTTCGAGTTCCTGATGAATGCCCTGCGCCTGACCGAGGGTGTCGAGGCGCGCCTGTATCCGGAGCGCACCGGCCTGACGCTGGAAAGCCTTGCCGAAGGCCGTCGCGAGGCCGAACAAAGTGGCTTGTTGCAGGTCGAACCGTCACGTCTGGCGGCGACGATGCGCGGACAACTATTTCTCAATGACTTGCTGCAGAATTTTCTGACTTAAGGAAATCGAATGGATTTGGTACTCGATCTGCTTGCCACCGTGTCCCGCTGGAGCCGTAGCAACCTGTCGGAAATCGCCCTGGCACTGGTGGGCTGCCTGCTGGTGCTGTTTGGCGCCGATATCAAAGGCTGGATCGATCAACGCCTGGGCAGCATCGCCGGCGCATTGCGCGTCCCGTTGATGGCCCTGGTGTGCATGATCGGCAGCGGCGCTGCACTGATCTACGCCACACCATGGATCGTTCGCGGCCTGAGCCAGTTCAACAACTACAGCCTGGCGCCGGTGTTGTTGGTGGTGCTGGTGTTGATCGGCGTCGTCGCCGACCGCCGCTGACTTTCGGATACACCACATTGGATTGCGATCGATGCTTTTTTTGCCGGTCGTCAGGGAAGATCATGAGTAAGAAACTGCTGGACGATACAAGCAAATTTCTCAGCTACGTGTTGCGTCACGAGCCGCAGGCCATTGGTCTGGTACTGGATACCGACGGTTGGGCAGCCATCGACGCGCTGATAAGCGGCGCGGCACGCGACGGTAGAACCCTGGATCGGCAATTGATCCAGCAGGTTGTCGACAGCAGCGACAAGAAACGCTTTTCGATCTCCGCAGACGGCCAACGCATCCGCGCCGTACAGGGTCATTCGACAAAAACCGTCGACCTGCAATTCGAAGAGAAGCGCCCTCCCGCGACGCTGTACCACGGCACTGCGACCCGGTTCATGGCATCGATCAACGAGAAAGGCCTGATCCCGGGCTCACGTCATCACGTGCACCTTTCCCAGGAAATAGAAACGGCCAGCACCGTGGGACAACGCTATGGAACGGTAGTGATTCTGAAGGTCGCAGCCCTGGAGATGCTGGAGCAAGGCTTCAAGTTCTATCAGGCCGAGAACGGAGTCTGGCTGACGGAACAGGTGCCGGTGAAGTTCATCGCTCCCTTGTAGGACAAGCCTCTCCCTCTACAGAGCGCGGCTGGTCACTCCCACCGCTATTTGGACGCTTGAGCGCCAAACTCCTTTTCGTAATAGTCCTTGAGCTTCATGGAGTCTTTGCAACCCAACGCCAGAGCCTGATTCAGATAGGCCAGGTTCTGACTGTCCGGCTGACCTTTTTCATTCAGCCGCGTGGCCGCCAGTATGTAATAGGCCTCCGCCCGATATTGATCGTAGGTCAGCACCATGGCCTTGCTACGCGCCTGAATAGCGGCCAACGTTCTTTCAGCCGTCAACTCTGCCCGCAAATCCTGGAAACATGACGACCGCTTGGTTGGCAGTGGGTAGTAGTCACGATTGCCATCTACTCGCTGAAGCATCTGCTTCAAATCTTCCAGGTACTTCAAGTGACCTGGGCTCCTGAAGTCAAACCGCATGTACGCGATATCACACTGAAAGTGATAAGCCACGGCGGACGCCAGCAAGCCTTGACCCATTGCCTTCTGCAAAGGCTCACAGAACTGTTTGCGCTCCTCGTCGGTCGGGCCAAACTTGCTTTCGATATTGGCCAACAGATACGTCGCAACAACGTGACCACCCTCGGACGCCATCTTCAGATCATGTTTGAATGCCAAGAACGTCGCTTCAGCGTCCTTCATCGCCTCGGGTGCATTTTGGGGGTCAAACTTTCCGCTGGCTTCCAGCTTTACCAATTCATCGGAAATATGCCTGAATTGCTCCGACTTCTGCCGGGCTCGCTCAAAGTATTCGTCCGCCGATATCGAGGGCAAGCTGGCAGTAGTGGTTGCGAAGGCTGTCGAAGACAACAGGCTCAACAACAATGCAGTGGCGAGGATCAATTTCAAACCTTGTCTTCCTTTACAAGTGGGGACGTAGAGCTTTCGGCGGATAAACGCAGATCTTGAACACCACACAAAACAACTGTGGGAGCGAGCTTGCTCGCGATGACGGCCTGACAGTCAACTTGGATGTTGAATGTTATGGCCTCATCGCGAGCAAGCTCGCTCCCACATTGTGTATTGCGTAGGGCTTAGGATTGTTTCTCGAACTTCAAATCCCACACGCCGTGCCCAAGACGTTCGCCGCGGCGTTCGAACTTGGTGATCGGGCGCTCGGCCGGGCGTGGCACGCACTTGCCGTCTTCGGCGAGGTTGAGGTAGCCCGGCGCGACATTCATCACTTCCAGCATGTACTCGGCGTAAGGTTCCCAGTCGGTGGCCATGTGCAGCACACCGCCGACTTTCAACTTGCTGCGTACCAGCTCAGCGAACGACGCCTGAACGATACGACGCTTGTGGTGACGGCTCTTGTGCCACGGGTCCGGGAAAAACAGCATCAGGCGATCGAGGCTGTTATCGGCCACGCAACGGTTGAGCACTTCGATCGCATCGCAATCGTAGACCCGCAGGTTGGTCAGGCCTTGAGTCAGCACGCCATTGAGCAACGCGCCGACACCTGGACGGTGTACTTCAACGCCAATGAAATCCTGATCCGGCGAAGCCGCGGCCATTTCCAGCAGCGAATGGCCCATGCCGAAACCGATTTCCAGCGAGCGCGGTGCCGAGCGACCGAACACCTGGTCAAAATCCACCGGCGCGTCGGCCAACGGCAGGACGAACAGCGGCGTGCCCTGGTCCAGGCCGCGCTGTTGGCCTTCGGTCATGCGCCCGGCGCGCATCACGAAACTCTTGATGCGGCGGTGTTGGCGCTCTTCGCCTGCTTCCGTCTGGATAGGCGTGTCGTTCGATTCAGTCATCAATGGCTCTTACTTGATCAGACCATCCAGCGGCGAGGAAGCGCTGGCATAGAGTTTTTTCGGCATGCGCCCGGCGAGGTACGCCAGACGACCTGCAACAATGGCGTGTTTCATGGCTTCAGCCATCATGATTGGCTGTTGGGCGTGGGCGATGGCCGAGTTCATCAGCACCGCTTCGCAACCCAGTTCCATGGCAATGGTCGCGTCGGATGCAGTACCGACACCCGCATCCACCAGCACCGGGATCTTGGCCTCTTCGAGGATGATCTGCAGGTTGTAAGGGTTGCAGATCCCCAGACCCGTGCCGATCAGACCGGCAAGTGGCATGACGGCGATGCAGCCGATTTCCGCCAGTTGACGGGCAATGATCGGGTCATCGCTGGTGTAGACCATCACGTCGAAACCTTCCTTGACCAGCACTTCGGCGGCCTTGAGGGTTTCGATCACGTTGGGAAACAGGGTTTTCTGGTCCGCCAATACTTCCAGCTTCACCAGGTTGTGGCCGCCGAGTAGCTCACGGGCCAGGCGGCAGGTGCGCACAGCCTCGGTAGCGTCGAAGCACCCGGCGGTGTTCGGCAGGAAGGTGTAGCGATCCGGCGACAGGACTTCGAGCAGGTTCGGTTCGCCCGGGTTCTGGCCGAGGTTGGTGCGGCGCACGGCGAAGGTGACGATCTCGGCACCCGAGGCTTCGATGGCCAGGCGGGTTTCTTCCATGTCGCGGTACTTGCCGGTACCTACCAGCAAACGCGACTGGTAAGTACGACCGGCCAGGACGAAAGGCTTGTCGCTGCGAACGTTGCTCATCGGAAATCCTCTGTTGGGGTGAGGCTCTTGCAGAATGCGTGTGGGGCTCGGGATTCGCCTGCTGGCTACTAGCCGCCGCCGATGGCGTGAACGACTTCGACCGAGTCACCGTCGTTCAGCGTTGTTTCAGCATGCTGGCTGCGCGGGACAATATCCAGATTGAGTTCGACCGCCACCCGGCGTCCGGTCAGTTCCAGTCGGGTCAGCAGGGCCGCAACGGTTTCGCCGTCGGGCAGTTCAAGGGATTCGCCGTTCAACTGAATGCGCATGCCGGATGCCGCCATCATTTTTAGGGGCCAGCATTCTAGCCCGATCAGTCAGGTCGACCCAAGCCATTCGTCTTGAAACGGACTCTTAAGTCAGCTAAGGCGCCAGGCGGCTATCCCAAGGCACAGCCAGCCCACGAGGAATGCCAATCCGCCGAACGGTGTCACGATGCCCAGCTTGCTGACGCCGGTCAGGGTCAGCAGGTACAGGCTGCCGGAAAACAACAGGATGCCGAGGGCAAATGATACACCGGCCCAGGTGATCAAACGCCCGGGAATCTGCACGGCCAGCAGTGCTACGCCCAACAGCGCCAGGGTGTGCACCAGTTGGTAGGTGACGCCGGTGTGGAAAATCGCCAGGTATTCGGCACTCAGGCGGTCTTTCAGGCCATGGGCGGCAAACGCGCCCAGGCCCACGCCGGTGAATCCGAAAAAAGCGGCCAGCATCAGAAAGCCACGCAGCATGAGGAACTCCAGTCAGAATCATCGGGCAGGGTCTGTATAATGGCCCGCTCGACGGGTTCGGCCAAGCCATCTCTATGCTGCGTTTATTGTTCCGCCGTTTCACAAAAGCCCTGCTCTGGTTCGCCGGTGGCAGCGTGTTGCTGGTGCTGTTGTTTCGCGTCGTTCCGCCTCCAGGGACGGCGCTGATGGTCGAGCGCAAGATCGAATCCTGGGTCGATGGCGAGCCTATCGACGTGCAGCGCAACTGGCAGCCGTGGGAAAACATTTCCGATGACCTGAAGGTCGCGGTGATGGCCGGCGAAGACCAGAAATTCCCCGAGCACTGGGGTTTTGACTTCGGTGCGATCCAGGCCGCGCTGGCCCACAACGAACTCGGCGGCTCGATCCGCGGCGCCAGCACCTTGAGCCAGCAAGTCTCGAAGAACCTGTTCCTCTGGTCCGGCCGCAGCTGGCTGCGCAAAGGACTGGAAGCCTGGTTTACCGGTCTGATCGAAGTGTTCTGGCCCAAGCAGCGGATTCTTGAGGTGTACCTCAACAGCGTGGAATGGGATGACGGCGTGTTTGGCGCCGAAGCGGCTGCAAGGCATCACTTTGGCGTGAGTGCCCGGTCGCTGAGCCGTCAGCAAGCCAGTTTGCTGGCCGCCGTACTGCCAAACCCGCGAGCCTGGAGCGCCGGCCATCCGAGCCCATACGTATTGCGCCGCGCGAGCTGGATTCGGCAGCAGATGAGCCAGTTGGGCGGCGATAGCTACCTGACCGGACTCAACGCTTCGCGCCGGGCACCGTGGGCCCAGTGATTCAACACCAAACCCTGTAGGAGCAAGGCTTGTCCGCGATGAACGATAACGCGGTCGGCCAGTGACTCCGCGTCACACCTATCGCGGGCAAGCCTTGCTCCTACGAAAGCAGGCACAAACAAAAACGCCCCGATCAATGATCGGGGCGTTTTATATTGCGTTACCGCTTAAGCAGCAATCGACAGCTTGAGCTTGTTCATCGCGCTCTTCTCGAGCTGACGAATACGCTCAGCCGACACGTTGTACTTCTGCGCCAGGTCGTGCAGCGTGGCTTTTTCTTCTGCCAGCCAGCGCTGATAGAGGATGTCGCGGCTGCGGTCGTCCAGCACTTCCAGCGCTTCGTGCAGGTTGTGGGTGGAGTTGTCGGTCCAGTCGGCATCTTCCAGTTGACGGGCCGGGTCGTACCGGTGGTCTTCCAGATAGTTGGCCGGCGACTGGAAAGCGCTGTCGTCGTCCGCTTCGGCGGCCGGGTCGAAGGCCATGTCATGGCCGGTCAGGCGGCTTTCCATCTCGCGAACTTCCCGCGGCTCTACACCGAGGCTTTCAGCTACGCGATGGACTTCCTCGTTGTTCAGCCATGCCAGACGCTTCTTCTGGCTGCGCAGGTTGAAGAACAGTTTGCGCTGGGCCTTGGTCGTGGCGACCTTGACGATGCGCCAGTTGCGCAGGATGAATTCGTGGATTTCAGCCTTGATCCAGTGCACCGCAAAGGACACCAGACGCACGCCCATTTCCGGGTTGAAACGCTTGACCGCTTTCATCAGGCCAACGTTGCCTTCCTGAATCAGGTCAGCCTGGGCCAGGCCGTAGCCGGAATAGCTACGGGCAATATGTACAACAAAACGCAGGTGGGCGAGCACCATCTGCCGAGCCGCCCCCAAATCCTGCTCATAGTAGAGACTCTCGGCCAGTTCACGCTCCTGCTCCGGTGTCAGCAATGGAATGCTGTTCACCGTGTGCACATAAGCCTCCAGGTTCGCGCCTGGGACCAGAGCATACGCAGGTTGCAAAGAAGTGGTCATACGAAAAAACCTCCGACTCACATAACTCGTGCAGTTCAGCACTGCGAAAAGTTGACCGGGAACCGAAGGACAAGTTCCCCTATACGCTGAAAGGTCATACAAGCAATAAGACTCTACTTCGGTGCGAGCTCTCTCAAATGGCGCGCTACCGCAATCCATGCACCGATATACCCCAACAGCACTGCGCCTAGCAAGAGTGACAGACCATCGGCAACCGGTACCCCGGACAACGCGAAATTACTGCCATACAAGCCGGCCAGCCCAACTACTGCGTCGTTCAGCCAATTCAGGCCAAACGCCAGAACACCCCAGGAAAGAATCCCCGCACCGAAGCCATATAGCGCACCCATGTACAGAAAGGGCCTACGCACATAGCTGTCAGTGCCGCCGACGAGTTTAATCACTTCTATCTCTGTGCGGCGGTTTTCAATATGAAGACGAATGGTATTGCCTATCACCAAAAGTAATGCAGAAACCAGCAACACGGTCAGGCCGAAGACAAACCGCTCGCCCAGCTTGAGGATGGCCGCCAAACGCTCGACCCAGACTAGATCAAGTTGCGCCTGTTGTACCTTCGGCAACTCGGAAAGTTTTTGTCTTAATGCTTCAAGGGTCGCCTTGTCGACTTCATTCGGAGTAACCAGCACCACGCCAGGCAACGGGTTCTGCGGCAGCTCCTTGAGTGCCTCGCCCAGACCGGACTGCTGCTGGAACTCTTCCAGCGCCTGCTCGCGACTGATGTATTCAGCATCAGCTACACCCGGCATGCCCTTGATCTGCTCGCGCAGTTGCTCGCCTTCGTTGGCGCTGGCATCGATCTGCAAGTAAAGCGAGATCTGCGCCGCACGCTGCCAGGAACCACCCAGACGTTCGACGTTGTTCAGCAGCAACGACAAGCCCATCGGCAAACTCAGGGCAACCGCCATCACCAGACAGGTGAAGAAGCTGCCGATGGGCTGCTTGCCCAGACGCCGCAGGCTGTCCAGCAAACTGGCGCGGTGACTTTCGATCCAGGCGCGCAGCAAGGTGCTGAAGTCCGGACCATCGTCTTCATCGCGCTTTTTCTTCTGTGGTTGCGGATCGGCGGCCTTCGGGGCCACGCGCTCGGAAACCTTCGGACTGCGTGTTGCACTCATACCCCGGCCTCCCCGTCGCCGATCAATCGGCCACGTTGCAAGGTCAGCATGCGATGGCGCATGCGGGCGATCAGCGCCAAATCGTGACTGGCGATCAGCACACTGGTACCCAGACGGTTGATGTCTTCGAAGACGCCCATGATTTCTGCCGCCAGGCGCGGATCGAGGTTACCGGTCGGTTCGTCCGCCAGCAGCAAGGCCGGGCGATGGACGATGGCGCGGGCAATGCCGACGCGCTGCTGCTGACCGGTGGACAGATCACCCGGATAGAGGTCGGTCTTGTCCGAGAGTGCAACGCGCTCCAGGGCCGAATCCACGCGCTTGGCGATTTCAGCCTTGGACAAGCCGAGAATCTGCAACGGCAAGGCGACGTTGTTGAACACCGTACGGTCGAACAACAACTGGTGGTTCTGGAACACCACGCCGATCTGCCGGCGCAGGTACGGGATCTGCGCGTTGCTGATGGTCGCCAGGTCCTGCCCGGCCAGCAGCAGTTTGCCAGTGGTCGGACGCTCCATCGCGAGTAACAGCCGCAGCAGGGTACTTTTACCGGCGCCGGAGTGGCCGGTGACAAACAAGAACTCGCCCCGACGGACTCGAAAGCTCAGCTCATGCAAGCCGACGTGACCGTTCGGATAGCGCTTACCGACCTGTTCGAAACGAATCATGAACGCTCCCGCTCGGCAAATAGTGCCTGGACAAAGGGTTCTGCTTCAAAGGTACGCAAGTCATCGATGCCTTCGCCGACACCGATGTAGCGAATCGGCAGGCCAAACTGCTTGGCCAGGGCGAAAATCACCCCGCCCTTGGCCGTGCCATCGAGTTTGGTCAAGGCCAGGCCGGTCAGTTCGACTGTCTGGTTGAATTGTTTGGCCTGACTAATGGCGTTCTGGCCAGTACCAGCGTCGAGCACCAGCAGCACCTCATGCGGCGCATCGGCGTCGAGTTTACTGATCACCCGGCGAACCTTTTTCAGTTCTTCCATCAGGTTGTCTTTGGTGTGCAGGCGACCGGCGGTATCGGCGATCAGCACATCAATGCCACGGGCCTTGGCGGCCTGTACCGCATCGAAGATAACCGAAGCCGAGTCGGCGCCGGTGTGCTGGGCGATCACCGGGATCTTGTTGCGTTCGCCCCAAACCTGCAATTGCTCGACCGCCGCGGCACGGAAGGTATCACCGGCTGCGAGCATGACTTTCTTGCCTTCAAGCTGCAGCTTCTTCGCCAACTTACCGATGGTGGTGGTTTTGCCGGCGCCGTTGACGCCGACCACCAGAATCACGAACGGCTTGTTCTGCGAGGTAATTTTCAGCGGCTGCTCGACAGGCTTGAGCATGTTGGCAAGCTCGGCCTGCAAGGATTTGTACAGTGCATCGGCGTCGGCCAACTGCTTGCGCGCGACCTTCTGGGTCAGGCTCTGGATGATCACCGATGTCGCTTCGACACCCACGTCAGCGGTCAGCAGGCGGGTTTCGATGTCTTCGAGCAGTTCGTCATCGATGATCTTCTTGCCGAGGAACAGGCTGGCCATGCCCTCGCCGATGCTCGCGCTGGTTTTCGACAGGCCTTGCTTGAGGCGGGCAAAGAAGCCGGCTTTGGTTTCTTCGGTGCGTACCGGTTCGGCCGCGACCGGAGTCGGAGCCGCAACCGGTGCAACCGGCGCTGGCGCTGTTACCGGTGCCGCGACAACGGGTGCCGGCACTGGGGCGGGTACAGGTTCTGGAGCACGTTCTGGTGCCACGAATGCGGCAATCACCGGCTGAGGCAGATCAGGCTCATCAACTATCAGTTGTTCAGCCGTCGGATCGATGACCGGGACCGGTTCAACCACCAGCAGCTCCACCGCTTGCTGGACTACTGTCGGCGCAGGAATCGGTGGCGTGATATGCGGCGCCAGCTCGTTTTCGACCAGGGCCACCGGCTCTTCAGCCACCGGCAACGTCAACCACGGCTTGTGTACAACTTCCGGCGCGCGCGGTACTTCAGCCACTGGCGCAGGCGCAGGCTCGACAACCGGCTGCACTACCGGCTCGGCTATCGGCAATACGGCAGCAGCCGGTGCTTGCGCAACGGGCGCTGCTTCTATTACCGGCTCAGGCGCAACCTCTGGAAGTGGCTGTGGCTGTTCGACGGCGGGTGCCTGCGGCTTTTTGCGCAGCCATCCGAACAGGCTTTTCTTCTCGCCAGCCGCAGCTGGGGTCTTCTTGTCGTCGTTGGAACCAAACATGGAGGACGGCTATCTCACGGTAGCGACGCGCCAATGGCGCCTCGGCAAATAAATATTCGATGCAGAACAGACTGCGTTTCACCCAGCTTGTTCACGCGCAACATTTTGTCGAAGTGCTCAACAGCACCTCAAGGATCGATTTTACGAAGGACTGAACTGGCAAAATCGGCGAAAAAGCGGAGTTTAGCTGATAAACAGAGGCTTTCCGCCGTGAACCCATACAGCCTGATCAAGCACAAAAGCCTGATAGGCGTGGCCGCCAGTAAAACGGATCAGTATCCTAGCACCCTCTAGCCCGCTGACGCTAAGACCTAGCGGGCAGCCCAACAGGTTTAAAAACGAATGAATGCTCTAGCCCGCCGCGCTGCAGGCCTGCTGCTCAGCACAGTTTGTCTGCCCCTTTCAGCTTTGGCTGCCGCCCCCCAACCGACCCACGAATTCACCCTCGACAACGGCCTCAAGGTCGTCGTGCGCGAGGATCATCGTGCCCCCGTCGTCGTTTCCCAGATCTGGTACAAGGTTGGCTCCAGCTACGAAACCCCGGGCCAGACCGGTTTGTCCCACGCCCTGGAACACATGATGTTCAAGGGCAGCGAGAAAGTCGGCCCCGGCGAAGCGTCGTTGATCCTGCGCGACCTCGGTGCCGAAGAGAACGCCTTCACCAGCGACGACTACACCGCGTATTACCAGGTGCTGGCGCGTGATCGCCTGGGCGTGGCCTTTGAACTGGAAGCCGACCGCATGGCCAACCTGCGCCTGCCGGCCGACGAGTTCAGCCGCGAGATCGAAGTGATCAAGGAAGAGCGCCGCATGCGCACCGACGACAAGCCGATGGCCAAGGCTTACGAGCGCTTCAAGGCCATGGCCTACCCGGCCAGCGGCTACCACACGCCGACCATCGGCTGGATGGCTGACCTGGATCGCATGAAGGTCGAAGAACTGCGCCACTGGTATAAATCCTGGTACGTGCCGAACAACGCCACGCTGGTGGTGGTCGGTGATGTAACCCCGGACGAAGTCAAAGCCCTGGCCCAGCGCTACTTCGGACCGATCCCGAAGCGCGACGTGCCGCCAGCGAAGATTCCGCTGGAACTGGCCGAGCCCGGCGAGCGCCAGATCACCCTGCACGTACAGACACAATTGCCGAGCCTGATGCTGGCCTTCAACGTGCCGAGCATCGCCACTGCGCAAGACAAGCGCTCGGTCAATGCCCTGCGGTTGATCGCGGCATTGCTTGATGGCGGCTACAGCGCGCGCATCTCGGCGCAACTGGAGCGCGGCGAAGAACTGGTCTCCGGTGGTTCATCGAGCTACGACGCCTACACCCGCGGTGACAGCCTGTTTACTTTGTCAGCCACGCCGAACACCCAGAAACACAAAACCATGGCCCAAGTCGAAGCCGGCCTGTGGAAACTGCTCGAACAGCTGAAAACCACCGCGCCTTCAGTTGATGAAGTTGAACGTGTACGCGCACAAGTGATCGCCGGCCTGGTCTACGAGCGTGACTCGATCACCAGCCAGGCCACTGCCATTGGTCAGCTGGAAACCGTCGGTCTGTCGTGGAAGTTGATGGACACCGAACTCGCCGAGCTGCAAAGCGTGACACCGGAAGACATCCAGAAAGCCGCCCGCACCTATTTCACTCGCGAACGTCTCAGCGTTGCGCATGTACTGCCACTGCCCGAGGAAACCGCTCATGAGTGAGAGTAAAAAACCACGTCTGGCCCTGATCGGCCTGTTACTCGTCGCACTGGTCGCCGCGTTCGGTTTCTACCTCAGCCGTTCGACCGAGACCAATGCCAGCGAAGCCCTCGACCAGGCCAAGGCCAGCAAAAAGCTGCAATCACTGGCCGAACTCGACAGTAAAGCGCCGAGCCACCGCACGCTGGACGTGCAAACCTGGAAAACCGCTGAAGGCTCCAAGGTGCTGTTCGTTGCAGCCCCGGAACTGCCGATGTTCGACATGCGCCTGATCTTCGCTGCCGGCAGCAGTCAGGACGGTGATAAACCAGGTCTGGCGGTGCTGACCAATGCCATGCTCAACGAAGGTATCGCCGGTAAAGATGTCGGCAAGATCGCTGAAGGCTTCGAAGGCCTTGGCGCAAACTTTGGCAACGGCGCCTACAAAGACATGGCCGTCGCCACATTGCGCAGCCTGAGTGCTGTGGATAAACGCGAGCCGGCGCTGAAACTGTTCGCTGAAGTGGTCGGCAAACCGACGTTCCCGACCGACTCATTGGAGCGCATCAAGAACCAGTTGCTCGCCGGCTTCGAATACCAGAAGCAGAACCCCGGCAAACTGGCGAGCCTTGAGCTGATGAAGCGCCTGTATGGCAACCACCCTTACGCACACTCAAGCGACGGCAATGCGCAAAGTGTGCCGCCGATTACCGTGGCGCAATTGCGGGCCTTCCACGAGAAAGCCTATGCCGCGGGCAACGTGGTGATTGCACTGGTGGGCGACTTGTCGCGCAGCGAAGCCGAAGCGATTGCCGAACAGATTTCCGTCGCACTGCCAAAAGGCCCGGCGCTGGCGAAAATCGAACAACCGGCCGAACCACAAGCCAGCATCGGGCACATCGAGTTTCCGTCCAAGCAAACCAACCTGATGCTCGCGCAACTGGGCATCGACCGTGACGATCCGGACTACGCGGCCGTCTCCTTGGGCAACCAGATTCTCGGTGGCGGCGGCTTTGGCACCCGGCTGATGAGCGAAGTACGTGAAAAACGCGGCCTGACCTACGGCGTTTATTCCGGTTTCACCCCGATGCAGGTCCGTGGCCCGTTCATGATCAACCTGCAAACCCGCGCCGAAATGAGCGAAGGCACGCTCAAACTGGTGCAGGACGTGCTCGCCGACTACTTGAAAACCGGCCCGACCCAGAAAGAACTCGACGACGCCAAACGTGAACTGGCCGGCAGCTTCCCGCTGTCCAACGCCAGCAACGCCGATATCGTCGGCCAACTGGGCGCCATGGGCTTTTATAACTTGCCGCTGAGTTACCTTGAAGACTTCATGCGGCAGTCGCAAAGCCTGACGGTCGAGCAGGTCACCGCGGCAATGAACAAACACCTGAGCACGGACAAAATGGTCATCGTTTCTGCTGGTCCGACCGTGCCGCAAAAGCCGTTACCGGCCCCAACTGACAAACCATCCGAGCAGCCGCTCGGGGTTCCGGAGCATTAATGGCCAGTCCATCGCGTCCTAAAAAACCTGTTCATAACGTGCATAACGGCGTGAACCAATTGCGCATCATCGGTGGCGAATGGCGCAGCCGTCGCCTGAGTTTCCCGGACGCGCCAGGCTTGCGCCCGACGCCCGACCGCGTGCGTGAAACCCTGTTCAACTGGCTCGCACCGTACGTTGCCGGGGCCAAGGTTCTCGATCCGTTTGCCGGCAGCGGCGCGCTGTTTCTCGAAGCGCTGTCCCGTGGCGCCGCCATGGGCCAGGCGCTGGACGCCAGCAGCCTGGCGGTTTCCAGCCTGAAAGAACATTTGGGAACGCTGCGTTGCACCGTCGGCCAGGTACAAACCGCCGATGCCTTGCGTTACCTGGAAACCCAGCCCGCGATCGCCTACGACCTGGTGTTCCTCGATCCACCGTTCAACCAGAACCTGTTGCCCGCCGTTTGCACATTACTTGAAGAACGCCAATGGCTCGCCGACGACGCGTGGATCTACACTGAAAGTGAGACCGCGCCATCGACCCTCGGTCTGCCAGGGGGCTGGCGCCTGCACCGGGAGCAAAAGTCCGGGCGGGTCTACTACGCGTTGTGGCACCGTCTGGCAGAGATCGCCGGTTAATCCACCGGCCTGAACAAGGCGCGTGCCTGGGGTTAACAATCTCTGGCACGCGCCGCTGCATCGAGAACAACCGTGCCTACACCGCCTGATCGTTTCATCCCGGCCTTCGGCCTCGGCAACCCGCATTTGCAAACCTTGTGGGGACCGTTGTGGCGCAAAACCACTCATCTGGATCGACAACGCGAACGTCTGTGGCTCGACGATGGCGACTTCCTCGATCTCGACTGGCACGGGCCGCACAGCGCCAATGCACCTCTGGTGCTGGTGTTGCATGGATTGACCGGTTCTTCGAACTCACCGTATGTCGCCGGCCTGCAAAAAGCCCTGTTCGCCCAAGGCTGGGCCAGCGTGGCGCTGAACTGGCGCGGCTGTTCGGGCGAACCGAATCTGTTGCCGCGCAGCTATCATTCCGGCGCCAGCGAAGACCTCGCGGCGGCGATCAACCACCTGCGCGCCACCCGCCCGTCGGCGCCGCTGTACGCGGTCGGCTATTCGCTGGGCGGCAATGTGCTGCTCAAGCACCTGGGTGAAACCGGCAGTGGCAGTCAGTTGCAGGGCGCGGTGGCGGTCTCGGTACCCTTTCGCCTGGACCAATGCGCCGACCGCATCGGTCAGGGATTTTCGCGGATCTATCAAGCGCACTTCATGCGCGAAATGCTCGCCTACATCAAGACCAAGCAACAGAAGTTCCTGCACGACGGCCACCACGAGGGCCTGGAGACCCTGGCCAGACTCGGCTCACTGGAGAACCTGCGCACGTTCTGGGATTTCGATGGCCGGGTGACTGCGCCACTGAACGGCTTCAAGGACGCGCATGACTATTATCGCCGCGCCTCCAGCCGTTATTTTCTCGGCGAGATCCGCACGCCGACCCTGATCATTCAAGCGGCCGACGATCCTTTCGTATTTCTCCACAGCTTGCCGCACGCCAGCGAGTTATCGGACTGCACGCAGTTCGAGTTGCAGGCCAAGGGCGGGCATGTCGGCTTTGTCGACGGCACATTCCGCAACCCCGGCTACTACCTGGAACGGCGTATCCCGCACTGGCTGACCAACACAGGTCGCGAGTAAGGTCATGGAGGCCAATCCGGGCGAGTCGATCCACTTCTGGCAAACGGCACCGTTGGCCGGCGTCGAGCTGTTGTCCGCGCGCTACATCGAACAGCGCTTCGTCCCTCACGTACACGACGGCTTCGTCATCGGCATCATCATGGCCGGCGCTCAACGCTACCGCTATCGCGGCGCCGAACATCTGGCTGGCAGCGGGACGTTGGTGGTGATCAATCCAGACGAATTGCACACTGGCCACAAAGGCACGGACAACGGTTGGTTGTACCGGGCGTTCTATCCCGACAATCAGCAAATCCTTTCGTTGCTGGGCGAACTTGAGCTGCCTGACCACGATTTGCCGGCCTTTGGTGCGACGCTGTATCGCGACCCGGATCTGGTGAGTGGCCTCTGCCAACTGCACCGTTTGCTGGAGAGCCCTGCCAGTGCGCTGCAACAGCAGACCGCATGGCGGGAAATGATGCTGTCGTTGCTGCAACGTCACGCCGCAGTAGCAACGCCCGGTCAACCTGGACAGGAACATCGGGCCATCGCCCGAGCCAAGGAACTGCTGCACGCGCAGCTCGCGGCACCACCCTCCCTGGAAGAACTGGCCGCTGCGGTGAACCTTTCACCCTTCCACTTCGCCCGAGTGTTTCGCTACGCCACCGGTATGCCGCCGCACGCCTGGCTGATGCAGCAGCGTATCGCCCAGGCTCGTGCGTTATTACAGGAAGGCTGCCTGCCACTGGAGGTTGCCACCCGGCTCGGCTTTGCCGACCAGAGTCATCTGAGCCGGCAGTTCAAGAAGGTTTATGGCGTGGGACCGGGGGCTTATCGCAGCGCCCGACTGCTTTGAGTCTCAAAGCCCCCCAATACCCACAGGGGATTGGCGATTAGTCGCCAGTAGCGACGCCCCGCGCCGGATCGGTGATCCACTCGCTCCACGACCCGGCATACAGCGAACCCAACGGATAACCGGCCAGGCACAACGCAAACAGGTTATGGCACGCCGTCACGCCCGAGCCGCAATACGCCACCAGTTCGGTCGGCGAACGATCACCCAGTTTCGCCGCAAAGCGCTGCTTGAGCTGATCGGCGGGAAGGAAACGCCCGTCGGCATCCAGGTTGTCGGTAAAGGCCGCGCATTGCGCGCCGGGAATGTGCCCGGCGACCGGGTCAATCGGCTCGACCTCACCACGAAAACGCGGCAGGCCCCGGGCGTCGAGCAAGGTCAGGGTCGGCTGACCGAGGCGCTGTTGCAGTTTTTCGGCACTCACTAACAAGGTGTGGTCCGGCGCGCCGGTGAAGGAGCCACGGCTGATTGCCGGAGGATCCAGGCTCAGCGGTAAACCCGCCGCGTGCCAGGCCTTGAGGCCACCGTCGAGAATGAACACGCCGTCGCGCTTGCCCAGCCACGCCAGCAACCACCAGGCCCGGGCGGCATACATGCCGGGGCCGTCGTCATACAAAACGATTTCGCTGTCGTTATTGATACCCCAATCCTGCAAACGCTGAATCAAGTGATGGGGCGTCGGCAATGGATGGCGACCGGTGACACCCTTGACCACGGGTCCGCTGAGGTCACGTTCGAGGTCCGCAAACGAGGCCCCCTCGATATGCCCCAGAGCATAGCTGCGCTGGCCGTAATCCGGGTCTTCGAGGGCAAAACGACAATCCAGAATCACCAACCCGGCCTGAGCCTTTTTCTGGTCCAGGGCATTCGGGCTGATCAGTTGCGCAATGGGCATAGCGGGCTCCTGTGATTAAGTCTTTGATCGATCCTACTGCACTTCTTCCAGAGCCTGGGCCAACGGCACGTAAAACTCCTCGAACAAGGCATTGACCGCCTCGCGCGCTTGCTCCGTGACAAATCCTGCTTCCAGCACCAGTACCTGATACACGCCACGTTTAATGGCTTGCTCGCTGAGGTGGTTGGAATTTTCCCGTGTGGTGCACAGAAAGCGCACCCAGGACGTGAGGATGATCCAGGCGTTGAGCGTCAGGGACTCGATCTGGACCTTGTCCATGCACAGGATGCCGGCGTCGACAAAGCCTGCATAAATTGCCGTGCCCTGGATCAGGCAACGTTGCGAAAAACGCCGGTAGCGGGCAGCCAGTTCCACATCGTTGTCGAGCAAGTGCTCGAGGTCACGGTGCAAAAACCGGTAGCGCCACATGGCGGACAGCAGTTCCTGCAAGTAGAAACGCTTGTCTTCAACGGTCGCGGCGCGGCCCTGAGGTGGGCGCAGGAAGCTCTCTACCAGGGCTTCGTACTCACTGAACAACACGGCGATGATCGCCTGCTTGTTGGGGAAGTGGTAGTACAGGTTGCCCGGAGAAATCTCCATATGCGCAGCGATATGGTTGGTACTGATGCTGCGTTCACCCTGTTGATTGAACAGCTCCAGGCTGTTCTGCACGATGCGCTCGCTGGTTTTTATTCGTGGGGCCATGGCTTGAGCTTTAATTCTTCTGTGCGTTGCCGGGCATCTTACGACCTATCCGCTGGCGGATAAATCATCGCTTCCCGAGGATGTCATTTGACTTTTTAGAGCATAGACTCTAAAAACTTCCTCATTCTAAAAAAAACCGGAGCTACGATGCCCGCCGACATTGCCTACCTGCAAAACTCTCAACAGCCATTGAGTGAGCTACACGCTCTGTTTGCCGCCCAGCGCCAGGCCTACGCGGCCCACCCGATGCCGCCGGCCGCGCAACGCCAGCAATGGCTCAAGGCATTGCGTAATCTGTTGAGTGACGAGCGTCAGGCCTTGATCGACGCGATCAGCCAGGATTTCAGCAACCGTAGCGCCGATGAAACCCTACTCGCCGAGCTGATGCCGAGCCTGCACGGTATTCAATACGCCAGCAAACACCTCAAAGGCTGGATGAAAGCGTCCCCGCGCAAGGTCGGAATCGCCTTTCAGCCGGCGGCGGCCAAGGTGGTTTATCAGCCGCTGGGCGTAGTCGGAGTCATCGTGCCGTGGAACTACCCGCTGTACCTGGCCATCGGCCCATTGGTCGGCGCGTTGTCGGCGGGCAACCGAGTGATGCTCAAACTCAGCGAGTCCACCCCGGCCACCGGGCAACTGCTGAAAACGTTGCTGGCCAAAGTGTTCCCCGAAGACCTGGTGTGTGTGGTGTTGGGCGAAGCCGAGGTCGGCATGGCCTTTTCCAGGCTGCCCTTCGATCATCTGTTGTTCACCGGTGCCACCAGTATCGGCAAACATGTGATGCGCGCGGCGGCGGAGAACCTGACACCGGTGACACTGGAATTAGGCGGCAAGTCTCCGGCGATCGTTTCCCACGATGTACCGCTCAAGGATGCCGCCGAACGCATTGCCTTCGGTAAAACCCTGAATGCCGGACAAACCTGTGTCGCGCCGGACTACGTGCTGGTCCCGGAAGAACGGGTCGGTTCCTTCGTCGAAGCCTATCGTCAGGCGGTTCGCGGGTTTTACCCGACACTCGCGGACAACCCGGACTACACCGCGATCATCAATGAGCGCCAATTGGCCCGGCTGCGCAGCTACCTCAGCGATGCCACCAGCAAGGGCGCGCTGCTGATTCCGATGTTCGAGCAGGATCAGGACCGACGCATGAGCCATAGCCTGCTGCTGAATGTCAGCGACGAGATGATCGTGATGCAGGACGAAATCTTCGGCCCGGTGCTGCCTATCGTGCCTTACAAGAATCTGGACCAGGCGTTTGCCTACATCAATCAGCGGCCACGTCCGCTGGCGCTGTATTTCTTCGGCTACAACAAGGCCGAACAAAATCGCGTCCTCAACGAAACCCATTCCGGCGGCGTGTGCCTGAACGACACCTTGCTGCACGTCGCGCAAGACGACATGCCGTTTGGCGGTATCGGCGCTTCAGGCATGGGCCATTACCACGGCCATGAAGGCTTCCTGACGTTCAGCAAAGCCAAAGGCGTGCTGATCAAGCAGCGCTTTAACGCGGCGAAGCTGATTTATCCGCCTTACGGCAAGTCGATCCAGAAACTGATCCAGAAGCTGTTCATCCGCTGACGCCTCATGACCGGGTAATAACAATAATGAACCCAAGCCTTTCCGAATCCCCCGCGCTGACACGGCGCGGCCTGCTCAAATTCAGTCTCTGCGCCACGGCCTTCCTGACCACGGCCGGCCTTGGCGCCAGCCTCAGTGGTTGCTCGGCCAGCAGCCCGGCCAGCGGTTTCGCCATGTTGCGCAGCAGTGATCTGCCGTTCTTGCGCGCGCTGATCCCGGTGATGCTCGACGGCGCCGTGGCCGTCGAAAAACTCCCGGCCGCCGCCGAAGGCACCCTGCAATCGCTCGACCACGACCTCAATCACCTGTCGCCGGAAATGCTCAAGCTGACCCAGCAACTGTTCGACGTGCTCGGCATGACTATCACTCGCGGGCCACTGACCGGCATCTGGGGCCACTGGGAGAACGCCAGCAGCGACGACATCCGCCAATTCCTGCAGCGCTGGCAAAACAGCTCGCTGAGCCTGTTGCGCATGGGCCACAGCTCGATCCTGCAACTGGTGATGATGGCCTGGTACAAGCGCGCCGAGTCCTGGGCACATTGCGGATATCCGGGGCCGCCCGTCGTTTGAGACCGAGGTGTCCCTATCGCGAGCCGCATCACCACCGAATCCAAAACAATAAGAGAGCCCAAAGATGCCCGTACCCGATCCGTTCCGCGAAGGCCTGGCCCGTGGCTGGAAAACCTACAACGGCTCGCAACTGGCCAATGATCTGACGCTGGAAGCCGACATTGCGATCATCGGCAGCGGCGCTGGCGGCGGCACCACCGCCGAAATCCTCAGCGCTGCCGGCTACAAAGTGCTGTTGATCGAAGAAGGCCCGCTCAAGACCAGCAGCGACTTCAAGATGCTCGAAGACCAGGCCTATTCCAGCCTTTATCAGGAAGGCATCGGCCGCATGAGCAAGGACGGCGCGATCACCATCCTGCAAGGCCGCGCAGTCGGTGGCACGACGCTGGTCAACTGGACCTCAAGTTTTCGCACCCCCGAGCCGACCCTCGAACACTGGGCCACAGAACACGACGTCAAGGGCCACAGCCCGGCCGAAATGGCGCCTTGGTTCGAAAAAATGGAGCAGCACCTTGGCGTCGCCCCGTGGATGATGCCGCCGAATGCCAACAACAACGTGATCAAAAAAGGTTGTGAACAGCTCGGCTACAGCTGGCACGTGATCCCGCGAAATGTGCGCGGTTGCTGGAACCTCGGCTATTGCGGCATGGGCTGCCCGACCAACGCCAAGCAATCGATGATGGTCACCACCATCCCCGCAACCCTGGAAAAAGGTGGCGAGCTGCTCTATCTCGTCCGCGCCGAACACCTGCTGATCAAGGATGACAAAGTCACCGGCCTGCACTGCGCGGCAATGGATGAACGTTGCGTGGCACCGACCGGGCGTAGCATCACCGTCAAGGCGCGGCACTACATACTGGCCGGTGGCGGCATCAACAGCCCGGCATTGTTGCTGCGCTCAAAAGCCCCGGATCCCCATGAGCGCCTTGGCAAGCGGACTTTTCTGCACCTGGTGAACATGTCCGCCGGGCTGTTCGACGAGGTGATCAACCCGTTTTACGGCGCGCCGCAGTCGATTTACTCCGACCACTTTCAATGGCAGGACGGCACCACCGGCAAAATGTCCTACAAGCTGGAGGTACCGCCGCTACACCCGGCGCTGGCGGCGACCTTGCTCGGTGGCTTTGGCGAAGAGAACGCTCGACACATGCAGCAATTGCCGCACACCCACGCGATGCTGGCCCTGCTGCGTGACGGTTTTCACCCGGACAGCCCGGGTGGCAGCGTCGAGTTACGCGGCGATGGCTCACCGGTGCTCGACTATCAGGTCTCAGCCTATGCCTGGGATGGCATACGTCGAGCGTTCCACAGCATGGCCGAGATCCAGTTTGCCGGCGGTGCCAACGCGGTCATGCCGATGCACGCCGATGCGCGCTACGTGAAAACCCTCGCCGAGGCACGTGCTCTGATCGACGGCCTGAGCCTTGAGCTGTACCGCACACGACTGGGCAGCGCTCATGTGATGGGCGGATGTGCCATGGGTGAAGACCCGAAAAATGCCGTCACCGACAGTCTCGGCCGCCATCATCAACTGAGTAATCTGTCGATCCATGATGGCTCGCTGTTCCCCACCAGCATTGGCGCCAACCCGCAATTGTCGGTCTATGGACTGACCGCGCAACTGGCGACAGCGCTGGCTGTGCGTTTAAAAAACCTATGAAAAAACCCATAATTCGCATCGTCTATAGTGCTTTCTTACCCCAAAGGCGACTTGGCCGACCGGGAAGGCTGCGATACCATCCGACTCCCCAACGGACTCCCGCCAGGACGACGCGATGAACCGAGTGTTGTACCCAGGTACCTTCGACCCTATTACCAAGGGCCATGGCGATCTGGTCGAACGCGCCTCGCGCCTGTTCGATCACGTGATCATCGCCGTCGCCGCCAGCCCGAAGAAAAACCCGCTATTTCCCCTGGAACAGCGTGTGGAGCTGGCCCGCGAGGTCACTAAACATCTGCCGAACGTCGAAGTCGTCGGCTTTTCGACGCTGCTGGCGCACTTTGCCAAAGAGCAGAACGCCAACGTGTTCCTGCGTGGCCTGCGCGCGGTATCGGACTTCGAATACGAATTCCAGCTGGCTAACATGAACCGCCAATTGGCCCCGGACGTGGAAAGCCTGTTTCTTACCCCGTCCGAGCGTTATTCGTTCATTTCTTCGACGCTGGTCCGTGAAATTGCTGCCTTGGGGGGCGATATCACCAAGTTCGTCCACCCTGTCGTGGCCGACGCGCTGACCCTGCGCTTCAAGAAGTAGGCGCTGCCACAGACTGCTATCTCTTGCAGTCCATCGCGCCTGCGTGCACTGCGGGCGCCGATGCGGCACAATTGTACGCATCAGTTTTCAGATGCCTGGGCAGAACACCCCGGCAGGAGTCCCAATGTCCCTGATCATCACCGACGATTGCATCAACTGCGACGTCTGCGAACCCGAGTGCCCGAACGCCGCCATCTCCCAGGGCGAAGAGATCTATGTGATCGACCCGAACCTCTGCACCCAGTGCGTCGGCCACTACGACGAACCACAGTGCCAGCAGGTTTGCCCGGTGGATTGCATTCCGCTGGACGAAGCGCATCCAGAAACTCAAGAGCAGTTGATGGAGAAGTACCGCAAGCTTACCGGCAAGGCTTGAGTATTTTGGTGTCAGTTCCGACGCCTTCGCGGGCAAGCCTTGCTCCTACAGGTCGGTGAAATCCCGTAGGAGCAAGGCTTGCCCGCGATGCTTTTAAAGCTACTGCTGCTGCTCAAACCCCTCCCCGATACACCCCAGGCAACGGACGAACGCCGCTTTCGCCGGATCGACCACCAGCGCCTGCCCCGCATCGCCTACCCCGCCGCCCAGCGCGGTAAACGGCAAGGACACAATAAACACCCCGGCACCGATCACCGTCGCCGCGACCAGCAACGGGCGGGCGATCAGCAGATCGCCGATCATCGCGTAGGCCGGTGGGTTATGGATGCTGTAACTGGGGTCGCCGCTGCCGCCGTCGGACGCCTGGGCAGATAAGCCGATGCTCAACAGCAGCGCGGCAGCAAGGGTTCGAATCGATCTCATGGCACGGTCCTTCGGCTAGGCAGTCAGACCACTAACTATAGACCGTAGGAATTCTCAGCTCTGACAACGCGGGCAAAAGACGCTGGCGCGCTGCCCGAGGCGAACTTCCCGCAATTCGCTACCACAGACCTTGCACTGCTCACCGCCACGGCCGTACACGAACAACTCTTGCTGGAAATACCCCGGCTGGCCGTCACCGCCAATGAAGTCGCGCAGCGTGGTGCCGCCGCGTTCGATAGCGGCGGCCAGAATGCGTTTGATCTCGATCGCCAGCTTCAGATAGCGCGCCCGGGAAATCCCCTTGGCCTCGCGGCGCGGGTCGATCCCGGCAGCAAACAGTGCTTCGGTCGCATAAATGTTGCCAACCCCGACCACCACGGCGTTGTCCATGATGAACGGCTTGACCGCCATCGAACGCCCGCGTGACAGCTGGAATAGCCGCTCGCCATCGAACAGATCCGTCAGCGGCTCCGGCCCCAGACGAACCAGCAATTCGTGATTCAGCGGATCGAGGCTCCAGAGCATCGCGCCAAAACGTCGCGGGTCGGTGTAGCGCAGCGCCAGGCCGGATTCGAGTTCGATGTCCACATGCTCGTGCTTGAGCGCCGGCAAGCCGACTTCCACCAGACGCAAATTCCCCGACATGCCCAAATGACTGATCAACGTGCCGACTTCGGCGTTGATCAGCAAATACTTGGCGCGTCGCTCCACCAACACGATGCGCTGCCCGGACAGCCGCACATCGAGGTCCTCGGGGATCGGCCAGCGCAGACGCCGATCACGCACGATCACGCGACTGACGCGCTGCCCTTCAAGGAACGGGGCAATACCGCGACGGGTGGTTTCGACTTCTGGCAGCTCAGGCATGGTGTTCCCGGATCAGCTGAAAACCGACACTCAATGATGAGCGCCAAGCTCGCGAATCGTCTGTTTGAGGTTTTCGAAGTCGTAGTCCGAGAGGCCGACATAATCGAGCACCAAGTGCCCGATGCTATCCCACTCGTGGTCTTCGGTCTGATTGCCCAACACCCGATACGACGCGCAAATGTGTTCCGCCATCTTCAGGATCGCCAGCAAGTTTTTCAACTGGCTGTTACGGGATGATTCGTCGCTGAAAATCGCCAGCGCATTGTGGTGATTGGCGATAGCGTCGGTCACATGCTCCGGCAGGCGCCAGGACTTCGCGGTGTAGTAACCGACCACGGCGTGGTTGGTGTTGAGTACGCGGTTCTCGGTATCAACCACGCGACACTCGGCGTTGGCACTGGCGTAGGCTTCTTCCAGCACCGACATATAGTTGGGGAAGCGCTTGAGCATCAACGGCACACCACAATCGTGGAACAGGCCTAACGCATAAGCCTCGTCCACAGCCTGCGAACCAATGCGCTTGGCCAGGCTCAGGCTGGTCATCGCCACGTCCTGGGCGGTGTCCCAGAACCGGTTCAAGGTGACGATGGTGTCGTCATTCATCTCGCCCTTGATCGACTGCGCATTGATCAGATTGATGACCGAGCGACTGCCCAGCAGGTTCACCGCGCGCTGGATCGAGGCGATCTTGTTGCTCAGCCCGTAATACGGCGAATTGACGATCTTCAACAAAGCGCCAGAGAGGCCCGGATCTTGGGAGATCAACTTCGCGATCACTTCCAGGTCCGGGTCCGGCATGTACTGCTCCATCTGCAAATCCACCATGATTTGCGGCTGAGGCGGCACGCTGATGCCTTGCAGGGCCTGTTGAATCTGTTCGGAAGATAGCTCTTGGGACATACGTACTCACTCTGGGCCAAGGGGCGATTCTAGCGGAAAAAATCCGCCACATGGGCGATCTGTCCGACGCAACGCCCAGAAACAACCGCGCTGCGCCTCCCATCTAGCGCTATAATCCCGCTCTTTTTTTTCACCTGGAGCGACGTCATGTCCCTGCCAAGCTTGCGCCTCAAAGCCAACGCCGACCGTCGCCTGCGCGCCGGCCACCTGTGGGTCTACAGTAACGAAATCGACGTAGCCGCCACCCCGCTGCACGGCTTCAAGGCTGGCGATCAAGCGATTCTCGAAGCTGCTGGCGGCAAGCCGCTGGGCATCGTCGCCATGAGCCCGAACAACCTGATCTGCGCTCGCCTGCTGTCGCGCGACATCAAGTTGCCGCTCGACAAGTCGCTGCTGGTGCACCGCCTCAACGTTGCGCTGTCCCTGCGCGAGCGCCTGTTCGACAAGCCGTTCTACCGCCTGGTCTACGGCGACTCCGACCTGCTGCCGGGCCTGGTAGTCGACCGTTTCGGCGACATCCTGGTGGTGCAGATCGCTTCGGCGACCATGGAAGCTCATAAAGAAGACGTGATCGCGGCACTGACCCAAGTGCTCAAGCCAAGCGGCATCCTGTTCAAGAATGACTCCGCGGCCCGTGACGCCGAAGGCCTCAACCGCTACGTCGAAACCGTGTTCGGCCTGGTGCCGGAGTGGGTTGCCCTGGAAGAGAACGGCGTGAAGTTCGAAGCACCGGTCATCCAGGGACAGAAAACCGGCTGGTTCTACGACCACCGCATGAACCGCGCGCGCCTGGCACCTTATGCCAAAGGTAAACGCGTGCTGGACCTGTACAGCTACATCGGCGGCTGGGGCGTGCAAGCTGCCGCTTTCGGTGCCAGTGAAGTGTTCTGCGTCGACGCTTCGGCCTTCGCCCTCGACGGTGTCGAGCGTAACGCCGCACTGAACGGTTTCGCCGACAAAATGACCTGCATCGAAGGCGACGTGTTCGAAGCCCTGAAAGAGCTGAAAGCCAGCGAAGAACGATTCGACGTCATCGTGGCCGACCCGCCAGCGTTCATCAAACGCAAGAAAGACATGAAGAACGGCGAAGGCGCCTACCGTCGCCTGAACGAGCAAGCCATGCGCCTGCTCAACAAGGACGGCATCCTGGTCAGCGCTTCATGCTCGATGCACCTGCCTGAAGACGATCTGCAGAACATCCTGCTGACCAGCGCCCGTCACCTGGACCGCAACATCCAGCTGCTGGAACGTGGCGGTCAGGGTCCTGATCACCCGGTGCACCCGGCGATTGCCGAGACGCGGTATATCAAGAGCATTACTTGCCGACTGCTGCCTAACAGCTGATGGCTGAACTCGCTGTAGGAACGGGTTTGCCCGTTCCACAGCGACGGCCCGCATTACTACGGGAAGCCTCCTACGTTACTTTTGATTGAATTCCATTTTTCGCAGACTAGTATCGGTTTCTGGATTTACTCCGGAAAACAAAAACAATGTCTGAGTCCAGCTGTTCACCCTCAATCAGTGGCGACGTAAAGCGCCAACAACTCTCCCGTTTCATCCTCATCACCTGCATTTCCTTGATCAGCTTTTTCCCGATCAACATCCTGCTGCCTTCTTTTCCTGCCCTGGGTTCCAGGTTCGATACGCCAACGGCAGAAGTCGCACTCTCCATCAGCTTGTTCACGCTCGTCTTCTCGATCTCCCAACTGATCGCCGGTCCGCTATCGGATAAATGGGGCCGCAAGGAAGTCCTGATCGGCTGCATTACCCTGTCGATCCTCGGCGCTATTGGTTGTGCACTGGCCCCCAACTACCTGGCCTTCCTACTGTTTCGCGGTGTCCAAGCCATAGGCTGTGGTTTCTTCGTCCTGGGCCACGCGCTGGTGGAGGACCTGTTCGACGAACAAGACCGTGCCCGCGTGCGCCTCTATTACATGACCTTGAGCGGTTCGTTCGTCGCACTCTCGCCGCTGATCGGCTCATGGCTGCAAACCACATTCGACTGGCAAGGTAGCTTCTACGGGTTCGCCGCGATGGCGCTGGGTATGTTGATCCATGCGTTCTGCATCCTGCCCTCCAAGTCCGCCAGCCCGCACCGCGAGCCCTCATCGATCATCGGCACGCTGAAAGCCGTCATACGTAATGGAGACTTCCTGCGCTACTGGTGGATCGCCGCGCTGGTATTCGCCTGCTACTTCGCGCTGATCAGCGTGACGCCATTGATTTTCATGGATGCGCTGAAACTGTCCGAATACCAGTACGCACTGGTGCTGATGGTGTACGGCGTGGCTTATCTGCTTGGCGGTGTGGCGGCCTCGTATCTGCAAAAACGCATCGCGCTGTCCCGGCAAATCAATATCGGCCTCGGATTGCTTTGCGTCGCGGGTGTGCTGCTGACGCTGATCCTCAGCTTTGATGTCATCACCACCGTGACTCTGCTGATCCCGATGCTCATCAGCGCCCTCGCCGTCACCCTGGTTCGACCCGCCGCGATTTCTGCGGCGATGCTGCTGTTTTCCAGCAGCGCCGGCACGGCAGCCTCGGCGGGCAACAGCATTATGTTCCTCACGGCCGCCGTCAGCAGTGCGGCATTGGCCCAGGCTGGCGATCATCTACTCATGACCATCGCCTTCAGTTTCATTGGGCTCAGCCTATGGGGATTACTGACCAATCACCGAACAGGCCGCCGCTAAGGCTCTCGAATCACTGGCGTGAGCAGCATATCGCTGGACTGCAATTGTCTGTAACGCGGCTTGACCAACGAAATCCTGCCTTCGCGGATATCGTTAATCAGCGTCTCGGTGTCAACATTTCCGTCGGGGAGTTGCGTCCACACCAGAGGGCCGCGATCGTCCCACTCGCCTTTCCCGTCCAGGGCATAAATGCGCGGTGGTTTGAAATCGTGGCGGAAACTGGTGCGGGGCACCACCAACACCTCGTTCTGGCCGTCCTGGTCGAGGTCGACCGCCCATAGCACGCAGCCGGGCTCGCAAGGCGAATCGGTGTTCAGACTGATCTCGGCAAACTGCTCACTGCCTTTGGGCTTGGGGCCGATCCATTCCAGTTCGGGCTTGGGTCGTCGGGCCCGCTCCTTTGCATACTGCTCACTGAAACTCAGTGATGTGTCGTCCATCCTCTCGCGCAACGCGCGGCGTGCGTCCGGATCAAGAATGCGCTCCTGATCCAGATCAACTTGCAGCTTGGCATACGCCTCTTCACCGGCCTTCTCCAGGCCAAACCGCAGGTAGTGCGCATCAAACGCCTCAGCCTTGGTGCGCCCATCGAGCAAGCGCCGCACCTGATCGTCAACGCTGAGCTGTACAGGGTTGAGCAGCGGCGTATTGATCAACACCAACAGCACACAAAACAGCAACGCCAGTGCCGGGTTGGTCACGCGCAAGTTGCCCAGCCAGGCCGGCGAGCGCAAGGCCACCGCCCACACCGCCGCCAGGCCGTACAAGCCACACAGCAAGGCAAGCGCCAGCGCGACGAAACGTTGCGGCGACAAGGCATATTGCTCGACCCGCAGCCAGCTTGAGTAAAACGCCAAGGCGGCGAGAACCGGCAGGCACAAAAGGCTCAACTCGATAAAGTGCGTCAACCATTTGGGGTACGGCCGAGTTTGGACGCCCTGCTGGAAAACGCCATTGAGCAAGAACAGTTGAGCGCCGGCCAACACCAGCAAAATCGGGGTGGAGTAGCCCGTGGCCCAAATCCGATCAAGTCCGGTGAAAGGCAAGGTCAGGGTAAACAGCACACTGATCAGTGCAATCAACGGCAACAGCAATCCACAGGCACTGAACAACATGCCGCGCATCTGGCCGATGACTTTCTCGCTGCGCGCCGCCAAGTACATGCCTAGCGCAAACACCAGCGGCAGGCTGAAGCACAGGAACACCTGGCTCCAGAAGTGGCGCTCGAAAAATTCGATGCCCAACATCAGGAACAGTCGGCTCCAAAGCTTGAGCAACAACATGAACAATCCCACCAGAATCAGCGCGTACAGCACGATGAACACACTGTTCCAGGCTTGCTGAAACAAGTCTTCATAGCGCCAGCGCTGCCCTTTGACGGCGGGCCAGGCGAACAGGAAGCTGGCGCAGACATAGCTCAACAACACCAGGCTGATGAACCAGGAGTTGATCGCCCAGCGGCTGCTGACGACATGCTCGGGGCCGTAGCAGACCCACAGTGTCATACCGCCCATCAGCAGGGTGAACGCCAGCGTAGGCAGCAGAGAGCGCCACTGTCGGACTTTCTCCCCGAGCAACTGCAACGTTGTCCCGCCCACCAGGACCACGGTGCAGGTGACAAAAAACAGCGTTTCGCTCACGCGATAGAGCTGGTCGGAGTAGAAGAATACGATTCCCTGGATCAGGCCGATCAGCAGGTAAAACCCAAGAAAACGATTGAGACCGGGCATTCCAGTTCCTTTGGAGTGGGGGAAGGGCAAAAGGTCGCCAGTCTAAACAAAGCCGCCGGCCCTGAGTATTGCCCCGTTCCCTCCAGCCGCCAGCGGTGTAGAATCGAACGATTCATCGCCAGTCATCCCCCGGCGGGTTTATGAGCTCGAGGCCCAAGCAAGCGGCGATCCCGCGACGCGAGTGGCAACTTTCGGACACACGGCCATTTCTGAGTGTTCCCAAGGTCAATAGAAGCTCACTCCCCTTTTGATACCTGCTTAGCCGCCCGGAGTGCTCCATGCCTGATTACCGTTCGAAAACATCCACCCATGGCCGCAACATGGCCGGCGCCCGCGCACTGTGGCGCGCCACGGGGATGAAAGATGACGACTTCAAAAAGCCGATCATCGCCATTGCCAACTCGTTCACCCAATTCGTGCCAGGCCACGTCCACCTCAAGGACCTCGGCCAACTGGTCGCCCGCGAGATCGAGCGTGCTGGCGGCGTCGCCAAGGAATTCAATACCATCGCGGTCGATGACGGCATCGCCATGGGCCATGACGGCATGCTGTATTCGCTGCCGAGCCGCGAGATCATCGCCGACTCCGTCGAGTACATGGTCAACGCCCACTGCGCCGACGCCATCGTGTGCATCTCCAACTGCGACAAGATCACCCCTGGCATGCTGATGGCCGCCCTGCGCCTGAACATCCCGGTGATCTTCGTCTCCGGCGGCCCGATGGAAGCCGGCAAAACCAAACTCGCCAGCCACGGCCTCGACCTGGTCGACGCCATGGTTATCGCCGCCGACTCCAGCGCCTCTGACGAGAAAGTCGCCGAGTACGAGCGCAGCGCCTGCCCGACCTGTGGTTCGTGCTCCGGCATGTTCACCGCCAACTCGATGAACTGCCTGACCGAAGCCCTCGGCCTGGCACTGCCGGGTAACGGTTCGACACTGGCCACCCACAGCGACCGTGAACAACTGTTCCTGCAAGCCGGCCGCACCATCGTCGAACTGTGCAAACGCTACTACGGCGAGAACGATGAGTCGGTGTTGCCACGCAACATCGCCAACTTCAAGGCGTTCGAAAACGCCATGACGCTGGACATCGCCATGGGCGGTTCGACCAACACCATCCTGCACTTGCTGGCCGCCGCCCAGGAAGCCGAGATCGATTTCGACCTGCGCGACATCGACCGTCTTTCCCGCCACGTTCCGCAACTGTGCAAAGTCGCGCCAAACATCCAGAAGTACCACATGGAAGACGTGCACCGCGCCGGCGGGATCTTCAGCATCCTCGGTTCCCTTGCCCGTGGCGGCTTGCTGCACACCGACCTGCCGACCGTGCACAGCAAGACCATGCGCGACGCTATCGCCAAGTGGGACATTACCCAAACCACTGACGAAGCGGTGCACCACTTCTTCAAGGCCGGGCCTGCGGGTATCCCGACCCAGACCGCGTTCAGCCAGTCGACCCGTTGGGAAACCCTCGACGACGACCGTGAAAACGGCTGCATCCGCAGTGTCGAACACGCCTATTCGCAAGAAGGCGGCCTGGCCGTGCTTTACGGCAACATCGCCCTCGACGGTTGCGTGGTGAAAACCGCTGGCGTCGACGAGTCGATCCACGTCTTCGAAGGCAACGCGAAGATCTTCGAAAGCCAGGACAGCGCCGTGCGCGGCATCCTCGCCGATGAAGTGAAAGAAGGCGATATCGTCATCATTCGCTACGAAGGTCCGAAAGGCGGCCCGGGCATGCAGGAAATGCTCTACCCGACGTCCTACCTGAAATCCAAGGGCCTGGGCAAAGCCTGCGCCTTGCTCACCGACGGCCGCTTCTCCGGCGGCACCTCGGGCCTGTCCATCGGTCACGCGTCCCCAGAAGCCGCTGCCGGCGGTGCAATTGGCCTGGTACGGGACGGCGACAAGGTACTGATCGACATTCCGAACCGCTCGATCAACCTGTTGGTCAGCGACGAAGAGTTGGCTGCGCGCCGCGTGGAGCAAGACAAGAAAGGCTGGAAACCGGTTGAAGTGCGTCCACGTAAGGTGACCACCGCACTGAAAGCCTACGCCTTGCTGGCGACCAGCGCCGACAAGGGCGCTGTACGTAACAAAGCGATGCTCGACGGGCTGTAATGCTTAACCGTTGAACACAAAAATGCCCCGCCAAGTGCGGGGCATTTTTTTGCGTTTCAGAAGCCTCTGTGGGCGCCTAAAGCTGTGCAGCCTCAGCAAGGCTCACGGCATGCGCTCGCCCAACTGCTCCCGCAGGAAGCGATACAGTCCCTCGGCGCTCTTGCGATAACCATCCGCGGTCAGGTGCACCAGATCATTGCGGGCCAGCTCATTGGCCTGCCACCGGCTGATAGAGCAATCACCGCCCATGAAGGCCTGCCAGTCCCAGAACAGCACGCGATTGCGCTGCGCCACGGCTTTCTGGATCTGGATAAGCTGTCGCAAGGGCTGCGGCTGCGCGGAAGCGCAGGCACTCGCGCCACGGTGTTTGATGGAGTCCGGCGCACCGACCAGCAGAATCACGGCCTTGGGCAAGGTTTTACGCAACAGGGTGATTTTGTCCTGCAACTGGCTCCGGTATTTATCCAGATCCAGGTCGTCGTCAAAGGCCTCGTTGGTGCCGTAGGCCAGGATAACCATGTCCGGGCGCAACGCCTTGAGTGTGTCCGGCCAATCGGCCTGCCACTTGTCCAGCACGTCCAGCCGGGCACCGTTGATGCCCAGCGCCGAATAAATCACCCCGGAGCTCTTCTGCCCGAGGATATTCCAGCCACCCAGGGCCAGTCCCTCGGTATGGGTGACACTCATTTCCACTGGCAGCGTCACGTTGTTGAACGGCGGGCTGAAGCGCCACTGCCCGCCCGTGGCCGCAAGCATGCGAGTGGCCTGAGTGAGATTGGTCTGGGCCTTGAGGCTGCTGTTGGCAGACGCCTGATAGAGCGCTGAAATCCGGTACTGCTGGAGACTGCCTTCGCGCTCGGCGATCTGCACCTTGGCCCCCGGGGTCATCGGTAACGACAAGTAACCGCCCAGTGGGAACTGAGTACTTTGTTGATTACGCGCCGAGACCAGCGACCACTGACGATTGGCGGCGGTGAGGATGACCCGTTCATAGCGCGTGCCCGGCACAGGCGTTGCGGCGACAAACCCTATCCCGCCATCACCGTACTGGGCCTGCAACAACCGCCGCACCTCACCACTGAACAGATCGGCCGCTGTGTGGGAGTCGCCCAACTGCACAATGCTGATCGGCGTGCGATCCGCCGTATTGAACTTGCGCGCCAGTGCCGCCAGGTTCGGATCGCCGCCCCCCACCGGCACGACGTTCTTCGAGGTGTAGCCAGTTTTTTTCGGCGCAGACGCCGGTGTGGCCTGGACCTCGGTCGTGGGGCTGCAACTGCTCAGCAGAGTAATGCTCAACAACAGCGCAATGCCGTGCAGTCGCCGCATATCAGTGCTCCGTCAATTGTTGGCTGGGAAAGTTGATCAGCGACAACACGCGTTCGGCGATCAGCCTTTGCCCGGTCGGTGTGAAATGGATACCGTCATCGACCCGGGTCTTGACCTTCCGACTACCGTCGACCGTCAGGTAATAGGAGAACTCATCGGTTTGATAGCCCAGAATCTCGTTGGCCGACACAAAGTGCTGATGGTAGGCCGCAAGCTGGCTTTTGTAGAGCCCGTTCAGGTAGGCCATGGCCGTCGACAGCTTGGCCTTCTCCATGTTTGGCGGGCCGACCCAGATCACCTGTACCTGGTGTGCGCGGGCAGAGTCGAGAATGGAGTCGATACGCTGACGATAGGCCACTTCCCATTCGGGGGTCTTGAAGCGCAAGAACGGTTTGTGCTTGCCGTCGGGCATGTCCCAGGGATCGTTGGGGCCGAGGAACATCACCATCAGGCGAATCTTCGGGTGGCCCTGCAAGGTGCTTTCGACGGTCTTCGGCCAGTTGAAAAAGCTCGGGTAGGCCAGCCCGGTACTCTGCCGGCTCAGGTTGATGCTCTTGACCTTGTAACGCTTGAGCAGGGTGTTCGCCATATGCGGGGCGACTCCTTGCATCAGCGAGTCACCGACAAAAAGCACCTCGTCACCGAGCGCCAGCGTCGCCATCAGCGGAGTGACCGGCGCGCCGTCAATGGGCGGCGCAGGCTTCACCGCAGGATCAGTCACGACCTGGGGCGGAACTTCTACCGATTTCGCTGCCTGTTCGAGTGTCGGCAATGGCGCGAGCGTCTCGCCAAGCGGTTCCTCTTCATTTACTGCTGCTTGAGCCTGATCGATCAGTTTGACGTCATCCAGGCCCTCAAGCCGGGCGATGAAACCTGACCGCACATCCGCCAGCGTCTGGTTCAACTGAGCTCCGAAACGCCACTGCGGATTCTGCGCCAGGCCGGGAATCTCGCAGCCATCGTGATACTTCTGCTGACAGTACAGACGAATCGAGTCCTGGTTGAACCAAAACAGCAGCGCGCTGATGACGAGGATCGCATACAGCACTTTGAGTGCGCCGCTCAGGTTCGTGGACAGTGGCGATGCGTTAGAAACTGGCATAGATAAACCCCGGTACGCCCGATGGAGAAGCAAAGATAACCACGCAAATGAACAGCCCCAACGGCACTGGATACAGCAGCCATGGCAATCGCACAGTGGCGTCGAACAACCGACGCGTCAGCGCCACAATCTGTGGATAGATCGCCACGAACAGCAGGCAGCCCAACAATGAAAGACCATTACTGACCAGCCCCGCCCGCGACATCCCGCCCAGACCGCCGAGCATCTCGATGGCATCCCCAAGGGATGCACAACGGAAGAAGATCCAGGCAAAAGCCACATAGTGGAAGGTCAACAACCGCGCCAGCAGATCGGCCCCCAGCCAGGTCGGACGCTCCGGCAGCCAGTGACTGAAGAGTTTGTACAGCGCCAGTCCCACGCCATGCAGTGCACCCCAGATGATGAAATTCACACTTGCGCCGTGCCACAGCCCGGAAATCAGCATGGCCAGCAGCATGTTCAGATTGCCGCGCCAGACCCCACGGCGATTGCCACCGAGCGGGATGTACACGTAGTCACGGATAAACGTCGACAGACTGATGTGCCAGCGCCCCCAGAATTCCTTGAGGTTACGTGCGGTGTACGGGAAGTTGAAGTTCAGCGGCAAACGGAAACCCAGCAACAAGGCAATGCCCGTCACCAGGTCGGTGTAGCCGCTGAAGTTGAAGTAAATCAGGAACGAATAACCGTAAACGCTGCGCAAGATCTGCTCGGCCGAAAAGCTGACGGACGACTCGAACACCGGGTCGACCCATTCGTTGGCCAGCCAGGAGCTGAGGAAGAACAGCTTGACCACCGCCAGCGCAATCAGCCCCAACGCCCGCTGCGGTTCCAGCACCTGCCGGGCTTGCGTTGGGCGAATCTGCGGCAGCATGTCGGTGGCCCGGTTCACGGGACCGGCGATCAGGCTCGGGAAAAACGCCAGGTACAACGCCAGGTCAAAAGGTGAACCTGGTTTTAGCTCGCCACGGTTGATCGACACCAGGTAGCTGACCGAGTGAAAGGTGTAAAACGACAGTCCGACCGGCAGCAACACTTCCAGCAGCGGCAGCGAGACTTCAAGCCCTAGCTGAGCGAAGGCGCTTTGCACCGTACTGGTAAAGAAGTCCTGGTACTTGAACAGGTAAAAGCAGCCGAGCACCAGTAACAACATCAACCCGTTGACGAATGAGCGCCCCGGAAAACGTTCACTCAGCAACCCGAGCAGGTACACCAGTGCGGTGTAGCCCAGCAGGATGTAGAGGAAGTCCAGACTGAAACTGGCGAGGATCGCGTAACTGGCGGCCAGCAACAGTACGTTCTGTAGACGCGTACTCCAGCACACAGACCAGTAGACGAGGAAAAAAAGGATGAAACACAAACCGAATTCAATCGAGAGATAGCTCACAACGTAGTCCATTACGTACAGCAGAAATCCAAGCCCGGCACTGAAAACAGGCCGGGGCGCAAACGGCCGCGAGTATGGCAGAACGCCTTTAGCCGTCACAAGTTGAAACACTATTACGAATGAACAAAACCCGGTTTTACTGAATATCCTCCGGTCAGCCTCGCCGGTTTCGCCACAGCGCCATCGGCTTATTCCAAAAACCACAGTAACCATGCGTTTTAGATATTAATTCATTAGATATCAAGCTGTTAGGCTTCCCGGTTCGCAATCGCCCCGGAACGCGATTGGCACAAGTCTTTTTGGAGCCTCAATGAATCTGCCGCTGATCCTCAATCTGCTGGTGTTCCTCGCCTTGCTGTTCGGCCTGGCACAAACCCGTCACACCACCTGGAGCCTGGCGAAAAAAGTCCTGGTCGCTCTGGTGTTGGGCGTGGTGTTCGGTGTTGCCCTGCATACGGTTTACGGCGCCGGCAACCCGGTGCTGAAGGCCTCGATCGGCTGGTTCGATCTGGTCGGTAACGGTTATGTGCAGTTGCTGCAAATGATCGTAATCCCGCTGGTATTCGCCTCGATCCTCAGCGCCGTCGCCCGTCTGCACAATGCGTCGTCGCTGGGCAAGATCAGCTTCCTGACCATCGGCACCCTGCTGTTCACCACCGCCATTGCGGCGCTGATCGGCATCGGCCTGACCAACCTGTTCGGCCTGACGGCTGAAGGCCTGGTCGCCGGCACCCAGGAAATGGCTCGCCTGCAAACCATCCAGACCGACTACGCGGGCAAGGTCGCCGACCTGAATGTCCCGCAGTTGCTGTTGTCGTTCATCCCGCAGAACCCGTTTGCCGATCTGGCCCGGGCCAAACCGACCTCGATCATCAGCGTGGTGATCTTCGCTGCATTCCTTGGGGTCGCGGCGCTGCAACTGCTCAAGGATGACGTCGAAAAAGGTCAGAAAGTGCTCAACGCCATCGACACCCTGCAAGCCTGGGTGATGCGTCTGGTGCGTCTGGTGATGAAACTGACCCCGTACGGCGTACTGGCGCTGATGACCAAAGTGGTCGCCGGTTCCAACCTGCAAGACATCATCAAGCTCGGCAGTTTCGTCGTGGTGTCGTACATCGGCCTAGGCCTGATGTTCGTGGTTCACGGTCTGCTGGTGTCGCTGGCCGGGATCAACCCGTTGCGCTTCTTCCGCAAAGTCTGGCCGGTGCTGACCTTCGCTTTCACCAGCCGCTCCAGCGCCGCGAGCATTCCGCTGAGCATCGAAGCGCAAACCCGCCGTCTGGGTATTCCACAATCGATCGCCAGCTTCGCCGCCTCGTTCGGCGCGACTATTGGTCAGAACGGTTGTGCCGGTCTTTACCCTGCGATGTTGGCGGTCATGGTGGCGCCGACGGTGGGCATCAACCCGCTGGACCCGTTGTGGATCGCGACACTGGTAGCGATTGTGACCTTGAGTTCGGCAGGGGTTGCCGGTGTCGGCGGCGGCGCAACCTTCGCTGCGCTGATCGTGCTGCCGGCCATGGGTTTGCCGGTGTCACTGGTGGCGCTGCTGATCTCGGTTGAACCGCTGATCGACATGGGCCGCACGGCATTGAACGTCAGTGGTTCGATGACTGCCGGTGCGATTACCAGCCAGATCATGCAGCAGACCGACAAAGAACTGCTGGATGCGGATGAGCATGAGGAACTGGCCCAGGCTTAAACCACCTACCGCCTGATAGATCGCTATCGCAGGCAAGCCTTGCTCCTACGGGACCGATGTCGATCACCTGATGTGATTCGCCACAACCCTGTAGGAGCTAGGCTTGCTCCGGGCGGCGTTCCGACGATGCTTTTAGGTTCGCTCCCAAACCTCGAAGCTGTACGCCGGCTTATCACCTTCCGCCGGATTCGGGACATTCGACACCAGTGTCCACTGTTCCAGATCAAACTCCGGAAACCATGCATCGCCCTCGGGGCTCAGCGCCACGCGAGTCAGGTATAGCCGATCGGCCTGTGCCAGGCCTTGCGCATACAACTGCGCGCCGCCAATCAGCATCAGCTCATCGACGCCCTGCTCCAGCGCCCATTCCTGCGCCCGAATCACCGCGGCTTCCAGCGATGGATAGACCTCCGCGCCTTCAAGTTGCAGGTCGGTCTGACGGCTGACCACGATGTTCAGCCGGCCCGGCAGCGGGCGACCGAGCGAATCCCAGGTCTTGCGCCCCATGATGATCGGCTTGCCCAGCGTAGTGGCCTTGAAGTATTTGAAATCCCCCGGCAAGTGCCAGGGCATGCTGTTGTCGACGCCGATCACACGGTTTTCACCGAGGGCTGCGATCAGGCTGAGAGGGAGAGTTTTTTTCATGTCGGCGAGGATACCAGAGCCTCGCTTACCCCGATAAGCGCCACAGCGGTTATGCTCAGCGTTCATTTGAGCGACGGGATGCCGCGTGACTGAACTGACCACACTGCAAACACTTTGGCTGACCGAAACCATCCGCCTGCGCGAGGAACATGCAGGCCCACTGGAAGATCAGGAAGCCAACCGTCTGGCCCGAAGCGCGGGCGGCGACCTGCCGACCCGCATCGAGGCCCGCGCCCTGTGGCTGGCCGAACGCGATGGCTTGACCGGCGCGCTGCGCCATTGGCTGCAAGGGGCGCGACTGGCGCTGATCATTCTGGCCGTATTGGCGATCGTCAGCGGTGCCGGGTTGGCATTTGCCGCGTTGAACGACGGCCAGACACCGGTCAACGTGTTCTGGGCCCTCGGCAGTCTGCTCGGGTTGAACCTGATTCTGCTGCTGAGCTGGGCTTGCGGCCTGATATTCGCTGGCGATTACAGCGCCACGCTCGGACGCTTATGGTTGTGGCTCAGCGAAAAACTCGCCCGCGACGCCAAAGCCGCACAACTGGCGCCAGCCCTGCTGCTATTGCTGCAACGGCAGAAGCTCAATCGCTGGGCGCTTGGCGTGCTGGTCAACGGTTTGTGGCTGCTGGCAATGCTCAGCGCTCTGGCGATTCTGCTGACGCTGATGGCCACCCGGCGCTACGGTTTCGTCTGGGAAACCACGATTCTCAGCGGCGACACGTTCGTGGTCATGACCCAGGCGCTTGGCGCTCTTCCGGCACTGCTTGGCTTCAACGTGCCGACCGTGGAGATGATTCGCGCCAGCGGCGACACCGCATTGAACATCGAAAGCGCCCGGCAAGCCTGGGCCGCATGGCTGGTGGGCGTGTTGCTGGTGTACGGCGTATTGCCACGCCTGCTGCTCGCGCTGTTCTGCCTGTGGCGCTGGACAACCGGGCGTGCAGCGTTGCATCTGGACCTGAACCTGCCCGGCTACGCGCCGTTGCGTGAACAACTGATGCCGAGCAGCGAACGCCTCGGCGTCAACGATCTCGCGCCTGAGCGCCTGCATCAGGTCGAAGTCGGCGCCAGCGCGCTGGACAGCGACGGCGCGTTGCTGGTGGCCATCGAACTCGACGACCAGCGCCCATGGCCGCCGCAACTGCCGAAGAACGTCAAGAACGCAGGCATCCTCGACAGCCGCGAATCCCGACAAAAGTTGCTGGAGCAACTGACCCGCTTCCCGCCGGAACGCCTGGCCATTGCCTGCGACCCTCGGCGCTCGCCGGATCGCGGCAGCCTGGCGCTGATCGCCGAACTCGCCCGCAGCGCCAGCGCGACCCGGATCTGGCTGCTGCAAGCGCCGCCCGGCCAGGCACTCGACGCTGAACGCCTCGGCGACTGGCACACCGCGCTGCAACAGTTGGCATTGCCGTTCGCTGACTGCGCGCCGATGAACTGGCTGGAGTCGGGTCATGACTGATTCAAAAAAGACGCCGCTGAAGCTCGCCGTGGTCGGCCACACCAACGTCGGTAAAACCTCATTGCTGCGCACCCTGACCCGCGACGTCGGTTTCGGCGAAGTCTCCCATCGCCCGAGCACCACCCGGCATGTCGAGGGCGCTCGGTTGTCAGTGGACGGCGAGGCCTTGCTTGAGCTTTACGACACGCCGGGGCTGGAAGACGCCATCGCCTTGCTCGATTATCTGGAGCGGCTGGAACGCCCCGGTGAACGCCTCGACGGCCCGGCGCGGCTGGCGCGTTTCCTCGACGGCAGCGAGGCGCGCCAGCGCTTCGAACAGGAAGCCAAAGTACTGCGGCAACTGCTGGCGTCCGACGCCGGCCTCTATGTGATCGACGCCCGCGAGCCGGTGTTGGCCAAGTACCGCGATGAACTCGAAGTGCTGGCCAGTTGCGGAAAACCGCTGCTGCCAGTGCTGAATTTCGTCAGCAGCGCCAACCACCGCGAGCCGGATTGGCGCGAAGCCCTGGCTCGTTTGGGCCTGCATGCGCTGGTGCGTTTCGACAGCGTGGCGCCGCCCGAAGATGGCGAGCGCCGGCTCTATGAAAGCCTCGCGCTGCTGATGGAAAGCGCACGCGCTCAGCTTGAGCGATTGATCATCGACCAACAGGCGCAACGCGCAGCCCGCCAGCAAAGCGCGGCACGCTTGATCGCCGAACTGCTGATCGATTGCGCCGCCTGCCGACGCAGTGTGGTCAGCGATGCCGCACAGGAACAGCAGGCCATCGGCGAACTGCGCAAAGCCGTTCGCCAGCGTGAACAACGTTGCGTCGACGCGCTGCTCAAGCTCTACGCCTTCCGCCCACAGGACGCCGCCACCAACGACTTGCCGCTGCTGGACGGCCGCTGGGGCGATGATTTGTTCAACCCTGAAACCCTCAAGCAACTGGGCGTACGCGTCGGCGGCGGGATCGCCGCTGGCGCGGCGGCCGGTGCCGGCGTGGATTTGCTGGTAGGCGGCCTGACCCTCGGCGCCGCAGCACTGGCCGGGGCGATCGCCGGGGGCGCCCTGCAAACGGCGCGCGGCTACGGCAGCCGCTTGCTGGGCAAAATCAAAGGCCAGCGCGAGCTGACCGTTGACGACAGCGTGCTGCGTTTGTTGGCGTTGCGTCAGCGGCAACTGGTGCAGGCCATGAACCTGCGCGGACACGCGGCGATGGACAGCATCCAGGTCGCCACACCGCAGGACAAGAGCTGGCGCGAAGGCAAACTGCCGGAGGCACTGACCAAGGCGCGCGCGCATCCGCAGTGGTCTTCGCTCAATCCTCATGCACGGTTGAGCCAGGCGGAACGCCAGGAGCAGGTAGAGGTGTTGGCGGGCAAAGTGCTGGAATGATCTATTTCCAGCCAAACTTCAAAAACTCCTTGGCCAATAACCTGACAAGCCCTCGATCCTTTCTGTCTGCCCGCCCGTCATTGTTCACGTCCGAACTCAAGATCAACTCCAGAATCCCGTCGTTATCAAGGTCACGTGCAACGGCTTTGTAGACTGTTATCACCCCTTCGCGGAAGTACATCCACACCGCCTCAGGCGTGCCGTCACCCGTGCGGTTGTCAGCGAGGATGTGCAGATAGCGCTCAGTTTCATCCGTCTTGTGCCAGCCGAGCTTTAAAAAAGCCTGGGCAAACTTGCGAAGAGCTGGAAGATCAGTCCCAGCGTCACGGATTGTCTCTTCCCGATACAGCACCGCATCCGCATAAAACTGAAAATGAACGGTGTCCACCGCTCCCCTTTCGCTACTGTCCCAAGCAATCACGTTCACATAACGCATCCATGCGCTTCCTTCTCAAACGACCAACCTAAATCCTTGCATCAAGGCGGTCCATGCCTCGTTTCGCTATTGGTCGTGAGATAGCTCAGCACACGTCGAGCGCCACAATGCTGGTGCTGCGCAATAACCTGTAGGCTTTCGCCTTCAAGACCTCAAGATCAATCACCGGCACCCACAGCTCTTTCGCCTGCTCATCCCACTGGCGCATCCGCAGGCTGATCGCACACAACGGATCGCGCTCAAACGCCTGTGCCTCTTCAGCCGTCATTACCCCGCCCTGATAGTCCAGTGTGCGCCGACTGGCCTCGCTCAAGCGTTCGTAATAGCCCGGCTCTTTGAACGTCAGGTAACGCTTGGCCTGAACGTGGTATTCCACCAGCCGCGCCATACGTTCGCCAAAGCCCAGTCGGCGCAAGTAATCGGCGCCGAGGCGTTCATGGCTGACCACGCCAAAGCCGCCCATGCTCTGAGCGTTCTCGGCACACAGATGCCCGATGTCGTGGAAGAACGCGGCCAGCACCACTTCATCGTCGAAACCTTCGGCCATGGCCAGTTCGGCGGCCTGGGACATGTGCTCGATCTGCGACACTGGCTCGCCGATGTAGTCGCTGTCACCGAAGCGCTCGTACCAGCCGAATACTTCAGCGATCACCTGTTCGTTGCGGCCCATCAGTGTTCTCCCAACAAGGTCCTGATATTGCGCTCAGCCATCGCCGGCCCGATGCTCATGCCGACGCCCGTATGCATCAGCGCGGCATGCACGCCCGGTGCGGCCTGCAGGAATGAAAATGGCTGCGCGCCACGAGCGCCATAGACACCCTGCCACCGCTCGACCACCTGCACCTTGCAGCCCAGTGTTTGCTCGGCCAGTTCGATCAGCCAGTTATCGACCTGTTCAGAATTGAACGGTGAAGGGTCGCTGCCGTAATGGTGAGAATCACCGATGATCAGTTCGCCGTACGGCGTCGGACTGATCAACAAGTGAATACCGTGTTCGTGCAAGTGCGGCGCCTCACGCAGAATCTGCGCCTGCACTGGCGCAGCTTCCGGCAAATCGGCGAAGGCGCCGTAATGCACACAGCTCAAACCGGTAAGCAGCGCATGTTGCAGATTGAGGTTTATTTGCGGCCGCGCGCGGAGCATTTGCAGACGGCAGATCTGCGGCTTGAGCGCAGCGATCGGCTCGGCCAGCAGGGTCTGATAATCGTGGCCGGAGCAGACGATGATCTGCTCTCCCGTGAAGCTGCCGGCGGTGCTGTGCACACGACCGGGTTCGATGTCGCGCACCAGGGTGGAAAAGTGAAACTCCACGCCGAGGTCGCGGCGTAGGTAGTCGATCAACGCTGGAATCGCTTCGCGCGAATACAGTTGCTGGTCATCCAGACCGTGCAATGCCGCACGATGATGACGGAACTGGCCGTCGTACACATCGCCCAATGCGGCGCCGCGCAGCAGCTCGACGCGGTAATCGTGTTCGATGGCGCGGCCGGCACAGAAGGCTTCCAACAGTTGCTCCTCAGCTTCGCTGCGAGCAAACAGATACGAGCCGTTGCGCTTGAGCTGCAAGCCTGCCCGTTGCGCCCATTGGCCCCAGATTTCACGGCTGGCCTTGGCCAGTTCGAGCATCTGCCCCGGCGGCTGGCCGGTGACCAGCGCCTGGCCAAAGTTGCGTACCGAGGCGCCCAAAGGCGTGGCGCTGCGCTCGAAGACCTTGACCTTGAGCCCGCGCCTGGCCGCGGCATAGGCGTGGGAAAGGCCGAGAATCCCGGCGCCGATGATCAGCATGTCGCTGTGGTGAGTCATGGATTTTTCCTGAATTCGAAATCGCTATCGCGGGCAAGCCTTGCTCCTACGGATTGATGTCATTCACGGGATGATTGATCGACACAAACTCGTAGGAGCAAGGCTTGCCCGCGATGAGGCCCTCAGATCAAACGGATGAATTACTTGGCAACCACCTTCTCGGATTTGCCGTCATAGCGCTTGCGCCACTCGCTGAGGATTTCGTCGCGGTTTTTCGAGGCCCAGGCGAAGTCGTTCTTGATCAGGCGTTGCTCATAGTCGGCCGGCAGTTCGGTCTGCGGCTTGGCGATGCCAAGCTGGGCGAGGACTGCGAAGTTTTCTTTGTACAGTTCCATCGCCGCGGGGCTTGCGGAGAAGTCCGCGAGTTTCTTCGCCGCGTCTTCGTGCGGTGTGCCTTTGATCACGGCGGTGGCTTCGATTTCCCAGCCCAGGCCTTCTTTCGGCAGGACGATGTCCAGCGGCGCGCCCTGGCGCTTCAACTGCACGGCCGGGTATTCAAAGGAGATACCAATCGGGAACTCGCCGGCAGCCGCCAGCTTGCACGGCTTGGAGCCGGAGTGAACGTACTGGCCGATGTTCTGGTGCAGTGCGTCCATGTACTGCCAGCCCTGCTGCTCGCCGAAGGTTTGCAGCCAGGCGCTGACGTCGAGGAAACCGGTGCCGGACGACGCCGGGTTCGGCATGACGATCTTGCCCTTGTATTCAGGCTTGGTCAGGTCCTGCCAGCTCACCGGCTTGCTCAGGCCCTGTTTCTCGGCTTCGACGGTGTTGAAGCAAATGGTTGCAGCCCACACGTCCATGCCGACCCAGGCTGGCGGGTTGGCAGCGTCGCGGTAGTTGCTGCCGATCTTGCCGAGGTCCTTCGGTGCGTAGCTTTGCAGCATGCCTTGCTGATCGAGAATCGCCAGGCTGGACGCCGCCAGGCCCCAGACCACGTCAGCCTGCGGGCGGGCTTTTTCGGCCAGCAGTTTGGCGGTGATGATCCCGGTGGAATCGCGCACCCACTTGATCTCGACGTCAGGATTAGCCTTTTCGAATGCTTCTTTGTAGGTCTTCAGTTGTTCGGCTTCGAGGGCGGTGTAGACCGTCAACTCGGTTTTCGCCGCGAAGGCGTTCAGGCTGAAAGCGGTGAGGACAGCAGCGGCCAGGGCCATAGGCTTGAACATGTCTTTTTCCTTTTGTTTACCGGCAGTTGAGTTCAGGTTTGCGGGATTGCAAATCAGTTGCCGGGCGCGCTTTGCCGCCAGGCCTGGGAGCGGCGCAGCAAGCCGCGCGACGCCCAGGCCAGGAGCAGGGAAACGCCCGCCGAGGTGAACAGAATCAGGGTCGACATGGCCGCTGCGCCGCCGACGTTGCCGGCGTCGTCCATGTTCAGCACCGCCACCGCCGCGAGGATGGTGTCGGGGCTATAGAGGAAAATCGCTGCCGACACCGTGGTCATCGCCGAGACGAACAGGTAGCGCACGATGTCCAGCAGCGCCGGCAGGCAGATCGGCACGGTGACGCGCAGGTAATGGCGGTACAGCGGCGCCTTGAGCGACAGCGCAGCGGCTTCGAACTCGGCGTCGAGCTGGCGCAATGCGGTGGTGGCGGTCATTTGTGCGGTGGTCAGATAGTGCGCAATGGTGCACACCACCAGCAGGGTCATGGTCCCGTAGAACACATGCAGCGGGTTGTCGGTGAGGTTGAAGAAAAATACGTAGCCCAGGCCCAGCACCAAACCCGGCACCGCCATCGGCACGAAGCTGAGCATCCGCAGCGCCAGGTTCAAGCCGCGCTGGCCACGGGTTTTCTCCATCAGATAGGCACCGGTGAAAATCAAACCGCTGCCGATCAACGCTGTGCAAAAGGCCATTTTCACGCTGTTGCCGTAAGCCAGCCAGCCGCCACCGGCGGTGTCGCCGAACTGATAGTGATTGAGCGACAGCGACAGGTTGTACGGCCAGAACTTCACCAGCGACGAGTACACCGCCATGCCGAACACCAGCAGCAGCGCGGCGCAGATCAGCAACACGATGATCAGGTAGCAACCATCACGCAGCCGCGACGGCGCCGGTTGAAAGACTTGTGCCCGACCGCTCATGGCGTCGCCGTGACGACGGCGCAACCACGCATCGACGCCAAAGCTGAACAGCGCCGGCAGCAGCAGAACCATGCCGATCAGCGCACCGCGACCGAATTGCTGCTGGCCAACCACCGCTTTGTAGGCTTCCAGCGCCAGTACTTGGTAGTCGCCACCGACCACCACCGGCACGCCGAAATCGGTGATGGTCAGGGTGAACACCAGGCAGAACGCGGCGAACACCGCTTGCCGGGTCGCCGGCCAGGTGATGCTGCGAAACGCCTTGGCCGGACTGGCGCCCATGCTCGACGCGGCGTCGAACAAACGCGCATCCGCCAAGGACAACGCCGAGAGCAGAATCATCAAGGCGTGGGGAAAGGTGTAAATCACTTCGCCGAGGACAATGCCCCAGAAGCCGTAAATGTTGTCCGGCAGCAGCCCGCGCAACAGGCCCTGATTGCCGAACAGGTACACGAGCGCAATACCGGGCAGCATCGACGGTGCCATCAATGGCAACAGCGACATGCCGCGCCAGATCGCCTTGCCGGGAATCAGTGTGCGTTGCAGCGCGTAGGCAAACAGGTAGGCCAGCGGCACGACAATGGCCGCCACGCTGAGGGAGACTTTCAAGCTGTTGCCCAGCAACCAGTGGAAGTTGGCGCTGGTCAGTAGTTCGCGGGCGGCAACCAGACCACCGCCCTGCCCCGCGTCGTTGCTGAAGCCGCGCCAGAAGATCGCCAGCAGCGGCATCAACACCGCGATGCTGAGCAGGCACAGCAGCAAGACCTTGCCACCCACCACGAACAGCCGGTCACCGATTTCAGCCCGGGAAGCCTGTCGAACCGGCTTGTGCGGTATCGGCAGGGCGATCGGCGTGCTCATCAGGCAAATACCTGCAAGCTGCGCGGCGGCAAGGCGACCATGATGTCCTGCGCGCCGAGGCGTGGCATGGCTTCAGGCGCCAGTTCGGCGAGCAGCGCATGGCCCGGCAGTTGGTTCAACTCGAAACTCATCCGGCAGCGATTGCCGAGAAAGGTGATCTCGCGGACCTTGGCTGGGAACAGGTTTTCTTCATGCACCGGCGGGTTGATGCTAATAGCCTCCGGGCGGCAGAACAGTCGGCCCGACGCAGCTTTGCCGGAGTTGTCGGCCAGGCGCACATTCATCCCGCCGACCTGCGCGTGACTGTCACTGCTGCGCTGGAACGGCAGCCAGTTGCCCTGCCCGACGAACTCGGCAACAAACGGCGTGGCCGGGCGGTTGTAGATTTCCTGCGGCGTGGCGTACTGCTCGACCTTGCCGTTGTTCATCACGGCGATGCGGTCGGCCATCAGCATGGCCTCGTCCTGGTTGTGGGTGACCATCAAGGTGGTGATACCGAGGTTGCGCTGCAATTGGCGCAACTCGGTGCACAGGTGCTCGCGAACCCGGGCGTCGAGGGCCGACATCGGTTCGTCCAGCAGCAACAGCGACGGTGCCGGCGCCAGGGCCCGGGCCAGCGCCACGCGTTGTTGCTGACCGCCGGACAATTGGCCTGGGTACTTCTTTTCACTGCCGATCAGACCCACCAGTTCGAGCATTTGCGCGACACGCTTGCGCACTTCCTCGCGGCCGCTGCCGGCCAGGCCGTAGGCAATGTTGGCTTCGACGGTGAGGTTGGGGAACAGCGCGTAGGACTGAAACAGGATGCCGTAGTCCCGAGCCTGCGGTGCCAGTAGGGAAACGTTCCGATCACCCAGGTACAACTCGCCGCGATCCTGGCGTTCGAGGCCGGCGATGCAACGCAGCAAGGTGGTCTTACCGCAACCGGAAGGCCCGAGCAGGCACACCAGTTCACCCGCGGCGACATCCAGCGAAACGTTATCCAGCGCGGTGAACGCGCCGAAGCGTTTCTCGATACCGCGCACCTTCATCGGCGCACCGGGAAAAACCTGGGCAGTTGCGTTCGGATGGTTCATGGGCGGACCTCATCAAGCAGATGAAGGCCATCCTAGGTGGGTAATGCGTCCGTCCTGTGGCAGCGAGGCAAAAACGGCCGATAGTGGTATTCGGGGATTTGGGTTGTTCGAGACTTCAGGATCTACCGACGGGAACATTGTGGCGAGGGAGCTTGCTCCCGCTGGACCGCGCAGCGGTCCCAAAATCAGAGCAGAGCACTGTCAGGTAAAACGCATTCTCCGGGTTTACGACTGCTGCGCAGCCGAGCGGGAGCAAGCTCCCTCGCCACAGGGTGGGAACGATCATTACGCCGGGGCCATTTCCTGCGCCAGGCCGAGAAACGCCGCCGGCAGGCGTGCGCCTTTGCGTTCTTTGAGGCAGTACAGGTATTCGGGGATCTGCGGCGCGTTTTCGATCGTCAGCACCCGCAATTGCGGGTCATGGGGCACTTCCTGGCGGGCGATGATGCTGATGCCGATATTGCGCAGCACCGCTTCACGAATCGACTCACGGCTACCGATCTCCAGCAACGGACCGAAACTCACCCCAGCGGTTGCCAGCAACGCTTCAGTCAGACGCCGGGTGGTCGAGCCGCTTTCACGCATCAACAGGGTGTGTCCGACCAAGGCGCTCAGCGGCACATGATCATGCACCGCCAGCGGATGGTTACGGTGCACCGCCAACACCAGTGGATCGCTGCCCAGCACGCGGCGGATCAATCGCGAGTCTTCGAGCAATTGCGATGATGCGGCGATGTCGACCCGGTATTCCTCAAGGGACTCGAGCACCTGTTGGGAGTTGCCGATTTCCACCGAGACTTCCACTTGCGGCAGGCGCTCGCGGAAGGTCTTCACCAGATCGAGAATGTAATACGGCGCAGTGGCGGCGATGCGCAGCACGCCTTGAACCTGGCCACTGTTGCGCAGGAAAAACTCGATATCGGCTTCCTGCTGCAACAGCGTTTTGACCATCGGTAGCAACCGTGCGCCATCCTCGCTGACCGTCAGCCGACGACCACCGCGATAGAACAATTCAACCGAGTACTGGCTTTCCAGATGACGAATCTGAGTGGTCACCGTGGGTTGGCTCAGGCCGAGCTTTTTCGCCGCGAGGGTAATGCTGCCCAATCGCGCGACCATGTAAAAAGCCTTCAGCTCGGCACTCAGCACTTAACCCTCGTCTTGATTATTTGCGCAACAGGCGCAGACCGTTGAACACCACCAGCAGGGCCACGCCCATGTCGGCGAACACCGCCATCCACATGGTGGCGAGACCCACGAAGGTTACCCCAAGAAAGATCGCCTTGATGATCAACGCCAGGGCGATATTTTGCGTGAGGATATTTGAAGTCTGCCGCGACAACCGGATAAACGCCGGAATCTTGCGCAGATCATCATCCATCAGGGCAACATCAGCGGTCTCGATCGCGGTATCAGTGCCGGCTGCGGCCATCGCAAAACCGATCTGCGCGCGAGCCAGTGCCGGCGCATCGTTGATGCCGTCGCCGACCATCCCGACCCGATGCCCCTTAGCGTACAAGCCTTCGATAGCCTTGAGCTTGTCGGTCGGCAGCAGGTCACCTCGCGCCTCATCAATACCCACCTGGGCGGCAATTGCCCGAGCGGTGTGCGGGTTGTCTCCGGTCAGCATCAAGGTCTTGATGCCCAGTTCATGCAACTGCCGGATCGCTTCGCGGCTGGAGGCCTTGACCGTATCGGCCACCGCGAACAACGCCAACGGACCCGACCGGTCGAGCAACAGCACCACGGTCTTGCCCTGTTCTTCGAGGGCAAACAGTTTCTCTTCCAGCGCTGGCGAGCACAGGCCCAGCTCTTCCACCAGGCGGTGATTGCCCAAGTGGTAAACCTGACCATCAATCTCACCGCGCACGCCACGGCCGGTCAGCGCTTCAAAGTTATCCACAGCGAGCAACGTCAGCTGTTTATCCACAGCCGCGTTGGCGATGGCCAGCGATACCGGGTGATCGGAACGCCCGGCGAGGCTGGCGGCCAGAATCTGTGCAGTGTTTTCGACGGTCGGGTCCAGGGACAGATAATCGGTCTGCACCGGTTTGCCATGGGTGATTGTGCCGGTCTTGTCCAGCGCCAGGTAATCCAGTTCGTGACCACCCTCCAGGTACACGCCGCCCTTGATCAGGATGCCTTTGCGCGCCGCCGCCGCCAGACCGCTGACGATGGTCACCGGGGTGGAAATCACCAGTGCGCAAGGGCACGCAACCACCAGCAGCACCAGCGCGCGGTAGATCCAGTCGAACCAGGCCGCGCCCATGAACAGCGGCGGGATGAGCGCCACGGCCAAGGCGAGGATGAACACCACCGGCGTATAGATTTTCGAGAAGCGGTCGACGAACCGCTGGGTCGGCGCCCGTGCGCCCTGGGCGGCTTCTACGGCATGAATGATCCGCGCCAAAGTCGAGTTATTGGCCGCAGCGGTCACTTTGAACTCCAGCGAACCGGACTGATTGATGGTCCCGGCGAAGACTTTGTCGCCGACGGTTTTCTCGACAGGCAGGCTTTCACCAGTGATCGGCGCCTGATCGATGGTCGAGCTGCCAGACACTACTTCGCCATCCAGGCCAATCCGCTCGCCGGGACGAACCCGCACCCGTGCACCGAGATCGATACTTTTGGCTTCACGTTCGACCCAGCTGCCATCTTCTTGCTGCACGGTGACCTTTTCCGGGGTCATCTGCATCAGCCCGCTGATTGCATTGCGCGCGCGGTCCAGGGATTTGGCTTCGATCAGCTCGGCCACGGTGAACAGGAACATCACCATCGCCGCTTCCGGCCACTGGCCGATCAACACTGCACCGGTCACCGCGATGCTCATCAGCGCGTTGATGTTCAGGTTGAGGTTCTTCAGGGCAATCCAGCCCTTCTTGTAGGTGCCCAAACCGCCGCTGAGGATCGAGACCAGCGCAACGATCGCCACCACCCAGGTCGGCGCGGCGCTGGTGAAGTGAATCACCTCGGCCGCCAAGGCACCGACACCTGATACTGCCAACGGCCACCAGGGCTTTTTCACTGGCGCCGGACTGGCTTGAGCATCCGCACCCTGCTCAATGGGTTCGGCCAACATGCCAATCGACTTGATGGCGTCGATGATCGGTGCAGTCGTCGGCAGGTCATGGGTGACGCCGAGTACGCGGTTGATCAGGTTGAATTCCAGTTGCTGCACACCCGCCAGCTTGCCGAGCTTGTTCTGGATCAGCGTCTGTTCGGTCGGGCAGTCCATGGCGTCGATGCGAAAACGGCTCAGGCGCGCGCCGTCGGTCGGCGTTTCACTGAGCTTGATCAATGAAGGCGCTGCGGCGCTGGAACAGCAAGAGCCGCCGCCACTTGCGTGATCGTGTTTCTGAACCGGCTGAAGCTTTTGCCCGTGGCTGTGATCGTGATCGTGATCGTGATCGTGATCAGCGTGGGGTTTGTGGGTGTGCTGGGAATCGCTCATAAGGTCGCGTCCGAAAAGGTGCCTGTTGCCAAGTGAACACCCTGTAGCCACTATAGGGTCAAGCAGCCAATCGGAGATGATTGAAATGAAGATCGGTGAACTGGCGAAACTGACCGACTGCCAAGTCGAAACCATCCGTTATTACGAGCGCGAAGGCCTGTTGCCGGAACCGGCCCGCAGCGAAGGCAATTACCGCGTGTACACCCAGGCCCACACCGAGCGCCTGACATTTATCCGTAACTGCCGCACCCTCGACATGACCCTCGAAGAAATCCGCAGCCTGCTCAGCCTGCGCGACAGCCCGCAGGATCAATGCGAAAGCGTCAATGCGCTGATCGACGAGCACATCCACCACGTCAAGGCGCGGATCGACGGCTTGCTGGCCTTGCAGACACAGCTGCTGGAACTGCGCCAAAGCTGCAGCGAACGGCCGGATATCGAGCAATGCGGGATTTTGCAGCAGCTGGAAGTCAGCGGTGGCGTGGCGGCGAGCGAAGCCGAACATTCCCATGTCGGCCGAAGCCACGGGCATTAAGCCGCCCGGCGTAGCAGCAGCAAAAGCATGGCTAACGCGGCCAGCACCGCTCCGGTGATGAACGTGCTTTGTGCGCCAACGGTTTGCCACAGCCAGCCGGCGAGAACACTGGCAATCAACAGGCAAACGCCGCTGAGCAAATTGAAAATGCCGAAGGCCGTGCCCTTCAGTTCGTCGGGGGCCGTATCAGCTACCAGTGTGGCGAGGATGCCTTGGCTGAATCCCATGTGCAGTCCCCACAGGGCTACGCCCAGCATCATTGTCAGGGGCGAATGGCTTTGTGCGAGCACCAGGTCCGCCAACACCAGCAGCCCCATCCCTAGGCACAGCAATTTCGTGCGGCTGATGCGATCGGACAGCCAGCCGGCCGGGTACGCGGACAGCGCATAGAACACCGACATAACCACCATCACCAGCGGCACCCAGGTGGCTGACAAACCGGCCTGCTGCGCCCGCAACACCAGAAATGCTTCGCTGAAACGCGCCAGCGTAAACACCCCGCCCACAATGACCACCCACCAGTACCCGGACGAGAAGTCGTGAAGGACTCGCCAATGAATGGGCGATCGAAAGGTGTGCTTGCCAACAGCGTGCTCAGGCTCTTTTACACCGGCGACAATCAGCGCCACTGCGATGACCGCCGGGATCACGGCGAACCAGAGCACCAGCTGGATATCGGCGAGCCAGAGCATCAGCGCAATGGCCAGCGCAGGGCCGACAAAGGCGCCGACAGTGTCCATCGACTGGCGTAAACCGAAACACGCACCGCGAATTTCCGGAGGCGCTACATCCGCCACCAAGGCATCGCGCGGCGAGCCGCGAATGCCTTTGCCGATACGATCGAGAAAGCGCGCGGTGAACACCACATCCACCGAGTGAGCCAGCGGGAACAGCGGTTTGGACAACGCGGCCATACCGTATCCCACTAACAGCAAGCCTTTGCGTCGACCGATAAAGTCGCTGATCGCACCCGAGAAGACTTTGACGACCATCGCCGTCGCCTCGGCAATGCCCTCGATCACCCCGACGGTCAGTGCGCTCGCGCCCAAGGTCGTGACCAGAAACACCGGCAGCAGGCTGTGCACCAGTTCGGACGAAACATCCATGAACAGGCTGACAAAGCCCAAGGCCCAAATGGTTCGCGGGATACGCAGAGACTCCAATCTGACCTGATTCACGTGTTCATCCTGTCGTGCTCCAAGGCCCTATCGAAGGCGATGACCGGACCCCATCAGTGCATAGTGCGCCGAGCGAGTGCCGGAAATATTCGTTGGTACAGACGCTCAACTACGTCGAGCAGACGCTCGCCCTGCTGTCTCCAGTCCAGTACTTGCTTGACCAGCCAGGCGCTGATCAGCGAAACCAGGAACGAGCCGGCAATATCGAATGGAAAGTGCACGCCCAGGTAGACACGCGACCAGCCAACCAACGCCCCCAGCAACAATACCAGCAGGCCCAGATTGCGCAACGAGGCCAGTATCAACCCAAAGGCTAGCGCAAACATCACCGTGGCGTGGTCGCTGGGAAAAGATGATTCAGCGGCATGCGCCAGGAAATTTTGCCCCAACCCCAGCATAAAGGGACGTGGGTGGAACCAAAGGCTGCTGATCAGCAGATTGCAGCCCAGCGCGAAGACGATACTCAGCGTCGCAGTGAGCGCTACCGCCCGCTGCCGGCGTGCGCCTTGCAACCACAACCCGGCCAGCAAAAGCGGTACACAGAGGATCAGCCACTGTGCCAGAAACATCGCCAAAGACCGCATGGGCGCCGAGGCATCCGCGCTGGCGTTGATCGCCAGGAACAGGCTGCGATTGAGTTCTTCCACAAAGAGACGCCATTCAGTTCATCAGAAAACCCCGCACCGCGATCACACGCTGAGCGGTCCCCATCTTACTAATTGCAATCACCCGGACAGTCGGAGTACCCCGCCATCCGGGCTTCAGGCGTTTGACACCTGTTGTGCCACAAGTTCTGCTGCCACACGGCATGTCAGCAACCTGGTAAAACCCACCGTCAATTCGAGCGTTCGACAGTGTCGGACTGGGCTTTCTGACTGCTCGCTAAAGCCTGCGCATGTTCAGATTGCTGATAGTGAACCATCGCTACATCACGTGCGGCGTCCATTCGGGCCTGAACCTTGTCGCCGCCGCCTTCAGCCATCGCAGCCACAGAAGCGCACATCAGGGAAACGACCAAAAAAGCTTTCAGGGATTTCATCGGGAACTCTCCAGTAGTTGGGTTCTGCCAGACCCTGTATTGGCCTGACTGGAGCTCATCCTATAGGGCGCTGTTTATCGGCCCTTTCCCCGGGAGATGAATTTTCTGACATGTAGGTTTTTAGATTCGTGGCATTGACGCTTGATCGCTCCCACAGCGTGGGAACGATCAGGGCGGGAGGTATTCAGACCGCCATTGGCGCGGTCATTGGGGCGTGGTGCTCATAACCTTCCAGCGAAAAGTCGCTCGGCTCGATCTGTTCCAGCCACTCAGGCTGATACACGCCGGTCTTGGCGAACTCCGGCACACGGTCGGAAATCACCAGTTTTGGCATCGGGAACGGCTCGCGCTTGAGCTGTTCGTTGAGCATGTCCAGGTGGTTTTCGTAGACATGGGCGTCACCGATGAAATAGGTGAACCAGCGCGGCGTGTAACCGGTCAGCCGACCGATCAGGCTCAGCAGCGCGGCACCTTCGGTGAGGTTGAACGGCGTGCCCAGGCCCAGGTCGTTGGATCGGATGTAGAGCGTCAGGGAGATCTCTTTGGTCTCGACGTTCGGGTGGAACTGATACAGCAGATGGCACGGCGGCAAGGCCATTTCATCGAGCTGGGCGCAGTTCCAGCCGTGGAACAGGATACGCCGGCTGCCCGGGTCCTTGATGATGGTGTCGACGCACTGGCGAATCTGGTCGATCGCCTTGTACAGCACCACATAAGCCTGGCCGTCTTCTTCACCTTCAGCGATCTGCCGATAGCCCTGGCTCAGCGTCTGTTCGATAGCGGCCTGATTGCTGACCGGGATCTGCTTGTACGCCGGCCATTTGCGCCATTGCACGCCGTAGATCTCGCCCAGGTCGTCTTCGCCCTGACGGAACGGGTTGGCCAGCCATTGGGCGTTTTCATTGGCATTCTGGTCCCAGACCTTGCAGCCCAATGCCCGGAACTCAGCCGCGTTGTTCACGCCCCGCAGGAAACCGACCATCTCGCCGATGGCCGATTTGAACGCCATCTTGCGGGTAGTGATCGCCGGGAAACCTTCTTTCAGGTCATAACGCAGCATCGCGCCGGGAAAACTGATGGTGTTCACGCCGGTACGGTTGGCTTGCTTGGTGCCGTTCTTGATGACGTGGGCGACCAGATCGAGATATTGCTTCATGAGTTACCTGTGTCCTTGAACCCGGGACCAAAGCCCCGGGATTCGAATGTAGAGCGCGACAGCTTAAGCAGTCGGGGCAACCGGAGCCGCCGGAGCACGGTGATAAGCCAGCCAGATCAGGAACAGACCGGCAAGGATCATCGGTACGCACAGAACCTGGCCCATGGTCAGCCAGTTCCAGGCCAGATAGCCCAGTTGCGCGTCCGGCACGCGGACGAATTCGACGATGAAACGGAAAATACCGTAGAACAGCGTGAACATCCCGGACACGGCCATGGTCGGCCGCGGCTTACGCGAGAACAACCAGAGGATCAGGAACAGCGCCACACCTTCCAGCGCGAACTGATACAGCTGCGACGGATGACGCGGCAGCTGTGCCGGGTCGCTGAACGGCGGGAAGATCATGGCCCACGGCAGGTCGGTCGGCTTGCCCCACAACTCGGCGTTGATGAAGTTACCGATACGCCCGGCACCCAGGCCGATCGGCACCATCGGTGCGACGAAGTCCATCAGCTGGAAGAACGACTTGCCATTCTTCCTGCCGAACCACAGGGCCGCCAGCATCACGCCGATGAACCCGCCATGGAACGACATGCCGCCCTTCCACACCTCAAAAATCAGCGTTGGGTTAGCCAGGTAGGCATTCAGATCGTAAAACAGCACATAACCCAGCCGGCCGCCGACAATCACGCCCATCGACATCCAGAAGACCATGTCGGAGAGTTTCTCCTTGGTCCAGGTCGGGTCGAAACGGTTCAACCGTCGCGACGCCAGCAGCCAGGCGCCGCCGATGCCGACCAGGTACATCAGGCCGTACCAGTGGATTTTCAGCGGGCCGATGGCCAGGGCCACCGGGTCAATCTGCGGGTAAGGCAGCATTGCGACTCCTCGTTAGAGTTGAAACGTAAAATTCCTGGCGTGACCGTGCCACGCCTGGATTAAGCCAGGATTGCGTCGCTGTTCCCGGCAAAAGAGCTCAAAGCAAAAAGCTCAAACCCACGCAAAACAGCAACGCGGCAAACAGTCTTTTCAGCAACCGCGGTGACAGCTTGTGGGCCAGTCGCGCACCGATACGGGCAAAGACCATGCTGGTCAGGGCAATGCCCAACAGCGCCGGTAAATAAATGAACCCGAGACTATGAGCCGGCAGGCGTGGATCGTGCCAGCCCAGAATCATGAAACTTAATGCACTGACGAGCGCAATCGGCAGACCGCAGGCCGAAGAGGTGGCCACGGCTTGCTGCATCGGCACGCTGCGCCAGGTCAGAAACGGCACTGTCAGTGAGCCTCCGCCGACCCCAAAAATCGCCGAAGCCCAGCCGATCACACTGCCGGCCAGGGTCAGGCCGACTTTGCCGGGCACCGTTCGGCTGGCCTTGGGCCTGACCTCCAGCGCCAGCTGCAAGGCAATGACCAACGCGAACACACCGATGATCTTCTGCAAATGCGGTCCCGAGATGGCTTCGGCTGTCAGCGCGCCAAACCCCGCGCCGATCAGGATCCCGACGGTCATCCAGACAAAAATCGGCCAGCGCACCGCGCCTTTCAGATGATGTTCGCGCACTGCATTGACCGACGTGAAGATGATCGTCGCCAACGACGTGCCGACGGCCAGGTGAGTCAACACCGACACATCAAAACCCTGCAAGGTGAAACTGAACACCAGTACCGGGACGATGATGATCCCGCCGCCCACCCCAAACAGCCCGGCCAGCACGCCGGCACAGGCACCCAGCAGCAGATAGAGCGGAAATTCCATGACTGCCCCCCAAATAAGTGCGGCATGGTAACGGATGCATGGCCTCAAGCTCCACTGGATGGCGATGGATACCCGCCAGTTCTATGCGTAAAGTGGGCAAAAAGCCAAGAGGGATAACCCCATGTGCTTGATTGTCTTCGCCTGGCGGCCGGGTCACGCAACGCCGCTGATCGTTGCGGCTAACCGCGACGAGTTTTATGCACGCCCCAGCCTGCCGCTGGCGCAATGGCCCGAAACGCCGCAGGTGTACGCCGGACGTGACCTGGAAGCAGGTGGCACCTGGCTGGGCATTGGCGCCGACGGGCGCTTTGCCGCACTGACCAACATCCGCGACCCGCACCAGCCGCCGGCGCGCAAATCACGAGGCGAGCTGGTGGCACGGTTTCTCACCGGCGACTTGCCGATTGATCAGTATTTGGCCGACGCTGTCGACAGATCACCGGAATATGCCGGATTTAATCTGCTGATCGGCAATCGTCATGAGCTGTGGCATTACAACGCGCGCGCACCTGGGCCAGGCAAACTGCAATCAGGCATCTATGGATTGTCGAATGCCGGGCTAGATACGCCGTGGCCGAAAGTGCTCAAGGCCAAGGCGGCGTTGAGTGAAGTCCTGGCCGACCCGCAACCACAGGCCTTACTGGCCCTTTTAGGCGACCCGCAAACGGCGCCGTTCGCCGACTTGCCGGATACCGGGGTTGGTCTTGCGACCGAGAGTTTATTGTCGAGCGTGTTTATTGCCAGCCCCATGTATGGCACGCGAGCGAGTACCGCGTTGATAGTGCGGGCGGACGGGACGCGGCATATGGTTGAACGAAGTTTCGGTCCGTACGGCGGGCATCTTGGGGAAGTGGAGATCAGGATTTAGCCCTGGCGCGATACTCTGTGGCGAGGGAGCTTGCTCCCGCTCGGCTGCGAAGCAGCCGTTAAACAGTCATCGCGCACAGACTGATAGAACACGCTGGCCGATTCAGGAGCACTTCGCACTCCAGCGGGAGCAAGCTCCCTCGCCACAAAAGCCCACTGTCACAGAGTCAGAGAGGCTTGATCGCTGCCGGATTGATCATCCGCGCCAACCCGAGATTCTTCAGCGCCAGTTGCAGCGAGCTGTGGATCACCTGCGGGTTGTCGATGGTCATCAGCTCGGCGAGCAGATCCCTGGCCCAGCTCAGGTTGATCTGGCGCAGCATCCACTTCACTTTCGGCAAGTTGGTGGCGTTCATCGACAGGCTGTCGAAGCCCATCGCCATCAACAACACCGCTGCAGCTGGATCACCGGCCATCTCCCCGCAGATACTCACCGGCTTGCCTTCGGCATGTGCATCGCGCACCACGTTTTGCAGGGCTTGCAGAACCGCCGGGTGCAGGTAGTCGTAAAGATCGGCTACTCGCGGGTTGTTACGGTCCACGGCCAGCAGGTATTGGGTCAGGTCGTTGGAGCCGACCGACAGGAAGTCTACCTGCCGTGCCAGTTCCTTGGTCTGATACACCGCTGCAGGAATCTCGATCATCACGCCAACTGGCGGCATCGGCACGTCAGTGCCTTCGTCGCGCACTTCACCCCAGGCGCGGTGAATCAGGTGCAGGGCTTCTTCCAGTTCATGCGTGCCAGAGATCATCGGCAGCAAAATGCGCAGGTTGTTCAGGCCTTCGCTGGCCTTGAGCATGGCGCGGGTCTGTACCAGGAAGATTTCCGGGTGGTCGAGGGTCACGCGAATCCCGCGCCAGCCGAGGAACGGGTTGTCTTCCTTGATCGGGAAGTACGACAGTGACTTGTCGCCGCCGATGTCCAGGCTGCGCATGGTCACCGGTTGCGGGTGGAAGGCCGCGAGTTGCTCGCGATAAATCGCCAGCTGCTCCTTTTCGCTCGGGAAGCGCTGATTGATCATGAACGGCACTTCGGTGCGGTACAGACCCACGCCTTCGGCACCGCGTTTCTGCGCCCGTGCCACATCCGCCAGCAAGCCAGTGTTGACCCACAGCGGCATGCGGTGGCCGTCGATCGTCACGCACGGCAAGTCGCGCAGTGCATCCAGCCCCAGGGCCAGTTGCTTCTCTTCCTCGACCACGTCGGCGAACTGCTTGCGCAGCACGTCGCTCGGGTTGGTGTAGACCTCGCCGTGGTAGCCGTCGACGATCATCTGGATGCCGTCGACCTTGGAATACGGCAGGTCGACCAGACCCATCACCGTCGGGATACCCATGGCTCGCGCCAGGATCGCCACGTGGGAGTTGCCGGAACCGAGTACCGACACCAAACCCACCAGCTTGCCTTCCGGCACCTCGCCGAGCATCGCCGGCGTCAGTTCTTCGCTGATCAGAATGGTGTTGTCGGGATAGACCAGCGTCTGCTGACGTTCTTCCTGCAGGTAAGCCAGCAGGCGTCGGCCAAGGTCTTTGACGTCCGAGGCACGCTCACGCAGGTAGGCGTCGTCCATCAATTCGAAACGGTTGACGTGATCGGTGACCACCTGGCGCAGTGCACCCTGGGCCCATTGGCCAGTCTTGATCACGGTGGTCACTTCGCTGCCCAGCGAAGCGTCGTCGAGCATCATCAGGTAGACGTCGAACAGCGCCCGCTCTTCCGGCCGCAACTGCGTGGCAAGCTTGGCGGACAGCGCGCGCATGTCGGCGCGCACGCCTTCGATGGCGGTCTTGAACAGGCCAAGCTCGGCTTCGATATCAGCGATAGTCTTGTCAGGCACCACGTCCAGATCGGCCGGAGGCAGCATGACCACCGCGGTACCGACCGCCGCACCGGGCGAGCCGGGTACGCCGACAAACTTTGCTTCCTGAATGCCCTTGCCTTGACGCCCCAGGCCACGGATCGAACCGGTGGCCTCGGCGTGGGCGATAACGCCCGCAAGCTGGGCGCTCATGGTCACCAGGAAGGCTTCTTCACCTTCGTCGAACTGGCGACGTTCTTTTTGCTGGATGACCAACACGCCGACAACGCGGCGGTGGTGAATGATCGGGGCTCCGAGGAACGAGGCATAACGCTCTTCACCGGTTTCGGCGAAGTAGCGATAGCGCGGGTGATCCGCGGCGTTTTCGAGGTTGAGGGGTTCTTCACGCGTGCCGACCAGGCCAACCAGACCTTCGTTGGGTGCCATGCTGACCTTGCCGATCGAGCGCTTGTTCAAGCCCTCGGTGGCCATCAGCACGAAGCGGTTGGTTTCGGGGTCGAGCAGGTAGACCGAGCAGACCTGGCTGCCCATGGCCTCTTTGACGCGCAACACAATAATCCCCAACGCCGCCTTGAGATCCTTGGCGGAGTTAACTTCCTGGACGATCTTGCGCAGCGTATTGAGCATGGCTCGGGGTCGAACTCCGTCGTCAGTCGCGCGCTAAAAGGCGCGGGGCAAGCTCTTTGAGAGCGCGGCGATAAACCTCGCGCTTGAATGTCACCACCTGGCCCAACGGATACCAATAACTGACCCAGCGCCAGCCATCGAACTCCGGTTTACCGGTCAAATCCATCCGCACCCGCTGCTCGTTAGAGATCAGGCGCAGGAGAAACCACTTCTGTTTCTGGCCGATGCACAGCGGTTGGCTGTGCGTTCTGACCAGGCGTTGCGGCAAACGATAGCGCAACCAGCCCCGGGTGCAGGCGAGAATTTCAACATCTTCGCGCTCCAGCCCCACTTCTTCGTTCAACTCGCGGTACAAGGCGTCTTCGGGCGTCTCCTGAGGGTTGATACCACCTTGAGGAAACTGCCAGGCATCTTGATTGATACGGCGAGCCCATAGCACCTGGCCGGCATCATTCGTGAGAATGATCCCGACATTGGGGCGGAAACCATCGGGGTCGATCACGGCAACAACCTCGCAAACGCATGTCGTCGCATTGTTCCACAAAGGTTGTGAAGGCGGCAACGAAGCTTCCTACGTTATGTGCACTCTTGTGAAAAGACCGTATTCTGGAGGCCTTTTTACAGACTTTTCAGCGAGTAACTGCAAATGCGTCTGGCTTTATTCGACTTGGACAACACACTTTTGGGCGGCGACAGCGATCACGCGTGGGGCGATTACCTGTGCGAACGCGGTTTGCTCGATGCCGTCGCCTACAAAACGCGCAACGATGAGTTCTACCAGGACTACCTGGCCGGCAAGCTGGACCAGGCCGAGTATCTGAACTTTTGCCTGGAAATCCTCGGTCGTACCGAGATGACCCTGCTGGACGAATGGCACCGCGACTACATGCGCGACTGCATCGAACCGCTCGTGTTGCCCAAGGGCCTTGAACTGCTGGACAAACACCGCAAGGCCGGCGACCAACTGGTCATCATCACCGCCACCAACCGCTTCGTCACAGGTCCCATTGCCCAGCGTCTGGGCGTCGAAACCCTGATTGCCACCGAATGCGAAATGGTCGACGGCCGCTACACCGGACGCAGCACCGACGTGCCGTGCTACCGTGAAGGCAAGGTGACGCGCCTGAATCGTTGGCTGGAAGAGACCGGCATGTCGCTCGAAGACAGCTATTTCTATAGCGATTCGATGAATGACTTGGCGTTGCTGGAGGAAGTGGCAAACCCGGTGGCCGTGGACCCGGACCCGAACTTGCGCGCCGAGGCACAGAAACGCGGCTGGCCGATCATGTCGTTGCGTGACTGAAGTCAGCGACTTTATCTGTGGCGAGGGAGCTTGCTCCCGCTCGGTCGCGCAGCGGCCGCAAATCCGGCCGACGCGCTCCACCTGACAAAACGTCTTAGCCGAATTCAGGAGCGCTTCGCGCTCCAGCGGGAGCAAGCTCCCTCGCCACAGTTGATCGCATGAATCAGGTCAGACCGGCTTCGCGCCCATCAACCCGGCAATCGCGATAAAGCAGACAAAACTGAACAACGCCAAGGCAAACGTAAACTTGCCGTTTCCACCCGCTGCAGTGCGCAGCTTGTTAAGCCGCACCAGCAGCCAGAACATCGCCAGCGCACCGACGGTGTAGATCACGCTGGACGCCAGAATCCACATCTGCCCCAGCGGCCAGCCCACCAGGTGCACCATCCACCATCCGGTGAACGGCATGCTCAGCAACGCCAGGCCCATCACCAGCCAGACAAACACCCACGGCCGCTGCAACGTGCGCGCGTGCGCCGTCACATCGCCGTTACGCCGCGTGCGCCAGACCCAGATCGCCAGGCTCAGTGCACCGATCAGCAACAACACCGTTGCCAGGACGTGCGCAACTTTCAGGGCGGTTAACGTTTCCATTGTTCGATTTCCTTATGGACTGGCCATCAGCGTAGACGCTCAGCCGAGGAACAGCTGATACGCCGGGTTGTCGCTCTCATCCCAATACGGGTAACCGATTTCTGCCAGCGCCGCCGGCACCAGATGGCGCTCTTCGTGCGGTACTTGCAGACCGGCAACCACCCGACCATCGGCCGCGCCGTGGTTGCGGTAGTGGAACATCGAGATGTTCCAGCGCCCGCCGAGCTTGTTGAGGAAGTTGAACAACGCTCCCGGACGCTCCGGGAACTCGAAGCGCAACACCACTTCATCGACGACCTGCGCCGCGCGTCCACCGACCATGTGGCGAATGTGCAACTTGGCCAGTTCGTTGTCGGTCAGGTCGAGCACCGGGAAGCCCTGCTCGGTCAGACTGGCGAGCAGCGCACTGCGCGGATCGTTTTCCGGGTGCGTCTGCACACCAACAAAGATGTGCGCTTCGCTGCCGGTGTTGTAGCGGTAGTTGAATTCGGTGATCTGGCGTTTGCCGATGGCTTCGCAGAACGCCTTGAAGCTGCCCGGTTTCTCCGGGATCGTCACGGCGATGATCGCTTCGCGACCTTCACCCAGCTCGGCGCGTTCGGCGACGTGGCGCAGGCGGTCGAAGTTGACGTTGGCGCCGGAGTCGATGGCCACCAGGGTCTGCCCGGTCACGCCATACAGCTCGACATACTTCTTGATCCCCGCTACACCCAAGGCGCCGGCAGGCTCGGTGATCGAGCGGGTATCGTCGTAGATATCCTTGATTGCCGCACAGATCTCATCCGTGCTGACGGTGATCACTTCATCGACGTAGTCCTTGCAGATATCGAAGGTGTGCTGGCCGATCTGCGCCACTGCCACACCATCGGCAAAGAGCCCGACGGTCGGCAGAACCACGCGCTCACCGGCCGCCATGGCCGCTTGCAGGCAGTTGGAGTCGTCCGGCTCGACGCCGATGATCTTGATCTCGGGCCGCAGGTACTTCACGTACGCGGCGATCCCGGCGATCAGGCCGCCACCGCCCACCGGGACGAAAATCGCATCAATCGGGCCAGGGTGCTGGCGCAGAATCTCCATCGCCACGGTGCCCTGCCCGGCAATCGTGTGCGGATCATCGTAAGGGTGGATGTAGACGTAGCCCTTTTCGTCGACCAGTTTCAGCGAATAGGCCAGGGCTTCCGGGAAGGAATCCCCGTGCAGCACTACTTTGCCGCCGCGCGAACGCACGCCTTCGACCTTGATCTCGGGGGTGGTCTTGGGCATGACGATGGTCGCTTTCACGCCCAACACCTTGGCCGCGAGCGCCAGACCCTGCGCATGGTTACCTGCCGAGGCGGTGACCACGCCACGGGCGCGCTCTTCATCGCTCAATTGGGTCAGCTTGTTGTAAGCACCGCGAATCTTGAACGAGAACACCGGCTGCAAGTCTTCGCGCTTGAGCCAGATCTTGTTGCCCAGCCGCTCGGAGAGCTGGCGAGCAGTCTGCAATGGGGTTTCTACGGCAACGTCATAAACGCGCGAGGTGAGGATCTTTTTGACGTACTGTTCGAGCATCGGAAAGCATCACTGAGCGGGTTGGGCAGGGCCAAGGAGTCTAACCCGGCTTTTGCTCGTGCGACCACACGAATCCAGAGGTTTTACTGCGCATTTGTGGCGAGGGAGCTTGCTCCCGCTCGAGCGCGAAGCGGTCGCAACAAGGTTGAGTAGTTGAACCTGAAAAAATCGGGACTCAGATTCTACGACTGCTGCGCAGCCGAGCGGGAGCAAGCTCCCTCGCCACAGAAGCCTCCCCGGCATGCCATACATACTCATTGGTCAATCGGACAATGACCTTCCCTGCCCCGCAGCCTATAATGCCGGCCTTCAGTTCCCCTTGCCCGCTTTCGGAGCCCGCATGACCCAGGATCAACTCAAACAGGCAGTGGCCCAGGCCGCCGTCGACTTCATCCTTCCAAAACTCGACGACAAGAGCATCGTCGGGGTCGGCACCGGCTCCACCGCCAACTGCTTCATCGACGCACTGGCCCTGCACAAGGGCGCGTTCGACGGCGCAGTTGCCAGCTCCGAAGCCACCGCCGCGCGCCTCAAGGGTCACGGGATTCCGGTGTATGAACTCAACACCGTCAGCGACCTGGAGTTCTATGTCGATGGCGCCGACGAAAGCGATGAGCACCTGAACCTGATCAAGGGCGGTGGCGCAGCCCTGACCCGCGAAAAGATCGTTGCTGCCGTGGCCAAGACGTTCATCTGCATCGCCGACGCCAGCAAACTGGTGCCGGTCCTGGGCACCTTCCCACTGCCGGTCGAAGTGATTCCGATGGCCCGCAGCCACGTGGCCCGCGAGCTGGTGAAACTGGGCGGCGATCCGGTTTACCGTGAAGGTGTGTTGACCGACAACGGCAACATCATCCTCGACGTCTACAACATGCAGATCACCAACCCGGTCGAGCTCGAGACTCAAATCAACGCGATCGTCGGCGTGGTCACCAACGGCCTGTTCGCCGCCCGCCCGGCAGACGTGCTGCTGCTGGGCACCAGCGAAGGCGTGAAGACCCTGCGCGCCAAGTAAGGCGAACACAAAACCTGTGGGAGCAGGCTCTTGTGGCGAGGGGGCTTGCCCCCGCCGGGCCGCGAAGCGGCCCCAAAACCTGCAATCGCGTTGCATCATGCACACCGCGTTCGCAGGATTTACGACTGCTCCGCCCGAGCGCGGACCGGCCGACGGGGGCAAGCCCCCTCGCCACAATGAAAACGGCGCCTTCCAGAGTTATGGCAGCGTGGGCTTCTTGAAGACATAAAACAGGTTGGGCTCGCTGACCAGGTACAGCGTGCCGCTGTCGTCCATGGCGATCCCTTCTGCTTGCGGCACTGTCTTTTGCAAACCCTGACGCCCTTTGTTCAGCGACATCGTGCTTAACGGCCGACCGTCGATATCCAGCTCCAGCACCAGATGCGACTCATCCGACAGCGCCAGTAAATGGCCGCTGCGCTTGTCATATTGCAGGCTCGACAGGTCGCGCACGAACAGTCCGGCATCGCGCTTGGGGTTGTTGACCACGTGCACCGCGTAGGATTTCTCCGGGTTGTAATGCGGGAAGCCCTGCACTTCGTAGATCAGCATCGGGTCGCGTTCCTTGGCGACGAACAGCCGCTTGCCCACCGAATCATAGGCCAGGCCTTCAAAGCCCTTATTGCTGTTCATGTGCACGCCAAGGGGCATCTGCTCGGAATCTGCAGCGTCGAGAAACTCCGTTTCATCCGTCAGGTGAATCTTGATCAGGCGCTGCTGATATTCATCGGCGATCACATAGGTATCAGCACTGATGAACTCCACCGCTTCCGGGTCGCCAAATCCGATCAGCGTCACGCGGCGCAGGATTCGCCCGTCGAGGGACAGCTCGAGCAGCTCGGAGTTTTTATTGGTCACGGTGAACAGGCTATGGCGCACCGGATCAAACGTCAGCGCCGAAACGTCCGCGCTCAGCCCGTCAATGACCTTCGCCTCGACAACCACCTGGTAATCGTTGAGTGCCATGGACTGGCCGTCGGCCGGGTGCAACCAGGCTTGCAGGTTGAACCAGCCGCGCTCGAACAAACGATAATGCTGCCCGACCGCGCCCAACGCCACGACTGCAGCGAAGAGCACGATCAGGACTCGGCTTTGCAGTTTAGCGAACACTGCTCTTGAAGCTGCCGGCGCCCGGCAATTCCAGCACCAGTTCATCGCCAACGTTCAACGGACCGACGCCAGCCGGAGTGCCGGTCATGATCACGTCACCGGCTTGCAGCGAGAAGCAGCCCGCCATGTACTGGATCATTGGCACGATCGGGTTGAGCATCAAGCTGCTGTTGCCGTCCTGGCGAACTTCACCATTGATGGTCAGACGGATACCGATGTCGGTCAGGTCCGGGAAGGTGCTGCTGACCACGAATGGCGCCAGCACGCAGGCGCCGTCGAACGACTTGGAGATTTCCCAGGGCAGGCCTTTGGATTTCAGCTCAGCCTGCTTGTCGCGCAAGGTCAGGTCCAGCCCCGGCGCAAACCCGGAGATCGCGTCCAGCACTTCTTCGCGGCTTGGCTTGGTCGACAACGGCTTGCCGATCAACACGGCGATTTCTGCCTCGTAGTGGACCGAGCCACGCTCGGTCGGAATCGCAAAACCACCTTCCAGCGGCACCACGCAACTGCCAGGCTTGATGAACAGCAGCGGCTCGGTTGGCACCGGGTTATCCAGTTCCTTGGCGTGTTCGGCGTAGTTACGCCCGATGCACACCACTTTCCCGACCGGGAAATGAATACGTGTACCGTCGACATACTGGTGCTGATAGCTCATTACCGACTCCTGCCTTATAGATTCATCAGGGACAGCGGCTTCAAACAGCGAAGATTTTGCCCGGATTCATGATGCCGTTCGGGTCGAACACCGCCTTGACCGCTTTCATGTACTCGATCTCAACCGGCGAACGGCTGTAGGTCAAGTAATCACGCTTGGTCATGCCCACGCCGTGCTCGGCGGAAATCGAGCCGTTGTACTTCTCGACGGTTTCGAATACCCACTTGTTGACGGTCGCGCACTTGGCGAAGAACTCGTCCTTGCTGAGGTTTTCTGGCTTGAGGATGTTCAAGTGCAGGTTGCCGTCGCCGATGTGGCCGAACCAGACAATTTCGAAATCCGGGTAGTGTTCGCCGACGATCGCGTCGATTTCCTTCAGGAAGGCTGGGACTTTCGACACAGTGACCGAAATGTCGTTCTTGTACGGCGTCCAGTGGGAAATGGTCTCGGAGATGTATTCGCGCAGCTTCCAGAGGTTTTGCAGTTGCGATTCGCTCTGGCTCATCACGCCATCCAGCACCCAACCCTCTTCAACGCAGTGTTCGAAGGTTTCCAGCGCATGGTTGGCCACTTCCTCAGTGGTCGCTTCGAATTCCAGCAGCGCGTAGAACGGGCAATCGGATTCGAACGGCGCCGGCACATCGCCGCGCGCGAGGACTTTGGCCAGGGCCTTGTCGGAGAAGAATTCGAACGCGGTCAGGTCGAGCTTGCTCTGGAACGCGTGCAGCACCGGCATGATCGAGTCGAAATCGGCGGTGCCGAGGACCATCGCGGTGAGGTTTTTCGGGGCGCGATCAAGGCGCATGGTCGCTTCGACCACAAAACCCAAGGTGCCTTCGGCGCCGATGAACAGCTGACGAAGATCGTAACCGGTGGCGTTCTTGATCAGGTCGCGGTTCAGTTCCAGCAGGTCGCCCTTACCGGTCACGACTTTCATGCCGGCAACCCAATTACGGGTCATGCCGTAGCGAATAACCTTGATCCCGCCGGCATTGGTGCCGATATTGCCGCCAATCTGGCTGGAACCGGCGGAAGCGAAGTCCACCGGGTAATACAGGCCATGCTCTTCGGCGCGGTTTTGCAGCTGTTCAGTGACGACACCCGGCTGGCAGACCGCAGTGCGGTCGGTCAGGTTCACGTCGAGGATCTGGTTCATATAGTCGAAGGAAACCACCACTTCGCCATTCGCCGCCACGGCAGCAGCGGACAGCCCGGTGCGTCCACCAGACGGTACCAACGCAATCTTGTGCTCATTCGCCCAACGGACGATGGCCTGGACCTGCTCGGTGGTCTTGGGGAACACGATGGCCGTCGGGGCCGGGGCGAAATGCTTGGTCCAATCCTTACCGTAAGCATTCAGGGAGTCGGCATCGGTCAGCACCTTGCCAGGCTCAACCAGGGTCTTCAGCTCTTCAATCAGGGCGGGATTGGTCATCGACAGAACTCTCGAACAATTCATGGTCATCCTGAGCACGCTTCACGTCGCAGGAATGAGTGTTTGCGGGGTGCATATGCTAGCATACCGCCCCCGCAGGATAGTGCCCAAAGGCTGTTCTGCGGCGACGGCGTTCCTGCCGCTCGGGTCAGCATCTGCTGGCCACTTCCCTGCCATTTTTCTCCGGGACACAGGTTTACGCAGATGAGCAAGACTTCTCTCGATAAGAGCAAGATCAAGTTCCTTCTTCTCGAAGGCGTCCACCAATCGGCTGTCGACGTCCTCAAGGCGGCGGGCTACACCAGCATCGAGTACCTGACAGGTTCTCTGCCGGAAGCCCAGCTGAAGGAAAAGATCGCTGATGCGCACTTCATCGGCATTCGCTCCCGCACTCAACTGACCGAAGAAATCTTCGATCACGCGAAGAAACTGGTAGCTGTTGGCTGTTTCTGCATCGGCACCAACCAGGTCGACCTCAACGCTGCTCGCGAACGCGGCATCGCTGTCTTCAACGCACCGTACTCCAACACCCGTTCGGTGGCCGAGCTGGTGCTGGCTGAAGCGATCCTGTTGCTGCGCGGCATCCCTGAGAAGAACGCTTCCTGCCACCGTGGCGGCTGGATCAAAAGCGCGGCCAACTCCTTCGAAATCCGCGGCAAGAAGCTGGGTATCGTCGGTTACGGCTCGATCGGTACTCAACTGTCGGTCCTGGCTGAAGGCCTGGGCATGCAGGTGTACTTCTACGACACCATCACCAAGCTGCCACTGGGTAACGCCACTCAGGTCGGCAACCTGCACGAGCTGCTGGCGATGTCCGACATCGTGACCCTGCACGTTCCGGAAACGGCTGCTACCCAGTGGATGATCGGCGAGAAGGAAATCCGCGCCATCAAGAAAGGCGGCATCCTGATCAACGCCGCTCGCGGCACCGTGGTCGAGCTGGACGCCCTGGCGGACGCGATCAAGGACAAGCACCTGATCGGCGCGGCCATCGACGTCTTCCCGGTGGAGCCACGCTCCAACGACGAAGAGTTCGAAAGCCCGCTGCGTGGCCTGGACAACGTGATCCTGACCCCGCACATCGGCGGCTCCACCGCTGAAGCGCAAGCCAACATCGGCCTGGAAGTCGCTGAAAAACTGGTCAAGTACAGCGACAACGGTACGTCGGTGTCCTCGGTCAACTTCCCGGAAGTGGCCCTGCCGGCTCACCCTGGCAAGCACCGTCTGCTGCACATTCACCAGAACATTCCGGGTGTACTCAGCGAGATCAACAAGGTCTTCGCCGAAAACGGTATCAACATTTCCGGTCAGTTCCTGCAGACCAACGAGAAAGTCGGCTACGTCGTGATCGACGTCGACGCCGAATACTCGGACCTGGCGCAAGAGAAGCTGCAACACATCAACGGCACCATCCGTTGCCGCGTGTTGTTCTAACGCTCAAGCGCCAATAAAAAGGGAGACCCTCGGGTCTCCCTTTTTCATGCCTGCTGTCCCGCCCTGAACAGGCTCGCAGCTGTTCGGGACCCGGCCAACAACTATACCGGGACTCCTTCGCAGTAGAGGCCACTAGCGAGCAACTTTACCTCATGAGAAAACACATGAGACTTGGTCGGATTGCCATTTAGCTCGAAGGTGTACCAGATCTTGATAAAACCAGAGTGACCGCCAGACTCTTGCGGCTGCTGAATGGGTTTGACACTGCTCAAGTATGGAATATTCACTTGGAACACCCCCCCCTCCTCTCCACCAGTGACCGTGTGCTCTTTATTGAACTTGGTACCCGGGATCTCTTCACGCCCTGTAGCGTCAACAGTACCTACTGAATGCACCATGACATGGGTGCCTTTTGGCATGAACTTAGGTTCTATAGTGACGGTCACAGGCAACCAACGACCTGCTTCATCGACGTTCAAGCTTCTACAGTTCACTATCAATTTGCCACCCACATCAAAAACAGGTGCCATAGGTGCAGGGAATTCAATCAGGTTTTCTTTAGCAGTCATTTCACGCTCTCCATCGCAGCTGCATTGATGCCCCCCCCCGAACAAGTGTCACTGGTGGTCTTTTTTCAATAACAGGAGGTGACTTGGTGGACCTGCTGGAAATTAAGCGCCCTATTCCAGACACCGGCTACTGTCAGACCTGACAGGTTTTTCGACCATCTGTCGGTTTAAAGTCTGAAACGATTTTTCCCACAACTGCCTTCACATACAAAACGCCCGATGCGGTGCACCGGGCGTTGGGCTGAAACAGGGGCAACCCTGTTTCAGTACTAGTCACTGGAAACTGATTACTTCACGGTCACGGTGATTTTTTTCGAGAGAATCGGCGGATCGAACGGCACGTGGTTCTTGTCGCCCAGCTCCAGTTGCAAGGTGTGCTTGCCCGGCGTCAGGGTCACTTCGGTTTCGGTCTGTGCCTTGCCGAAATGCAGGTGGTTGGCGTCCGCCGGGATCGGCATGTTCTCGGCTGGCAACTGGTTGACGTCAATCAGCAGGTGGTGGTGCCCGGTGTGCGGGGTCTGATCGCCGGCCGGCGCCAGGGCAATTTTTTCAACAGCGAATCGGACCTTGAAGGTTTTATCTACAGTCGCACCGTCCGCCGGAGAGACGATATACACCTTCGCACCCGCAGGGGCCTTGGTGCGGGGGACGTCCGCGGCGCTCGCCAGCATCGAAGCGCTGAGCATCAGACCAGCGAGAACTGCACGTGACATAAAGGTTTTCATTCTTTTCTCCAGTTTTGAACTTAATCTTTACGGTTGTGACAACTTCGTGGCGATTCGTTGTCGAAACACCTCAACACCATAGCAAAGCGCACGAAACAGCGCGCCGCACATAACGAATTCAAGGAGTGACCATGCGCTTTCTGCCTGGCCTGATACTGTTGCTGCCCCTTGTGAGCCCTTTTGCTCATGCCGAACTGATCGACGATGTCAACGACCGTGGCGAGTTGCGCATTGCGCTTGAAGCCAACACGCCACCGTTCAACTTCAAGGAAGACGGCAAGCTCAGCGGCTTCGAAGTCGAACTGGGCCAACTGCTGGCCAACGAACTGGATGTGCGTGCCGACTTCGTGGTCACTGATTCGGCCGATCTGTTGCCGGGGGTCGAGAGCGGCAAGTACGACGTCGCCATCAACCACATAGCACTGACTCCAGAACTCAAGGATCGTTTCGACTTCAGCGAACCTTATAGTTATTCAAGCGCACAATTGATCGTGCGCCAGGAAGAACAACGCCCGCTCGGCACTTTGCTGGCACTCAAGGGCCAGTCCCTGGGTGTGGCGCAAGGCAGCCAGTTCGTCGAACAGGCGCGCGGTGTTGAAGGTATTGACCTGCGCAGCTATCCCGACGCGCAGCAGCCGCTAAAGGATGTGGCAGACAAACAGATCGACGCAGCCATCAGCGATCGCTTGCTGATCCCCTACGCCATCCGCGACAGTCGATTACCGGTAAAAGAAGGGGCCAAGGTCGGTCCGACCTTGAGCCTGGCGATACCGTTTCAGAAAGGTAACCCGGCATTCCAGGCCAGCCTCGACCGGGCCCTGCAACGGATCAAGGCGGACGGCCGATTGATGACGCTGTCGGAGAAATGGTTCGGCATGGACGCGAGCCAGCCGCCGAAACCTTGAGGCCTACACAGTTCATTGTGGCGAGGGGGCTTGCCCCCGCTGGGGTGCGAAGCGCCCCTAAAACCTGCAACTGAGTACTACCCGATAAACCGCACCGACTGATTTGCGACTGCTTCGCCCGAGCGCGGACCGGCCGACGGGAGCAAGCTCCCTCGCCACAGGTTTTGTGCCTGGCGTTAATCCAGTGCAGCCAACGCGAGCGCAGCTTCGGCCAACTCCAATTCGCTGAACACTTGCACCCCATTGCGGGTCAGCAAGGCTGCGGTGACGCCCTCGCCGCTGACTTTGACCCCGCTGAAGGTCCCGTCATAGGTCAGCAGGTTGCCGCAGGACGGGCTGTTGGCCTTGAGCACGGCGATGCGAATGGCATGTTTTCGGACCAGTTCCAGAGCCTGATGGGCACCCGAGAGAAACTCGGCGCTGACATCCTTACCTTCGGTCGTCATCACCCGCGCAGTACCATCGAGCACCTGAACGCCTTGCCCACCCGGAATCTCGGCCGCAGCCCGAGGTGTTGGCAAACCGCCGGCAACTTCCGGGCACAAGGGGATCACCCGACCTTCGGCGATCCACTGTTCCAGCTGATGGAACGGCCCGCTGGCGCCGCCGTCGTAACGCACGCGGTGGCCCAGCAGACAACGACTCACCAGAATTTTCTGCATGATCAGAATGGCTCGTTGCCGCGCCGGCGAAACCAGCCCGTCAATGACAGGCGCTCGCGGGTCGCGGGCAGGACTTCATGGGGCACCTCGCCCGACAGGAACACCACCAGACAACCGCCGGTGGGCACCACATCGTGCTCTCTGCCCTCCTCCAGGTACATCCGCAATTGGCCGCCATGCTCCGGCAGCCAGGATTCATTGAGGTAGATGACCGCCGACACCATGCGCCGGTCGTCGTCACGAAAGCGGTCGACGTGCTTGCGGTAGAACGCGCCCGGCGGATAAAGCGCGAAATGGCTCTCGAAATCCTCAAGCCCGAGAAACAACCCACGGTTCATCGCCTCGCGCAGGCTGTCCATCAACCCCAGATAGCTGTCGCAGGCCTCGTCTTGCCCGGGCTCAAGCCACTGAATATGGTCGCCACGAATCCCTTCGCGAATCTCCGAGAAAGGCCCGCGCCCCACTGCCGCTGGCGCCAGCTCACCTTCGGCTGCACGTTTACGGCACTCAGCCGCCAGTTCCAGGGTCAGAGCCTGGGGCAGGAAAATATTCTGCTGCGACCAGCCATGTGTAGCCAGGTCGTCGACGATACGTAACAGCAGCGGGTGATCAGAGGGTATTTGCATGGCGCGCATAGTATTCCTGCGCCAGAAAATCCGACAGAGCCGTGTAGCGGAGGATCGTCGGATAAGCTGACGAACCTGATACGAATTCTCGACAACCCGTGCCCGGCCCCGGAGAATAGTCGCCTGCCGACAGGAGTTCTTATGCGCCGTTTGCTTTTTTCACTGTTGATGCTCTGCACTTTGCCCGCTTGGGCAGACGGCCACGACCAGTTGTACAAGGTCGCCGGTTGGCCAGACCAACGCGCGCATTTTAACGATGCCCTCACTGCCGCCCAACAACGCTACCAAAGCAGCCTGCCGCCCGCGGTGTTTCAGGCGCTGGTCAGTAACAGCAACCAGCGCTTTGCCCCGCAAGCCATGGACCATCGAGCCGAAGCGCAACTGCGCAAAAACCTCGCTGACCCTGCACCTGCACTGGCGTTTTTCCAGTCGCCACTGGGGCGCAAGATCATCGCCGCCGAACTGCTGGCGACCCGCCGCGACCAGTTGGCGAAGAACGCCAAAGGCCTGCCGAAAATCGAAGCCAGTGACACCCGTCAGTTGATCATTGGCCATTTGGCCCAGGCACTGCCAGCGCGCGAAGCCGGAGCCGAAGTCAGCCTGGCGATTGCCGGCGTAGCGGCCGACAGCCTGAGCCAGATGATCCCCGGCCTGCTTGGCGGCGGTCAGGCCCAAGGCATGCTGGACGGCCAGCGTCAGCGCTTGATGGATCAGATCGGCTCCGACCTGAACAACACGTTGCTGTATGTCTATCGCGGCTTATCGGATGACGAACTCGAGGAGTTCGCCACCTTTGCCGAGTCCTCTGAAGGCAAGGCCTATTACCGGGCGGCGCTGGCAGCGATTCGGGCGGGGTTGGCGGTGGGGCAAAGCACCTCGAGCCTTAACCAATAATTTTAGGCGCCTTTGAAACCCAATCGCGGGCAAGCCTTGCTCCTACGGTTTCGTGCTGGATCACCATTTTCTGAACGACCCGATTTTGTAGGAGCAAGGCTTGCCAGCGATGGCGTCATAACAGTCGCTAGCGATTCCGCCCGTTGATCCGCTTGGTCAAAAACCCGAAATACTCCTCGCGCAACGCCGGGATTTCATTTGCCAGATGATGGCGGGCCTCGGGCAGTTTCAACACCTGCGGCCGGTCGAACTTGCCCTCCAGCACTTCAAGGTTGTGCTCCCAATCCACCGTCATGTCCGCTTGCCCCTGGACGATCAGTGGCCGACGACTGCTGCGCGGAGCCGCTTCAATGCGCTTGATCCACCGCGCCAGCGCCCCGACCCAGACGCTCGGCAAACGCAGCGGTTGCAGCGGATCGGCTTGCAGGAATGGCAAGAACGCCGGGTCGTTGGTGTTTTCGCTGAAACGCCGGGCGATGCCTTTGACGAAAGGCTTCATCAGGTAATAGCTGAAATGCGACCAGCCCCAGGAGCGCGGCCGAACCAGCGGCGCAAGCAGTATCACCTGCCCTTGTGCAGGACTGTCCGCGCCAGCGTTCAACACGTGATCGATGACAATCGCACCGCCCGTACTCTGCCCGCAGAGGTGCCACGGTTGCGGCAGGTCCAGCGACCGCGCCTCAGCGAACAGCCCTTGCAGCGCCGCCTGATACTCGGCGAAATCCTCGATGCTCGCGCGCTCGCCGCTGGACAACCCATGCCCCGGCAAATCACAGGCGATCACCACGAACCCCTGATCCAGCGCCCATTCGATCACATGCCGGTAAAGGCCCATGTGATCGTAGAAGCCATGGAACAGGAACATCGTCGCCACCGTCCGCTGCGGCCACCAGACCTGGCTGACCAACTGATAGTCACCGACCTTGAAGCTGCCGAGCCCGCGTTTGACCGGGACGCTGCGCTGCGGGAAATCCAGCCCGTAAAAATGCTGATAAGCCTGCGCTTCCTCCGACAACGGCTGCGCCTCGGCCAAAGGCCGCAGGCTGGCACGCAGATGATCGGGGTCGAAGGTGGCAGGCATCACGGGTTTCCAGGCAAAGCGCGGCGCGCAAAACAGACTTTATGGGCCTGCGATATTCATCTGTCGCGGCAAGCATGGCAAGCTACGCGACCTTCGAGGATGGTTCCGTATGCGCCCGCACTCCCGCACGACACTGCTTGCCAGTCTGCTCGCCCTTGTGTGTGCCGGCGTGCTGTGGGCCGCCTATGACTGGTTTCAGGGACGCTACCTGCGGGCATTCAGCTCACACACGGCGTTGTTTTCCGGCGATCCGCTGAACCTTCCCGCCAACCTGGCAGGCCCCGGCGCGATTCGGGTCGTGCACTTCTGGGACCCGGCCTGCCCGTGCAACGTCGGCAATCAACAGCACCTGGCCGAACTGCTTGAGCACTTTGTGCCACAAGGAGTTGAGTTTTACGCGGTACAGAAGCCCGGCAGCCAGGGTCAGTTACCCAGTACCTTGAGCCGTCTGAAAACCCTCGACACCTTGCCAGGCTCCGAGCAAATCCCCGCCAGCCCGGCGGTCGCGATCTGGGACCGCAGCGGCAAACTGGCGTATTTCGGGCCCTACAGCGAAGGCCTGACCTGCAACTCCAGCAACAGCTTTATCGAACCGATCCTGCAGGCACTGAGCGAAGATCGCCCGGTAAGCGCCACGCATACCCTCGCGGTGGGCTGCTACTGTCCATGGGCGAAGACGGATGAAACTCACTAAGGCATTCCGGACTTTTCAAGGAAGGTAATGCTCGGCACAGAGGGTCTGTGCTAAATGTTTGCAGCCTTAGACGGCGGCAATTTCGAAAGCACAAGGAGTCACCATGAAACGCGTTCTGACCCTGCTGGCCCTGCTACTCGTCGTCCTCGCGGCGGGCGGTGGCTGGTATGTGTACAGCAAGCAACCGACGCGTCAGGGACAGGTGGAATTGCAACGCCTGCAAGGCTCGGTGACGGTGCGCTACGACGAACGCGGCGTGCCGCATATTCGCGCCGAGAACGAAACCGACCTTTATCGCGCCCTCGGTTACGTACACGCCCAGGACCGGCTGTTCCAGATGGAAATGCTGCGACGCCTGTCTCGTGGCGAACTGGCCGAAGTCCTCGGACCGAAACTGATCGACACCGACAAACTGTTCCGCAGCCTGCGCATCCGCGAGCGCGCCGAAAGCTACGTGGCCGCACTCGACCGCCAGTCTGCGGCGTGGAAGGCCCTGCAAGCCTATCTGGACGGGATCAACCAGTATCAGGACACCCACGCTGCGCCCATGGAGTTTGACGTACTGGGCATCCGTAAACGCGCGTTCACCGCCGAGGACACCGTCAGTGTCGCCGGCTACATGGCCTACAGCTTTGCTGCGGCGTTTCGCACCGAACCGTTGCTGACCTACGTACGCGATCAGCTGGGCAGCGATTACCTGAATATCTTCGACCTCGATTGGCAGCCCAAAGGTGTGCTGGCCAAACGTCAGTCCAGCAAAGCCCCGGTGCTCTCCGCCGCTGACTGGAAAGACCTCAACGCCATTGCGCGCCTGAGTGAGCAAGCGTTCGCCGACAACGGCCTGCCGCAGTTCGAGGGCAGTAACGCCTGGGTGATTTCCGGCACGCGCACCCAAAGCGGCAAACCGCTGCTGGCCGGTGATCCGCACATTCGTTTTTCGACGCCGTCGGTGTGGTACGAAGCGCAACTCTCGGCGCCGGGTTTCGAGCTCTACGGGCAGCATCAGGCCCTGGTGCCTTTTGCCTTCCTGGGCCACAACCTGGACTTCGGCTGGAGCCTGACCATGTTCCAGAACGACGACCTCGACCTGATCGCCGAGAAGGTCAACCCGGACAATGCCAACCAGGTCTGGTATCACGGCAAGTGGGTCGACATGGTCAACACCGAGCAGCAAATTGCCGTGAAGGGCCAGGCAGCGGTCACATTGATACTGCGTCAATCACCCCACGGCCCGATCATCAACGACGTGCTCGGTGCCAGCGCCGGCAAGACGCCGATCGCCATGTGGTGGGCGTTCCTCGAAACCCAGAACCCGATCCTCGAAGGCTTCTACCAGCTCAATCGTGCCGACACCCTGACCAAGGCTCGCGCCGCGGCAACCAAGGTTCATGCGCCGGGGCTGAATATCGTCTGGGCCAATGCCAAGGGTGATATTGGCTGGTGGGCGGCGGCACAACTGCCCAAACGTCCCGCCGGGGTCAAACCGTGGTTCATACTCGACGGCAGCACCAATCAGGCGGACAAGGAAGGTTTCTACCCGTTCAGCGCCAACCCGCAGGAAGAAAACCCGGTGCGTGGCTACATCGTCTCGGCCAACTTCCAGCCGGTTTCGCCGACAGGCATGGAGATCCCTGGCTACTACAACCTGCCGGATCGCGGTCAGCAGCTCAACAGCCAGCTCAGCGACAAGAGCGTGAAGTGGAACATCGACGCCAGCCAGAAACTGCAACTGGGCACCACCACCGACTACGGCCCTCGCCTGTTGGCCCCGCTGTTGCCGGTACTGCGTGAGGTGGTCAGCGACCCGCAAGAGCTGCAACTGGTGGAGCAACTGGCCAAATGGAAAGGTGATTACCCGGTGAACTCCACCAGCGCCACACTGTTCAACCAGTTCCTGTTCAACCTCGCCGATGGCGCACTCCACGACGAACTTGGCGACAGCTTTTTCGAGACCCTGCTCTCGACCCGCGTGATCGATGCCGCGTTGCCCCGGCTGGCCGCCTCCGCGGATTCGCCGTGGTGGGACAACCGCAACACGCTCGGCAAGGAAACCCGCGCCGACATCGTCAAAGCCGCGTGGCAGGCCAGTATCGCCCACCTGAAAACCACCCTCGGCCCTGACCCGGCGCAATGGCTATGGGGCGACGCCCACACCCTGACCCACGGCCATCCGCTGGGCATGCAAAAGCCGCTGGATCGAATCTTCAACGTCGGCCCGTTCGAGGCCCCGGGCAGCCACGAAGTGCCGAACAACCTCTCGGCAAAAATCGGCCCGGCACCATGGCCTGTGACTTACGGCCCTTCGACCCGCCGGATCATCGACTTCGCCGACCCGGCGCACGGCCTGACCATCAACCCGGTCGGCCAAAGCGGTGTGCTGTTCGATTCACACTACGATGACCAGGCCGAAGCCTATATCGAAGGCGTCTACCAGGAGGCGCATTTCAACGAGGAAGAAGTCACGGCCAATACCCGCAGCACCTTGAAGCTGTTGCCAGCGCGGGTGGCGCAATAACAGTAAAAGATCGCAGGCTGCGATCTTTTAAGGCCCTGAATGAGCAAGCGCAAAGCGCCCGACTGGTCAAAACTGTACGTGTCGCACACCGTACATCCCAACCTGCTCAGGAGTGAATGCAATGTTCAATAACTGGTCCGAACTGCTGCCCACCATCCAGAAAGCCTTCGGCGCACTGGGCAAGAGCAACCCGAAAATGGTCAAGGCCTTTGTGGCGCTGGATGAAGCTGCCGCTGAAAACGAGGTGCTCGACGCCAAGACCCGCGAGTTGATTTCCATCGCCGTCGCCATCACCACTCGTTGCGACGGCTGCATCGGAGTACACACCGACGCGGCGATCAAGGCCGGTGCCACCCGCGAAGAAATCGCCGCTACCCTGGCCACCGCAATCTCGTTGAACGCCGGCGCAGCGTACGTCTTCTCGCTGCGAGCACTTGAAGCACATGACACCTTGAAAGGCTGACATCAGACTCTGTGGCGAGGGGGCTTGCCCCCGTTGGGGCGCGAAGCGGCCCCAAAACCTGTAAGCGCATTGCATCAGGCACATCGCGCTCGCTGGGTTTGGGAGTGCTGCGCACTCCAACGGGGGCAAGCCCCCTCACCACAAAAGCCTTTCCATTCGCCAACCCTGCACATAAAAAAACCTCGCTCTCTTTGCAGGGAGCGAGGTTTTTTTGTGCTGCCGGGGTTAAACCGCTTCCGGCGCCTGTGCGCGGCGTACGTCCGGTTGTTTCCAGGAGTCCGCAGCGCCCTCTTCGATGGCTTGCTGGATCGCACGTTTGCGACTTTCTTCAGCACGGCGGCTGAAGAACCAGACCAGGAAGGTCACGATCGACACCGCCAACAAAATCAGGCTGGCCACGGCGTTGATCTCAGGCTTCACGCCCAGACGCACGGCCGAGAACACTTCCATCGGCAAGGTCGTGGAACCCGGCCCGGAGACGAAGCTCGCCAGTACCAGATCGTCCAGCGACAGGGCGAACGACATCATGCCGCCCGCTGCCAGCGATGGCGCGATCATCGGAATGGTGATCAGGAAGAACACCTTCCACGGCCGCGCACCGAGGTCCATGGCGGCCTCTTCGATGGACAGGTCCAGCTCACGCAAGCGCGCCGATACCACCACTGCTACATAAGCGGCGCAGAACGTGGTGTGGGCGATCCAGATGGTGACGATGCCGCGTTCCTGCGGCCAGCCGATCATCTGCGCCATGGCCACGAACAGCAGCAACAACGACAGGCCGGTGATCACTTCCGGCATCACCAATGGTGCAGTGACCAGCCCACCGAACAGCGTGCGGCCCTTGAAGCGGGTGACGCGGGTCAGCACGAAAGCCGCCAGCGTCCCCAGCGCAACGGCGGCAACCGCGGTGTAGCAGGCGATTTCCAGCGAGCGCACCACCGAGCCCATCAGTTGGGTGTTGTCCAGCAGGCCGACATACCACTTCACCGACCAGCCGCCCCAGACCGTCACCAGTTTCGAGGCGTTGAACGAGTAAATCACCAGGATCAGCATCGGCATGTAGATGAACAACAGGCCGAGCACCAGCATCAGGCTGGAGAAACGGAAGCGCTTCATTCTTTACCCTCCATTTCCTTCGCCTGACTGCGGTTGAACAGGATGATCGGCACAATCAGGATCGCCAGCATCACCACCGCCAGGGCAGACGCCACAGGCCAGTCACGGTTGTTGAAGAACTCTTGCCAGAGCACTTTACCGATCATCAGGGTTTCCGGACCGCCGAGCAGTTCCGGGATCACGAACTCGCCGACCACCGGGATGAACACCAGCATACAGCCAGCGATGATGCCGTTTTTCGACAACGGAACAGTGATCTTCCAGAAGCTGTTGAAGGTACTCGAACCCAGGTCCGAAGCGGCTTCCAGCAAACTGTTGTCGTGCTTCACCAGGTTGGCGTACAGCGGCAGGATCATGAACGGCAGGTACGAATAGACCACGCCGATATAGACCGCCAGGTTGGTGTTGAGGATCTGCAGCGGCTCGTTGATCCAGCCCATCGACATCAGGAAGCCGTTGAGCAGGCCGTTGTTGCTGAGGATGCCCATCCACGCATACACGCGGATCAGGATGGCGGTCCAGGTCGGCATCATGATCAGCAACACCAGCACCGTCTGTATCTCTTTGCGCGCACTGGCAATGGCGTAGGCCATCGGGTAGCCGATCAGCAGGCAAAGAATGGTGCTGAATAACGCCATTTTCAACGAGCCGAGGTAAGCGGCGATGTACAACTCATCGCCGCCCAGCATCGTGTAGTTGCCCAGGTTCAGCAGCAACTGGACCTTCTGATCGACGTAGCTGTAGATCTCGGTGTACGGCGGAATGGCCACGTCGGCTTCGGCGAAGCTGATCTTCAAGACGATGAAGAACGGCAGCATGAAGAACATGAACAGCCAGAGGAACGGAACCCCGATGACCAGATGACGACCCGCGGGAATTATTCGACTGAGTCGGCGCGTGAGCTTTTGCGTGTTCATGAGCGCAATACCACGCCGCTGTCATCTTCCCACCAGACGTAAACCTGATCGCCCCAGGTAGGGCGCTGGCCACGACGCTCGGCGTTGGCGACGAACGACTGCACGATCTTGCCGCTCGGCAGTTCGACATAGAACACCGAGTGGCCACCGAGGTAGGCGATGTCGTGGACCTTGCCGCTCGACCAGTTGTGCTCGCAGGTCGGCATTTCTGCCGTCACCAGCAGTTTTTCCGGACGAATCGCGTAGGTCACCGACTTGTCTTGCACCGAGGTGCTGATGCCGTGGCCCACGTAGATGTTGCGGTCCAGATCCTTGCAGGTAATCAGCGCATGGCCCTCGGCATCGTCCACCACTTCGCCTTCGAAGATGTTGACGTTGCCAATGAACTCACAGACCAGGCGGCTGGTCGGGGTTTCGTAGATGTCGATCGGGCTGCCGATCTGGGCGATCCAGCCCAGGTGCATGATCGCGATGCGCTCGGCCATGGTCATGGCCTCTTCCTGATCGTGGGTCACCATGACGCAGGTCACGCCGACGCGCTCGATGATTTCCACCAGTTCGAGCTGCATCTGTGAACGCAGTTTCTTGTCCAGCGCGCCCATCGGCTCGTCGAGCAACAGCAGCTTCGGCCGCTTGGCCAGGGAACGAGCCAGCGCAACACGCTGACGCTGACCACCGGAGAGCTGGTGCGGCTTGCGCTTGGCGTACTGGCTCATCTGCACCAGCTTGAGCATTTCGGTCACACGGGCGTCGACTTCAGCCGACGGGATCTTGTCCTGCTTCAGGCCGAAAGCGATGTTCTGCGCCACGGTCATATGCGGGAACAACGCGTAGGACTGGAACATCATGTTGATCGGCCGCTCGTACGGCGGCATCTCGGTGATGTCTACGCCGTCGAGGAAAATGCGCCCCTCCGTAGGCCGTTCGAAACCTGCAAGCATGCGCAGCAAGGTCGATTTGCCCGATCCCGAACCGCCGAGCAAAGCGAAGATCTCGCCTTTCCTGATTTCCAGGGACACATCGTCCACGGCAATCGTCTCGTCGAACTTCTTCGTGACCCGGTCGATTTTGACCAGCACCTGTTTCGGTGTCTGGTCGCCCTCGAGGGCTTTCTTATAGGCGCCGGAGGCAACTGCCATTTACGAAACTCCCAACAAAATTTGCAGTTCACCCAATACAGGCGAACCTTGGATAGTCTGAGCCTTTGTCACTATTTACCCGACTTGACCTTGGTCCAGCTGCGGGTCATCAACCGTTGAATCTTTGGCGGCAGCTCAACCTGCACGTAGGTCTTGTCGAGGACCGCTTGCGGTGGATACACCGATTGATTGCTACGAATCGATTGCTCCATCAGTTTGTCCGCCCCGGGATTGGGGTTGGCGTAGCCGACGGCATCACTCACCTGAGCGATCACTTCAGGCTTGAGTACATAGTTGATGAAGGCATGGGCCTGTTTGACGTTGGCGGAGTCCTTGGGAATCGCCAGCATGTCGAACCACAGCGCACCGCCTTCCTTTGGAATCGCGTAGGCAACGTTCACGCCTTTTCCGGCTTCGGCAGCACGGGCCTTGGCCTGGAAAATATCCCCGGAGAAACCGACCGCGACACAAATGTTGCCGTTGGCCAGGTCCGAGATGTATTTGGACGAGTGGAAGTAGGTCACATAAGGCCGCACTGCCAGTAACTTGGCTTCAGCCTTTTGGTAGTCGTCCGGGTTGGTGCTGTTGGCGTTCAGGCCCATGTAGTTCAGGACCGTCGGCAGCATTTCGTCAGCCGAGTCGAGGAAGGCCACGCCACAACTGTTGAGTTTCTTGATGTTCTCGGGTTCGAACAGCATGGCCCAGGAATCGATCTTGTCGACGCCGAGCACCGCCTTGACCTTGTCGACGTTGTAACCGATGCCGTTGGTGCCCCACAGGTACGGCACGGCGTACTGGTTGCCAGGGTCGTTCATTTCCAGGCGCTTGAGCAGCGCCGGATCGAGGTTGGAGTAGTTCGGCAACTGCGACTTGTCGAGCTTCTGGAACGCCCCGGCCTTGATCTGCTTGCCCAGGAAGTGGCTGGACGGCACGACCACGTCATACCCGGTGTGCCCGGCCAGCAACTTGCCTTCCAGGGTTTCGTTGGAGTCGAACACGTCGTACACCGGCTTGACGCCAGTGGCTTTTTCGAAATCGACGAGGGTGGTCTGCCCGATGTAATCCGACCAGTTATAAATATGCACGGTGGACGCAGCTTGAACGCTGACAGCGAGCGTCAGGCCGACGCCGACCAGCATGGCGTTGCGAAACAAAGAAACAGGCAAGTGAAGGTCCTCTAAAATAGTTGGGCCCAAGTTGCCCAGCGTTACGTGACAGCCATGGCTGCGTGGCAACAAAACCGGCGCGCAACTTACCCTCGATAAACCTTTCCAGCAAAACTTTCTGTCATTTAATTATTCCTGCTGCCGCCGCCAGAGCGACGACGGCAACAGGTGATTGCTTCAAACCGGCTTATTTACCGGATTTGATCTTGGTCCAGCTGCGGGTCAGCTCACGCTGGGTAGCGGCTGGCAAATCGGCGATTGCATACAGCTTCGACTGCACATCGGCAGTCGGGTAGATGCCCGGATCCGAGGTGATGTCCTTGTTCACGTACTGAGTGGCTTCGGCGTTGCCGTTAGGGAAACGCACGGCGTTGGTGATTTCAGCCATCACTTTCGGCTGCAACAGGTAGTTCATGAACTTGTAGGCACCCTCGACGTTTTCCGCATCTTTAGGGATAGCGACCATGTCGTAGAAGCTGCCGGCACCTTCTTTTGGAATGGCGTAGCTGACTTTCACCTTGTCACCGGCTTCGGCGGCACGGGTTTTGGCCTGCTGCACGTCACCCGAATAACCGACGGCTACGCAGATGTTGCCGTTGGCCAGGTCCGAGATGTACTTGGACGAGTGGAAGTAGGTGATCGAAGGACGAATCTTCAGGAACAGCTCTTCAGCCTTCTTCAGATCTTCCTTTTTCTGGCTGTCGGTTGGCAGGCCCAGGTAATGCAGGGCAACTGGCAGCATTTCGGTCGGCGAATCGAGGAAACTCACGCCGCAGCTCTTGAGCTTGGCAATGTTCTCCGGCTTGAGCACGACATCCCAGGAATCGATTTTGTCGATGCCCAGCGCCGCTTTGACCTTCTCGGCGTTGTAACCGATACCGATCGAGCCCCACATGTAAGGGAAAGCATGTTTGTTGTCCGGGTCGCTGACAGAAACCGCCTTGAGCAGCGACTTGTTCAGGTTGCCGTAGTTGGTCAGCTTGGACTTGTCCAGCTCCTGGTAAACGCCGGCCTTGATCTGCTTGGCCAGGAAGTTGTTGGACGGTACAACCACGTCATAACCGGACTTGCCGGCCAGCAACTTGGCCTCGAGGGTTTCGTTACTGTCGAACACATCGTAGACGACCTTGATCCCGGACTCTTTCTCAAAGTTCGCGATGGTGTCCGGTGCGATGTAGTCGGACCAGTTGTAAACGTGCAGGACTTTATCGTCGGCCTGGGCTGCCCCAGCCATCACGCCCATCAGGGACAAGGCGAGCAGTGTCTTGCCAGTTTTCTTCAAACCTAATGCCTTCATGCGTAATGCTCCAATTATTCTTTTTAACCACATTTTTTTGTGAACCAAGATCCAGCGGCCGATTCCTTGGCAACTCAAACAGCGGATAGTCTGGCAAGTTACAAGGCAGGCTTTCAAGGAAAGACCCGTCCTTTGTGCGCCCTGAGCGAAGTGCCAGCCACGGACCTCGCTCAGAGCCTAGCACTTAGCTTTGCAGCGCACTCAGGGTCAGGTCCAGGCACTTGCGCGCCTTGGTCACCAATTCGTCGATCTCGGCCTTGGTGATGACCAGTGGCGGAGCAATGATCATGGTGTCGCCCACGGCGCGCATGATCAGCCCGTTGTCGAAGCAGAACTGCCGGCAGATCATGCCAACCCCCTTGCCGACATACCGCGCACGGGTCGCCTTGTCCTGAACCAGTTCGATAGCCCCCAACAGACCTACCCCACGAACTTCACCCACCAGAGGGTGATCGTTCAGTTCCCGTAGACGCTTTTGCAAATAAGGTGCCGTTTCTGCACGAACGTGCTCGATAATTTTCTCTTCGCGCAGAATACGAATGTTTTCCAGTGCCACCGCAGCGGCGACCGGGTGCCCGGAATAGGTGAAACCGTGGTTGAAGTCGCCCCCTTCGTTCAGCACCTCGACCACTTCATCACGCACGATCAGGCCACCCATCGGGATGTAACCGGACGTCAGGCCTTTGGCGATGGTCATCATGTCAGGCTTGAGGCCGTAGAAATCGCTGCCGAACCACTCGCCGGTACGGCCGAAACCACAGATCACCTCATCCGCAACGAACAGGATGTCGTACTTGGCGAGGATTTCCTTGATGCGCGGCCAGTAGCTGTCTGGCGGAATGATCACGCCGCCCGCGCCCTGGATCGGCTCGGCAATGAACGCACCGACCGTGTCGACGCCGAGCTCGAGAATCTTTTCTTCCAACTGGTTGGCGGCCCAGATACCGAACTCTTCAGGGGTCATGTCGCCCCCTTCACCGAACCAGTACGGCTGCGGGATGTGAACGATGCCCGGGATCGGCAAGTCGCCTTGTTCGTGCATGTAAGTCATGCCGCCCAGGCTGGCGCCGGCCACGGTCGAGCCGTGGTAGCCGTTTACGCGGCTGATGATGACCTTCTTGTTCGGCTGGCCCTTGATCGCCCAGTAGTGGCGAACCATGCGCAGCATGGTGTCGTTGCCTTCGGAGCCGGAACCGGTGAAGAACACGTGGTTCATGCCTTCTGGCGCGATGTCCGAGATGGCCTTGGCCAACTCCAGCACCGGCGGGTGGGCGGTCTGGAAGAACAGGTTGTAATAAGGCAGCTCGCGCATCTGTTTGCTGGCGGCATCGGCCAGTTCATCGCGACCGTAACCGATGGCCACGCACCACAGGCCGGCCATGCCGTCGAGGATCTTGTTGTCTTCGCTGTCCCAGAGGTAAACGCCCTTGGCGTTGGTGATGATCCGCGGGCCTTTCTCTTTCAGCTGCTTGAAGTCGCTGAAAGGCGCCAAGTGGTGTTCGCTGCTCAGGGTTTGCCATTCACGGGTTTGCGGGTTCTTGCTGGTCATAAAGCTCTCCTTATAGGGTGAGAGTGCGGCTTTTCAGGGCCGCACCCGGCGCATCAGACGGCGAACAACAGGAACTCCCGCTCCCACGAACTGATCACGCGCTTGAAGTTTTCATGCTCGGCCCGCTTGACCGCGACGTAGCCAGTGATGAATTTTTTGCCCAGATATTTCTCGATGGTCGCGCTGTGTTCCATGCGTTCCAGTGCATCTTCGATGGTCAGCGGCAGACGCAGATTGCGTCGCTCGTAACCCCGTCCAACCACGGGTGCGCTCGGGTTGATGCCTTCCACCATGCCGATGTAACCGCAGAGCAGGCTCGCGGCGATCGCCAGGTAAGGGTTGGCATCGGCGCCCGGCAGGCGGTTTTCCACCCGACGGTTTTGCGGGCCTGCGTCCGGGACTCGCAGGCCGACGGTGCGGTTCTCTTCGCCCCACTCCACGTTCACCGGCGCCGAGGTATCCGGCAGGAAGCGGCGGAACGAGTTGACGTTGGGCGCGAACAGCGGCAACAGCTCGGGGATGAACTTCTGCAAGCCACCGATGTGGTGCAGGAACAGCTCGCTCATCGTCCCGTCTTCATTCGAGAAGACGTTCTTGCCGGTTTCGATGTCGATGATGCTCTGGTGCAAGTGCATCGCACTGCCCGGCTCGCCGGTCATCGGCTTGGCCATGAAGGTCGCGGCCACGTCGTGCTTGAGCGCCGCTTCGCGCATGGTGCGCTTGAACACCAGGATCTGATCGGCCAGGGACAGCGCGTCGCCGTGACGGAAGTTGATCTCCATCTGCGCCGTGCCGTCCTCGTGGATCAGCGTGTCCAGGTCCAGCTCTTGCAGTTCGCACCAGTCGTAGACGTCTTCGAACAGCGGGTCGAATTCGTTGGCCGCCTCAATGGAGAACGACTGACGACCGGTTTCCGGGCGACCGGAGCGGCCAATCGGCGGCTGCAACGGGAAGTCCGGGTCTTCGCAACGCTTGGTCAGGTAGAACTCCATCTCCGGCGCCACGATCGGCTGCCAGCCCTTGTCGGAATAGAGTTTCAGGACTTTCTTGAGCACGTTGCGCGGCGACAGCTCGATCGGGTTGCCCTGCTTGTCGTAGGTGTCGTGAATCACCTGCGCGGTCGGCTCGATGGCCCACGGCACGAGGAATACCGCGTTCGAGTCCGGGCGGCAGATCATGTCGATGTCGGCCGGGTCGAGCAGTTCGTAATAGATGTCATCTTCGACGTAGTCACCCGTCACTGTCTGTAACAGCACACTCTCGGGCAGGCGCATGCCTTTTTCGGCAATGAACTTGTTGGTCGGCGAAATCTTGCCACGGGTGATCCCGGTCAGATCGCCAATCATGCATTCGACTTCTGTGATCTTGTGGTCTTTCAACCAATCGGTGAGCTGGTCGAGGTTGTTACTCATAAATGCCTCTGGGCTGAGTGTCCTGACGTCTTTAAACGTCAGGCGTTGTTTGACGCATCCGCGTCGCGTTGTACTGCACGCTTGCCGGCGCGTATCAACGAAAGGGTGGTGGCGTCGCGTGCAGGATCATGAGCAGTTCCAGGCACACTCGCAGGACCGCTATAGTGAAAAGGTTCTACAGTAGAAGAAGAGCCGGTAAACAGGATGCCATCCAGACCGTCAATAATATCGGTCGGATCGAGCAGTTCCGCCAGTGACGCAAGTATCGACGGCAGGCCCTTGGCAACGGTGGCCGCTGCGCGGACGTACTTATCGCAGGTGATGTGATAAGCATGCAAACCGATCTGTCTTGAGCAGTCGGTGACGCCGATTAACGGCAGGCGAGACATGAAGCACCCCGGTATTATTGCTGTTATGGGTTTGATTTGAGCTTAGCGTTGTTCATTTTTTTACACAACACCCCCGTAAAAAATACAACACGCCCCGCTCAAGGCTGCGGCCGCCAAAGACCCCGAAGGCATAAAAGTGCCCCAAAGCACCTCAAAAATGCCCTTCGAGCGCTTTTTTAGGGCAAAAAAGGCCTCGCTTGACTTCGGCATGCCGTTCGGGTTGACTGGAATCCGAAAAGATCAATGATTGATATTTTTAACAACAAAGGTGTTGCATCATGTCGGTACCCCCGCGTGCCGTTCAGCTCAACGAAGCGAACGCGTTCCTTAAGGAACATCCTGAGGTTCTGTACGTTGACCTTCTGATTGCGGATATGAATGGTGTGGTGCGCGGCAAGCGCATCGAACGCACCAGCCTCCACAAGGTTTACGAGAAAGGCATCAACCTGCCGGCCTCTCTATTTGCTCTGGATATCAATGGCTCGACGGTGGAAAGCACCGGCCTGGGCCTGGACATCGGTGATGCTGACCGAATCTGCTATCCAATCCCCAATACCCTGTGCAATGAACCCTGGCAGAAGCGCCCGACCGCGCAACTGTTGATGACCATGCACGAACTCGAAGGCGAGCCGTTCTTCGCCGACCCGCGTGAAGTGCTGGCCAATGTGGTGCGCAAGTTCGACGACATGGGCCTGACCATCTGCGCCGCGTTCGAGCTTGAGTTCTACCTGATCGACCAGGAGAACGTGAATGGCCGGCCGCAACCTCCACGCTCGCCGGTGTCTGGCAAACGTCCACACTCGACCCAGGTTTACCTGATCGACGACCTCGACGAATACGTCGACTGCCTCCAGGACATCCTGGAAGGTGCGAAAGAGCAAGGCATCCCTGCCGACGCGATCGTCAAGGAAAGTGCTCCGGCGCAGTTCGAAGTGAACCTGCACCACGTTGCCGACCCGATCAAGGCCTGCGACTACGCGGTACTGCTCAAGCGTCTGATCAAAAACATCGCCTACGACCATGAGATGGACACCACCTTCATGGCCAAGCCTTACCCAGGCCAGGCGGGTAACGGTCTGCACGTCCACATCTCGATCCTTGATAAAGACGGCAAGAATATTTTTGCCAGTGAGGATCCCGAGCAGAACGCCGCACTGCGTCACGCGATCGGCGGTGTGCTCGAGACCCTACCGGCGCAGATGGCTTTCCTCTGCCCGAACGTCAACTCGTACCGTCGTTTCGGCGCACAGTTCTACGTGCCGAACTCCCCGTGCTGGGGCCTGGACAACCGGACGGTGGCGATTCGCGTACCGACCGGCTCTGCCGATGCCGTACGTATCGAACACCGCGTTGCTGGCGCCGATGCCAACCCGTACTTGCTGATGGCTTCGGTCCTGGCAGGCGTGCATCACGGCCTGACCAACAAGATCGAGCCGGGCGCGCCCGTCGAAGGCAACAGCTACGAGCAGAACGAGCAAAGCCTGCCGAACAACCTGCGTGATGCACTGCGCGAGCTGGACGACAGCGAAGTCATGGCCAAGTACATCGATCCGAAATACATCGACATTTTTGTCGCCTGTAAAGAGAGCGAGCTGGAGGAGTTCGAACACTCCATCTCCGACCTCGAGTACAACTGGTACCTGCACACCGTGTAAGCGGCTGTAGCAAAAAAACAACGCCGTTGGCTTCATCGCCAACGGCGTTTTTTTATGGGTATCAACACCGAACCTTGTGGCGAGGGGGCTTGCCCCCGCTGGAGTGCGCAGCACTCCCAAACCCAGCGAACGCGGTGTGTCCGATGCCATGGGATCGCATGCTTTGGGGCTGCTTCGCACTCCAACGGGGGCAAGCCCCCTCGCCACAGGGTATGGATCATCTCTGCGCTCTGCGTACAATGCCCGCTGCCCTGCAGGAGACTTCAATGACCCGCCCCGCCCCCCTTCGCAAACCCCGCGCACGCAGCCAGGCCCGGATCGACTCGATACTCGACGCCGCCCGCACGCTGCTTGCCGCCGAGGGCGTGGCCAGCCTGTCGATCTACAGCGTGGCCGAGCGCGCCGAGATCCCGCCGTCATCGGTCTACCACTTCTTCGCCAGCGTCCCGGCCCTGCTCGAAGCCCTGACTGCCGACGTCCACAGCGCCTTTCGTGCGTGCCTGCAAGAACCGATCGACGTCGACTCGCTGAATGGCTGGCGTGATCTGTCACGACTGGTCGAGCAACGCATGCTCGCCATCTACGACGAAGACGCCGCCGCCCGGCAACTGATCCTCGCTCAACACGGCCTCACCGAAGTCACCCAGGCCGACCGCCAGCACGACATCGAACTCGGCGACCTGATGCACAAACTCTTCGATCAGCATTTCGAACTGCCGACGCTGCCCAAGGATGTCGATGTGTTTGCCCTGGCCATGGAACTGGGCGACCGAGTCTACGCGCGCTCAGTGCAACAACACGGGCAGATCACCCCACGCATGGCCGAGGAAGGCATGCGGGTGTTTGATGCTTATCTGGGGCTGTATCTGCCGCCGTATTTGCCCAAGCGACCTGCCGCATTCTGATTTTTCAGAGATAAGCCTGACGAAATCGTTTCGAGCGCTGACAGTCGATTCAAATAGCCCGGAGCAGTAACCTATCGATGGAATGATCTGATGATTTATTGATGATCAGGCTCGCCCTGTCACGCGTTGGCAGGATGTTCTCGACGAGGTTCTTCAAGTTGACTCGATCCCACGTATCGGACGCCATTGAAAGGGCCTCATGGTCCGACAGATCTCTGAACTTGTTGAAGTAAGACTCAGCCGACTGAAAAGCTGTGTTTTTCAAATAAACAAAACGTTCGAGATACCACTTCTTAATGGACTCTGTCGAAGCATCAATATAGATAGGAAAATCTATAAAGTCCAAAACGTTCAGTCCAAGGCATTTATCCCCCTGCAACACATTCAATCCTTCCAAGACAATAATATCGGGCAACTGCACTCGCTGCATTTCGTTGGGAAGTATGTCATACCGAACATGCGAATATATTGGAATCTGGACCGCTTTTCCCTCATTGCACACTGAGTGCAGAAAATCCAGGAACAGTGATTTATCGTACGATTCCGGAAAACCTTTTCTGTGCAAAAGATTTTTCTCTTCGAGCATCGCCAAGGGAAAGAGAAATGAGTCAGTTGTCACCAATTGCACATTGGGTGAACCAGGCCAAGATGACAAAAGTGCCGACAGCACCCTGGCGAAGCTGCTCTTCCCTACCGCAACACTACCGGATATACCGATAACATAGGGCGGCTTGAACAGTGGCACCCCGAGAAAAGCGGCTTGTACCTGACTAAATGACTGCGTTGCCGAAGAGTGCAGATTCAGCAGGCGCGATAGAGGAAGCAATATATTCATTACCTCCTCCGGAGTTATGGGCTGGGTAGGGCTTACCAGTGCCTTCATCTCCGAAGACGAAAGACTCATCGCCACCTTGGCCCGAAAGGAAGACCACTGCTCGCGACTAAACTCCCAATACCCGCGATTGGCTTGCGAAAGCACTATTGCATCCTGCTCTGTAGTCATATCCGTCCTGTATATGCCTTACCAAAAGCAGGGAACATATCAGATTTGATCGTCATATCCAAATCGATACTTGGCAAAGTCCTCAGGAAATGCTCGATGCTTGTGAGGATTTATCCATACGCGATGCAATAATCTGTTCGTCGCTTCGTGAGGACTACTCACAAAAGGCGTACGAGCGTGCAAAGCTGCGTTATTGTCGTAAAAAACAATATCGCCGGGAGCCATTTTAAAAGAAATATAATTCCTCGGATCTTCACATAACCGAGTAAATAGCGCGAGCGCGTCGAGTTCAGCTTTACTCGGCTTGAGGCTCATTTTTTCCAGACCCGGCAAAATATAATCAGTTAAGTAAAATCGACAACTTAGCTTGGTATCCTGGTAGTAAAATACCGAATTGCGATAGGCAGGAGGTAATCCAGGTGCTTCTTCACCACGGCTATCGTAGAGAAAGCCATGATAGAAAAGCGACAAGAACTCCTTATGCTCTGCCAGGATCAGATTATGGATATTACCAGCACTGACCACCAGCGAGTCACCACCCTCTTGTGAGTTATGAATGCACAGAAGACCCGTTATATCTGATGAATCACTATGAAAGTTTAGCCCTTGACTTGTGTTATACGCTCGCACATTCAAATCAGACAACGTGCCCGACATTTTATTAGAAACAGTAACGACTTTATCGCCATTGTGGTTTTGTGAAACAAGCAACCCAATTTGACTGGATAACGAGAGGTAAAAGCGTAACAGCTGTGCTTCGGAATAGTCTTCAGGCGACAACCCCTTCAGCACGGCGAACCCCTGCCCACTCTCGCAAATATTGGTAATACGTGCTGCAAGGTGCCTCAGTGCGCCGTGGTTCTCGAGCAATGCATCCGAGGATCCCAGTAGCCCCTCCAACTCACCTTCAAAAAAGTCACTCAACTTAAGAAATGACTCTTTCGCTTCATAGGTTTTTGCTGTCCAGCAATGACGACCTTCAACTTTATCCAGCAGCATACACAAAGCTCCCTCAGCATCCATAACTCGGGGTGATCATTCTTATAAACAGTACATGAACGATGGCATTAACCTATCGAATCAACATTTAACCCAACCGAAGGTACCTGAATACGCATGGGTAAAACCTCATGTGAATCAAGCGAATCAAAAGGATTGGTGTTATGTAGCAGCGCTGTAGGGCGGCGGGTGAAAAAAATCAACATATCGCGAGTTGCCTCTTGACTTTCGTCCATAGCATAGACCGGTGAAAGACTATGCTTTTTTTCGCTGTCGACGATTAATAAGGTATCAAGAAAGTGTCTATGTTGAACTTTACCCAATACATAGTGTTCGCGAGCATTGTCCCAACTCACACCATTTTTTTCCCTCGCATCATGAATGAAGGTAACGGCACTGTCCGACGACATATTCTTCGTCCCTAACAACGTGGTCATTGTATGTTCCACGCCATCACTATGAACGCCCTCCAGTGCCGGCTCACCCAATAGTTCCGGCGTCGTAAGTGTCCTGAGATTGAACACGGTACAGACATTGCGATGCCGATCAGGCAGCAAATTTTTTCTGGGATGGATATAAACCTTATTGATGATCATCGATTTGATACAGAGCAAGGCCTGAAACGCCGTATTCAATTGCAAATCGTCGTTGATCTCCTCGAAGGACCTTAGCTGATTGGAGTCGAAACGGACAAAATCCTCATCGTATGAAAGGACAAAGGGCTGGTACTCAAGTCTGGATATACTGGATTTTTTATAGTCGAACAAAAACCGACCATTTCGCGATTTTCTGAAGGGCAGCGTTGGATCGGACTGCAGACTCTCACTGACGCGCTGCAACGACGTTATGTCAGAGTCCGTCGCACCAAGACAACGAAGATAACCCAGTAACTTCTTACCCTCAATAAAAATGAATCGATGCTGTATATACCGAGCTCTCAATTCCGATAGTTCAGTACAGACCCAAGCCGGCAAATTATTCATCACTGTTCATCCTGAACGTAAGTTCCAATAATCGCCAAGCCGGGTACGGCCTTAGCGAAACATGACTAGCCAGATAGTAAGCATGACAAAAAGCATTAGTCACCTGTACCTTGAGACAGGTTGTCATTACCGGCATATGTGTGACATAAATTCGTCAATATCTCGATACAAGAAAGCGCTCTACTAAGGCTAGACCAAATGCGTCTGGGATGACGGTCTAACAACTCCACTTCCTTATAAAAGCTTTCTGAAAAGATGGAACACGCCCACAAGGCCACGCGAACACCAACTGAATATATATTGGGGACCTGTACATGCGCACTGTTCTGCACGCCAAACTTCATAACGCCATTGTGACAGAGGCGAATCTTGCTTACGTCGGTTCCATTACCATTGATCAGGAACTTCTGGACAAAGTCGATATTTGGCCTGGTGAAAGGGTCATGGTCGTTTCAAACACTTCGGGGGCAAGACTGGAAACGTACGTAATTTCAGGGGAGCGAGGTAAAAAAGACATCTGCGTAAACGGCGCGGCAGCACACCTTATTGGTGCAGGCGAGCAAGTCATTATTATGGCTTTCCGAAATAGCAACAAACAACTTGAACCAAAAGTCGCGATTCTGGATAAAACGAACGTTATTATCCAGATGCTTCATGAAAAGCCCAACATGGTAGTTCCTTTGTAATAGCACATGGGCTTTACTAGTTTTTGGAGTTCATTCACACAATGAAACTATCTAATTATCGCGCTATCAGCTTTGACTGTTTCGGAACTTTGGTCGACTGGGAGTCGGGCATTATCAATGCTTTGCGAAATGCCTGTGACGACAAACTCCAGCAGGTTTCCGATGCGCAACTTATAGCGTATTTCCTGAGACAGGAATCGACTATTCTTGCCGACACACCGGACATACCTTATCCGTCCGCACTGAGCAAAACGTACGCGAGCATCCTGGCCAAACTCGACAGACCTTGCGACAAGAGCAAAGCTATACACTTTGGGAACTCCATCAGTGAATGGCCATTATTCAGCGACACGATCAAAGCGTTGACCCATCTACAGCGTCATCACAAATTGGTTATTTTATCCAATATCGATGAAGCTTCAATCGAAGTGACCAGAGCTCGACTGCTGTGCAACTTCTACCGTACCTATACGGCTCAGACCATCGGCTCATTCAAACCCGCCCTGAACAACTTTAACTACCTAGTCCGCCACCTCGCAGACCTCGGCATTAAAAAACACGAACTGCTGCACGTGAGCGTCAGCAGATTTCACGATATTGAACCAGCAGCCGCGACAGGTATTGACACAGCATGGATCAACCGTGCCGACACCTTGAACGGGACACTTTCCATTCAACCCGAGTTCTCCCCCAGCATTGAACCACTCTATAAATTTGGTTCACTCGCAGAACTGGTCAGCGCACACAAAGCGGGACATTAACACTCGCCTTTCATATTTATAAGAGGAACGATAATGGACGTCATCCACACAATTAGCGAATTGAGAACCCACCTGAAGCGTGAGCGAGATAATGGCAAAAGCATCAGCTTCATTTCAACAATGGGGGCATTGCACGCAGGTCATATCAGCCTCGTGGAACATGGAAAAAGCATCAGTGATATCACTGTCGCCGGCATTTTTCTTAATCCATCTCACTTTGCAGAAGGTGAAGACTATGATAAATATCCACGCACTCTGGAGACCGACTGCTCTAAACTGGAAGCTGTAAGATGCGACATTGTATTCGCACCTTCAGTCAAAGAGATATACCCACTCGGACTGGACTACCAGGCAACCGTCGATGTGCCATTCTTGAGTGAGCAATTTTGCGGTAAAACACGGCCACATTTTTTCAGTGCAATAGCGACTGTTGTCACAAAGCTGCTTAATATAGTGCAACCTGACTTCTCCTTGTTTGGTGAAAAAGACTTTCAGCAACTTGCTGTTTGCCGTCGACTGGTCGAGACATTAAATATTCCAACCCAAGTCATCGGGGTCCCAACCATCAGAGATGATAGCGGTTTAGCCCTGAGCTCACGAAATGGCTATTTGAATGATGCCGAACGGGAACAAGCTTCTCACCTATACCAGGTTTTGCTCAATGCCAAACGAAAAATCCTAGAACGCTCTTCAACATATTCCACAATCGAAAGTGAATCCATAGAGGCATTGACCCGGTTTGGCTTCAAACCGGACTATTTCAGTTTCGCCGATGCGCTCACACTTGAGCCGGCGTCTGACGCTACAACCGATATTGTAATCCTCTGCGCCGCTTATCTCGACTCCGTACGCTTGATAGACAATATCGTCGTCTCAAAAGAAAAGACCGGTGCATCTACCGCTATCTAACCTTCACTAAAATCAGGTTTCCTGGCCTGACTTTCTATTTCTGAAAACACAACAAGTCCAGTAAGGCTCACCTATGAATAGGCTCCCTCTAGAAGACGTTCTTGCAATGTGCAAACAGATCGGTATTTTCAGCTCTTCGTGTTCAATATACGGAGGAATGCCTGGCATTTTCGACTATGGGCCATTGGGTGCAGAAATAAAAATCCACCTAAGAAAGGCCTGGTGGCAAGCAATGGTCTATGACAGGGATGATGTCTACGGTATTGAAGCAGCACTTCTAACCTCGCCCTTATTGCATGAGCACTCCGGCTTTCTTGGCGCTAACTATGAAGAGTTCGGTGTATTCGAGACCCGCATCAAAGATGAAAACAATAACTTATCGCCCTGTCACCTGCGAGTGACGACTGCTCAACATAGCTTCGCCAATTTCGATAATGTAGTGGAGTGGACCCATCCATCCCTTCCTTTTGGTATTGCTCAGATAGGTAAAGCCTTTCGAAACGAACAGCAAGTCACTGACTTCCCCGTACGCATGAGGGAGTTCGAACAGATGGAACTGCAGTATTTTGTTCCCACCGAAAACACCCAAGAGTGGCACGAATTCTGGTTAAAACAACGACTGGACTGGTGGGAACAACAGGGGATCAACTTGCAGAACTTGATCGTGGATGACGTAGTGGCCGACGAACTGGCTCACTACTCTAGTAAAACCTATGATATTCATTATAAACAACCAAACGGGGACATCTTCGAAATTGAAGGTATCGCCGATCGTGGAGACTTTGATTGTGGTTCCCATAGCGGGTCTCAAGACAAACTACACCTCAGTTCTTCCGTCCTACCGAACAACATGTCCACCGCACTCATGGCAATAACACAACCAGGCACTGAGACCTTAATCGCACCGTGCGCCATTGAACCTGCAGCAGGCGTTGACCGGGGGTTGATGGCAGTACTCTTCGAGTCGTTTGTTCGTGTCGATTCATCCGATGGTACAAGCCGTGTTGTTTTGCGTATCAAACCCCATTTAGCGCCTGTCAAGGCATGCCTACACATTCCAAATTCAAATGCGATCTTATCAATAGAAAGCGCCTCTATCATAAAGCACAGGTTACAACGTCTCGCTGCCGGAAAAATCGTTATAGAGATTGGTGGCGACAAACAAAAAGTAACAAAATATCATGACGAAGTCGGCACTCCTTTTTTAATAACCTTGGAAGACAGCATGCTGAACGATAACATCGTTATCGTTCGAGAGAGAGATACCGGGGTAACCGAGCATATGCCCATCGATCAATTTTACATACGTTTTGAGTCGATCTATTCATAATGCACCGCACGCACGCTTTCAGTCCTAAAGCGCCCCACTCAAGTTAACGCCACACTTCACAGCGTTAACTTTCACCTTCCACTCAGGCGCACCTTACGACCATGAAGTCATTCCCAGAACTCAGTGCTGACCAGCACATTCAACATGACGAACTATTAATTCGCATAAGAAACCAACTGTACTTGAACAAAGTAAAAAACCATAAACTCGTACTCCTTTACTTCTCTATTCTCGCAGTGACTTTTTTCGGTAGCAACCTTTCACAGCCATCAACAAAAATATCCATCGCCTATCAAATATTCCTTTTCCTATCCGTCGTTTTTTTCTGCGTCTCGACCACTCTTTTCCTTCGAGAAAGTCGCTTAGAAGAAAAAGCATACCGCGACTTATCCCTTTATTTATCAACCTTACCCGGCCCGACAACCCTGCTATCCTATCAATACATTGACAATTTCAGGACTCATATACTTTACATTGAATACAATGATAATAACCAATGCAATTGGTGTTACAGCATCAAATTATCTGCAGAGGCTGGCCTGGAGATTATCGATTCAAGAAAGCCGCGCCCTCATCAAAACTCAACAAAACCGGTGTCATGACTGCTCCTCCATGGCAACGCTCACCAAGCGTATTATCCAACATACATCGCCCCTTCAAACAAGTTAATCCCCAGCCCTCATATAATAGCCGGGTTATCCACCTTGAATTAGTTACTTACCACAAGTTGCCTCTATATGGATATAGACAATAAGCCACACAATAACAACCTACCGAAGCTGATCGCGCGCCTCAAATTGAGTCTTGAGTTAGAGATCCGAAAAAAAGGCTTCAGACGATTCACTTATTTTATCGCAAGGAAAGCAAATCTTCGAAACCCATTCCTCATGAGCAATTACCCTGAACACTGGATAGAAGAATACATGCTCAGAAATCATCATCTCACTGATCCTGTCATCCAGTTCGGACTTCGCTCGATTGCACCATTTTCTTGGGCTGAATGCAGAATTAAAGCAGATAACTCCAGCTTCAACTTTTTCGAAAAGCCGAGGAGCTATCGTCTTACAGATGGATATTGCTTTACGCTTCATGATGCCAACGGCTGCTTTTCCCTACTTAGTGTCTGCGACAGGTTCGACCCTGCGCTATTTCATATTCTCGAGCAACAAAAATCCGAGCTCCAAATGCTGCTCATTCGAGTCCATCAACTTATGAACATTAGCCCACGAGTACTTGACTTCATATTTCCAGAGAGTTCAACCAAACCACTGACTCAACGAGAACACGAAATATTGAAATGGGCGTGCATCGGAAAGACATACTCCGAAATTTCACTAATAACCAGTATTAGCGTACGCACAGTAAAATTTCACATGAGCAATATTGTAGACAAGCTTGATGTTACCAATGCCAAGCATGCTATATCCAAAGCTCAGCAAGATGGTCTGTGCTTACAAATGCGTTAGCGCCCCCCTGGAAGCAGCACATAAAAAACCCCGAAGGGCTCAAGCCGTCCGGGGCTGTGTGTGACACATCGATCACAACTTGGCGATCGACACCTCGGTGGATTTCACGAAAGCGATCACTTCGCTACCAATCGCCAGTTCCAGCTCTTTGACCGAGCGCGTGGTGATGACCGAGGTGACGATGCCAGACGCGGTCTGAACATCGATCTCCGAGAGCACGTCGCCCTCGACGATTTCCTTGATAGTGCCTTTGAACTGGTTGCGAACGTTGATGGCTTTGATCGTCATGATGTTGATTCCTGTCGTTGGGAGAACATTGGGTCAGTGAGCCCAGCGCAACTGCGTGGGCAAGGGTGAAACAGGTTCCGGCGCCGGCGGTGAACCCGGCAGTGACAGCACGCGGTTGAGCACCTCGGTTTCCAGCGCTGCCAGCCGATGGGAACCACGGACTCGAGGGCGCGGCAGTTCGACCTGCAGGTCGAGGCCGATTTCGCCTTCTTCGATCAGCAACACCCGGTCGGCAATCGCCACCGCCTCGCTGACGTCGTGGGTCACCAGCAACACGGTAAAACCGTGCTGTTGCCAAAGGCGTTCGATCAGTTGCTGCATTTCAATCCGGGTCAGTGCATCCAGTGCGCCCAGCGGTTCATCGAGCAACAGCAAGCGCGGCTGATGGATCAGCGCCCGCGCCAAGGCCACCCGCTGCTTCTGCCCGCCGGACAATGCGGCCGGCCATTCATCGGCGCGATCTGCCAGGCCCACGGCATCCAGTGCGTCCAGCGCCTGCTGGCGCCAATCGCCCTTGAGCCCGAGGCCGACGTTGTCGATGACCTTTTTCCAAGGCAGCAAACGCGCCTCCTGAAACATCAACCGGGTGTCTTCGCGCGCCTCATCGAGTGACGCGGAACCGGCCAACAGCTCACCATCCGTGGGTTGATCAAGGCCCGCCAGTAAACGCAGCAAGGTACTTTTACCGCAGCCGCTGCGACCGACCACGGCCACGAACTGACCGGCCGGAATGTGCAGATCAATCTCGCGCAGCACCTGCCGTGCACCAAAGGTTTTTTGCAGCTTGCGCACCACCAGCGGAATTCCGCGCAGCAGGCGTGGAGGTTGTTGCGCCGTCATGCTGCACCGCCCTTAACCACTTGATAGGCCGGATGCCAGCGCAACCAGACCCGCTCCAGACCACGCGCCGCAAGGTCGGCCAATTTGCCGAGCACCGCGTACAAAACAATCGCCAGCACCACCACATCCGTCTGCAAGAACTCCCGGGCATTCATCGCCAGGTAGCCGATGCCGGAGCTGGCGGAGATGGTTTCAGCGACGATCAGGGTCAGCCACATGAAGCCCAGGGCAAAGCGCACGCCCACCAAAATCGACGGCAGCGCGCCCGGCAGAATCACCTGACGGAACAGGCTGAAACCGGACAGGCCATAACTACGCGCCATCTCCACCAGAGCCGGGTCAACATTGCGAATGCCGTGATAGGTGTTGAGGTAGATCGGGAACAAGGTCCCCAGCGCCACCAGGAAAATCTTCGCCGACTCATCAATCCCGAACCAGAGGATCACCAGCGGAATCAGCGCCAGATGCGGCACGTTGCGGATCATCTGCACCGAACTGTCGAGCAGGCGTTCGCCCCATTTCGACAAGCCAGTGATGAAACCCAAGGCCAGACCGATACCGCCGCCAATCACAAAACCAATGCCGGCGCGCCAGCCGCTGATCGCCAGGTGTTTCCAGATTTCGCCGCTGCGCACCAGGCTCACGCCCGCCTCGATCACCGCGCTGGGGGCCGGCAAAATCCGTGTCGACAACCAGCCCGCCGACACCGACAACTGCCACACCGCCAGTAGCAGCACCGGCAAGGCCCACGGCGCGAGGCTGTGGATAAGCTTTTCCCTTTTCATGGCGCGCCTCAGCTCTGGGACGCGGCTTTGGGAAGAATGTCGTTGGCGACCATCTCGCCGAACGGGCTGACGTAACCGGCGCTTTTCGGCAGCTCGGGACGCTCGATGTCGAGGTGCGGGAACAACAACTCCGCGACCCGATACGATTCCTCCAGATGTGGGTAGCCCGAGAAGATAAAGGTATCGATGCCCAGGTCTGCGTATTCCTTGACCCGCGCGGCCACGGTTGGGCCATCGCCGACCAATGCGGTGCCGGCACCGCCACGCACCAGACCGACGCCGGCCCAGAGGTTCGGGCTGACCTCAAGATTGTCGCGACTGCCGCCGTGCAGCGCGGCCATGCGCTGCTGGCCGACTGAGTCAAAACGCGCCAACGAGGCTTGAGCACGAGCAATGGTGTCGTCATCCAGATGGGAGATCAACCGATCCGCCGCCTGCCAGGCTTCAGCGTTGGTTTCGCGGACAATCACATGCAAACGAATGCCGAAGCGCACGGTGCGCCCGAGCTTCGCGGCCTTGGCGCGTACCTGTTCGATTTTCTCGGCGACGGCGGCCGGTGGCTCACCCCAGGTCAGGACCATTTCGACCTGCTCGGCTGCCAGATCCTGAGCCGCTTCCGAGGAGCCACCGAAGTACAGCGGCGGACGCGGTTGCTGGATCGGCGGATAGAGCAATTTCGCGCCCTTCACGCTGATGTGCTGACCGTCGTAGTCGACCGTCTCGCCTTCCAGCACCCGACGCCAGATCCGGGTGAACTCCACCGAGGCCTGATAGCGTTCTTCGTGACTGAGGAACAATCCATCGCCGGCCAGTTCTTCTGGATCACCACCAGTCACCAGGTTGAACAGCGCACGCCCTCCGGACAAGCGATCCAGGGTCGCCGCCTGGCGCGCGGCCACCGTCGGGGAAATGATCCCGGGGCGCAACGCGACCAGAAACTTCAAGCGCTGGGTGACCGGAATCAGCGATGCAGCCACCAGCCACGAGTCTTCGCATGAACGTCCGGTGGGAATCAGCACCCCGCCAAAACCCAGGCGATCCGCCGCTTGGGCGACTTGCTGCAAATAACCGTGGTCGACGGCGCGAGCGCCTTCGGCGGTGCCAAGGTAATGGCCGTCGCCGTGGGTAGGCAGGAACCAGAAAATATTAAGGCTCATGGAGTGGTCTCCTAAGGAAATCGAATTACGGCGCAGTGGCAACGGCTGCCGGTGGCGTCCAGATCACGTCTTTGATGCTCAAGGGTTTCGGAATCAATTTGAGCTGGTAGAAGCTGTCGGCAATTTTCTGCTGGGCCGCGATCACTTGCGGTGTGAGGAGATGCGCGCCGAAGCCCTGGCGTTTCACTGCGGTCAGGGTGATGTCTGCCGGCAAGCCGAGCAGTGGCGAGACTTGTTGCGTGACTTCTTCAGGGTTGGCTTTGGACCATTCGCCGATGGTGCGGACTTCTTCCACCAGGGCCTTGATCACGGCCGGATGTTTTTCGGCGTAAGGCTTGGTCGCCAGGTAGAACTGATGGTTGTCGACGATGCCGATGCCGTCGCGCAGGGTGCGTGCATGCAGTTGTTGTTCGGCGGCAGCCTGGTACGGGTCCCAGATCACCCAGGCATCGACGCTGCCGCGTTCGAACGCCGCACGGGCATCGGCCGGTGGCAGGAATACGGTTTGAATGTCGGTGTACTTGAGGCCGGCATCTTCCAGTGCGCGTACCAGCAGGTAGTGCACGTTGGAGCCTTTGTTGAGGACGACTTTCTTGCCCTTGAGGTCCTGCACCGATTTGATCGCCGAGTCTTTCGGCACCAGGATCGCTTCGCTGGTTGGCGCGGGTGGCTCGTAAGCGACGTAGAGCAGGTCGGCACCGGCCGCCTGAGCGAACACCGGTGGAGTTTCGCCGGTCACGCCGAAATCGATCGAGCCGACGTTCAGCCCTTCGAGCAGTTGCGGGCCGCCGGGGAATTCCGTCCATTGCACGCTAATGCCTTGGTCGGCGAGGCGTTTCTCCAGCGAGCCGCGAGCTTTGAGCAGCACCAGGGTGCCGTACTTTTGATAGCCGATTCGCAAGGTCTCGGCCGCTTGAGCTTGAGTAATGACGCCGAAGGACACAGCCGCAGCAAACAGAGCGACCAGGCCACGACGCAAAATGACAGTGCGCATAGCGCTCTCCTTTTTGCAGTAGGGTTTTGGCTGCACCTGCTTGCCCGTTAGCGGGCGAGTAAGGCGAGTACATCAAATTCGGGTAAGGCTTAAATGCTCCAGCGAGCACTCAACAAACGTTCATTCAACAGGTTTGGGTCCAGTGGTTTTGGCCGACGGGCCATGGCACTGAAGAACTGCTCCAGCGCCTCAACCAGGCGCTGCTCCAGTGCCGGCGACAACTGCGCCTGCGCACTGCCTTCGCCGTAAGCGATCTGGCTGTCTTCGGCGAAAATCCCGTGGAGCATTTCCTGGGCTTTCAGCGCCGACAGCACCGGCTTGAGCGCGTAATCCACGGCCAGCATGTGGGCGATGCTGCCGCCAGTGGCCATGGGCAGTACAACCTTGTGGCTCAGGGCGCGCTCCGGCAGCAGATCCAGCACGGTTTTGAGTGCGCCGGAAAACGACGCCTTGTAGACCGGCGTGGCAATCAACAAGCCATCAGCGTTTTCAATCTGTTGCAGCAGGTCGACCACCTTCGGGCTGTCGAAGCGCGCGTGCAGCAAGTCTTCGGCCGGGAAGTCCCGTACCTGATAACTCACCACCTCTACGCCTTGTTGCTGCAACCAGCGTTGGGAGCGATCCAGCAGCACCCCGGAGCGGGAGCGTTGGCTGGGACTTCCTCCGAGTGAGACGACCAACATGCGGCTATTCCTTAAGCGTTTCCGGCGATTCGCAGTGTGCGATCTCGCGACAATGGGCAGACCTTACCAGTTGATTTATATATCCATAAATCATATTTATTTATGTATTTATTCTTTAAATGCATATGCAGAAAAACGTTTTCCTGGCGAAAAAAAAGGCCGTCGAAACGGCCTGAAATCCCCTGCTTTGTGGATACGGACAAACCCTTGCAGGAGCAAGGCCTGCCCGCGATGACGTCATCCCTGACGACAGAAACACCGAGTCGTTCTCATCGCGGGCAAGCCTTGCTCCTACAGGGGTGGTATTTCAAATTAGCGATTCGGCTGTGGCGTCAGGCGCAGGTATGGTTTCACTGCGCGGTAGCCTTTAGGGAAGCGTTTGCTGATTTCCTCTTCATCCTTCAACGACGGCACGATCACCACTTCATCTCCGTCCTGCCAATTAGCCGGGGTGGCCACTTTGTAGTTGTCGGTGAGTTGCAACGAGTCGATCACCCGCAGGATCTCGTGGAAGTTGCGCCCGGTACTGGCCGGATAGGTGATGGTCAGGCGAACCTTCTTGTTCGGATCGATGACGAACAGCGAACGCACGGTCAGGGTGTCGTTGGCATTCGGGTGGATCAGGTCATAGAGATCGGAGACCTTGCGGTCGGCGTCGGCGAGGATCGGGAAGTTGACAAGGGTGTTCTGGGTTTCGTTGATGTCTTCGATCCACTTGTGGTGCGAGTCCACCGGGTCGACCGAGAGTGCAATGGCCTTGACGCCGCGCTTGGCGAATTCATCCTTGAGCCTGGCGGTGAACCCCAGCTCCGTGGTGCACACCGGCGTGAAGTCCGCCGGATGGGAAAACAGCACGCCCCAGCTATCGCCCAGCCACTGGTGAAAACGGATGGTACCGGCGCTGGAATCCTGTTCGAAATCGGGGGCAATATCGCCCAGTCTGAGGCTCATGGTGCTGCTCCTGGTGAGTGCGTGATGAGCCTACTGTGCCTATTGTCGACAGCTATTAAAAAGAATAAATATCGATTTATTTAGATCCAAAGTGAATATTAAACATCTATTCACTGGACGCATACCCGAGTGAAGATCACTCTTGGAACCAGGGTTCGAGAAGGCCTTGAGTTGCTGCAAAGAGGGAAGTGAAGGCGGGCCTGCGGGGGTGGGCCCGACTTGAAACGCAAAAGCCCCGCCAGGCTTGCGCCGAGCGGGGCTTTTTATACAGGCTTACAAACGTCTGGGTATTACAACAGCGGGATCGAGTAGCTGACGATCAGGCGGTTTTCGTCCTGGTCGCGGGTGTTAGCAAGGTCGGTGCGCCACATGGCGTTTTTCCAGGTAAAGCCGAGGTTTTTCAGCGGACCTTCTGGAATCACGTAAGCCAGGCTCAGGTCACGTTCCCACTCGGTTTTGTCGCCAGTAGCGGTGTCGATGCCGTTGCCACGCAGGTAGATCACACCGGCGGTCAGGCCAGGTACGCCGACCTTGGCGAAGTCATAGGCGTAGCGAGCTTGCCAGGTACGTTCGCCAGCGCGGGAAAACTTCTGGATCTGCATGTCAGTGATGGTGCTGTTCGACGAGCCGTCACCCTGGTTCAGATAAGGGAAATCGCTGTCGCCGCTGCTGACCTGATAGCCGCCGCCGAAGGTATGACCTTCAACCGAGTACAAAGCCAGGTAGCTGTACAGGTCGTTGTCGACCTTGCCTTTGGTCAGCGATTTTGGGGTGTCTGGGTAGTAACCCGAGGTGAAGTAGTTTTTGTCGTTACCGTTGGCACCGTTGTCGCGGCTACGGTAGTAGCGCAGGTCACTTTTCAGCACGCCAGGACCGATGGACCAGTTGTGCACCAGGCCCAGGAAGTTCTGCGAGTAGAAGTCCTTCAGCTCGCCGTAGTAGTACGAGGCGGTCAGGTCTTTGGTGAGCTTGTAGTCAGCACCACCGTAGTAGAACTTGTTGCTGAACTTGCCCGCGTCGTAGTTGGAGCTGCCGTTGGCACCGGCGATCGACAGACCTTCGTCGTTGCTGGAGTTGCGGCCTTTGGCCTCGTTGATCTCGCCTGCAGTCAGGGTCAGGTCCTTGATCTCGTTGGACTTGATCTCGCCACCGGTGAAGGTTTGTGGCAACAGACGACCATCGTTGTACTTAATGACCGGGTTGTTCGGTTGCAGGGTGCCGATTTTCAGCTCGGTCTGGGAGATTTTGACCTTACCGGTCAGACCCAGGCTGGCGAATTCGTTAACAGCCTCCTTGCCATCACTTGGGAATACAGTGCCGCCGGAAGCAGTACCGTTGTAGTTACCGTGATTTTCACGGCTGGAGTCCAAACGCACGCCATACAGGCCAATGGCGTCAACACCGAACTGGACAGTACCTTGGGTGTAACCCGAGATAAAGCGCAGATCGAAGCCTTGACCCCATTCTGCGTTCTTGCTTCTGGTGTTAGACGAAGCCGATGGTTGGCCGTCACGGTTATCGGTGTTGATGTAGAAGTTACGCAGACCCAAGGTCGCCTTACTGTCTTCGATGAAACCGGCGGCGCTTGCCTGCTGCGCCAAAACCCCTACGGCCACAGCCAGGGCCAAGGTGGACTTATTCATGTTTCGCTCCTCTACGTTTCTAATTTTTGTGCACTTTGGTCCAGGATCTGACGCCCCGGTTCCCATCGATGCGCGATTAGCGCAAGACCGTGACCGATAAGTCAATCGTAAGCAGTCACGTCTACGACCTTGGTCTAATCGCCGTGTTTGGTCCGTTCAGGTTAGTGAATCTCTCATAAACCCAAAAAGAATTATTTATTCATTTTTCATACGATTCGGGAATATAGCTCAGCACACCTCAACCGAACCGGATCCTGGGGTATCGGCCTATGAGCTAATTCCTAAATGGTATTTACAAACGCTTCTTTAGTTCCATTTGTGATCACGTAATTCCTCTTACGTCAATCACGATCAAATAAGCGACGCCATCATGGCGAAACGTGCATCTTCCCGTCAAATTGTTACAGTTTGTATACCGTTGTAATTTTTTTTACCGCCCGTCCGGTAAGCACTGCAACGGGCGACAAAAAGGCAGAAACGATCGACTCATTACCCTGGTCGGTTAGTACCTGGGGCGAAGTCTAGGCGCCGCAGGTTACAGAGTCTTTTCGAAGATCTTCGAATTACGCTGATAGTTGTACAGCGAGGCCCGGGCCGACGGCAGGCGCTCGACGCTGCTGGGCACAAAGCCACGCTCGCGGAACCAGTGCGCAGTCCGGGTAGTGAGGACGAACAGGGTTTTGAGCCCCTGAGCACGAGCCCGGGTCTCGATCCGTTCCAGCAATTCATCACCACGGCCGCCATGGCGGTATTCCGGGTTTACCGCCAGACAGGCCAGTTCCCCGGCATCCGAGTCAGCGATCTGATACAACGCCGCACAGGCGATGATCATGCCTTCACGCTCAACCACGCTGAACTGCTCGATTTCGCGCTCCAGCACTTCGCGTGAGCGACGCACCAGAATCCCCTGCTCTTCCAGCGGACTGATCAGATCCAGCAAACCACCGACGTCTTCGATAGCCGCTTCGCGCACTACCTCGAACTGCTCCTGGGCCACCAGCGTCCCGCCACCGTCACGGGTGAAGAGTTCGGTCAGCAGCGCGCCGTCTTCGGCATAACTGACAATATGGCTACGGCCCACACCACCACGGCAAGCTTCGGCCGCCGCATCCAGCAACTCGGCCTGATAGTTCGAGCCCAGACGCTGCAAGTGCGCCGGCACCTGTTGTGGACGCAGCTCGCGGACCAGACGGCCGTTTTCATCGATCAGCCCCGGGGCCGCGCCGAACAGCAGCAGCTTGTCGGCGCCCAGATCGATGGCGGCGCGAGTGGCGACGTCTTCGCAGGCCAGGTTGAAGATTTCCCCGGTCGGCGAGTAGCCCAGCGGTGACAGCAATACGATAGAGCGCTCATCCAGCAAACGGTTGATGCCCTTGCGGTCGACCCGACGCACTTCGCCGGTGTGGTGATAGTCGATACCTTCGAGCACACCGATCGGCCGTGCGGTCACCAGATTGCCGCCAGCCACCCGCAGACGCGAGCCCTGCATCGGCGAAGACGCCATGTCCATCGACAAGCGTGCTTCGATGGCAATGCGCAGTTGCCCCACCGCATCGATCACGCACTCCAGGGTCGCCGCATCGGTGATGCGCATCCCGTGGTGGTAATGCGGAGTCAGGCCACGTGCGGCGAGACGGGTTTCAATTTGCGGACGCGAACCGTGAACCAATACCAGCCGCACACCCAGGCTGTGCAGCAGCACCAGGTCGTGGACGATATTGCCGAAGTTCGGATGCTCGACGCCGTCGCCGGGCAGCATGACGACGAAGGTGCAATCGCGGTGAGCATTGATGTAAGGGGAAGCGTGACGAAGCCAGTTAACGTATTCGGGCATAACACCTGCGCCTGTAACAAATAGCAGCCGATAAAAAGGACGAAGCAAAACGCACAGCGGGCTGGTGGTTATCGTCGGAACAGGCTTGGCGACACGCGCGTTCTCCTCATGAATACAGGTTGGATGCCCCGGGATTTATCAAGCCGGGGTCAGGCAGTAGTGTTCGATCAATTGACGTAATAGATGCACGGTAGGCTGCAAACGTGACATTTCAAGGTATTCCCCAGGTTGGTGGGCGCAGGCGATATCGCCTGGGCCAAGCACCAATGTCTCGCAGCCAAGACGCTGAAGATAAGGCGCTTCAGTGCCGAACGCTACTGCTTCGGCAAGGTGGCCGGTCAGCCTTTCGGCGACCTGCACCAGTTCCGAGTCGGCCGCCTGCTCGAACGGCGGCACTTCAGGGAACAGCGGAGCGTAGTCGATCTTTACCTGATGGAGCTCGGCGACCGGTTCGAGTTTCTGCCGGATCGCCGCACGCAATGCGTTCGGGTCCATGCCCGGCAAGGGCCGCAGGTCAAATTCCAGCGAGCATTGACCGCAGATTCGGTTCGGGTTGTCGCCACCGTGGATGCAGCCGAAATTCAGTGTCGGTTGCGGCACGCTGAACTGCGGATTGTGAAACTCGCGCTGCCATTGCAGGCGCAAGCCGCGTAACTCGCCCATCGCATCGTGCATGGCCTCCAGAGCACTATGGCCCAGGCGCGGGTCGGACGAATGGCCGCTCTGACCGAGAATGTCGATGCGTTCCATCATCACGCCTTTATGCATACGGATCGGTTTCAAGCCAGTTGGCTCACCGATCACCGCTACCCTGCCCAATGGACGGCCGGCAGCAGCCAAGGCCCGGGCACCCGCCATGGAGCTTTCTTCGTCACAGGTGGCGAGGATCATCAGCGGCTGCTTGAACGGTTTGTCCAGCAGCGGCAACACGGCTTCGATGACCAGCGCGAAAAAACCCTTCATGTCGCAACTGCCGAGGCCGACCCAGCGACCATCGACTTCGGTCAGTTTCAGCGGATCGGTCTGCCACAGTGCGCCGTCGAACGGTACCGTGTCGCTGTGCCCGGCCAGTACCAGCCCGCCGGGACCGCTGCCAAAACTGGCGAGCAAGTTGAATTTGCCGGGGCTGACTTGCTGGATATCACACGAAAAGCCCAGGTCACCGAGCCAGGTCGCCAGCAAATCAATGACCGCGCGATTGGATTGATCGAGGCTGGGTTGGGTGCAACTGACGGACGGTGCGGCGATCAGTGCAGCGAACTGATCTTTCATGGACGGCAAAGGCATCGCTGACTCCCAACTCCCAAGATGAACCCTCATCATAGAGCCATCCTGCGGCAGGAATAAACCGTCGCGGCGCGTAGGTTTAATGAGTGCTGTACACTGCACGGCCTTGGCAGCCACACATTCCCCCGGCTGCGCTCCCGATCCTGGATTTTCCGGCCATGCAGAAAGAAACCGAAATCAAACTCCGCGTCAGCCGCGAAACCCTCGCCGCCCTGCGCGAGCACCCGCTACTGAAAAAACGCAACAAAAGTGGCTGGGAACGCCGTGAGTTGATGAACCAGTACTTCGACACGCCAGAACGTGACCTGGCCCGCGCCAAGGTCGCCCTGCGCCTGCGCCGCGATGGCGAAGAAGTCATTCAAACGCTCAAGACCCGTGGTCACAGTGTCGCCGGTCTGTCCGAGCGTAACGAATACGACTGGAACCTGCCCAAAGCCAAGCTCGATGTGAAAAAACTCGACGGCGAATGCTGGCCCGAAGAGCTGGCCGAACTGGACAAGAAAACCCTGAAGGCCATTTTCACCACTGATTTCGTGCGCGAACGCGCAGAAATCGCCTGGGGCCGTGGCAAGACCAAAGTGGTCATCGAAGCCGCGCTGGACCTGGGCCACGTGATTGCCGGCAAGCAGAAAGAAGAGATCTGCGAACTGGAGCTGGAGCTGCGCGAAGGCGAGCCCGCGGCATTGCTGGAACTGGCCGCCGAACTGGCCGCTACCCTGGCGCTGATGCCATGCGATATCAGCAAAGCCGAGCGCGGCTACCGCCTGTTCGACGCCAACAGTTATTCATTGAGCCTGCCGGCGCCGGAGTTGACCTTCGAACTGCCGCTGGACGACGCGTTCGCCGCATTGAGCTGGCACTTGCTGGGCAGCAGCCAGCGTCTGGCCGAGCAATATCGCTTCAACGGCCACTGGCGCCTGCTGCAGGACTGGGTCGAAAACCTGGCTGAGTTGCGTGCGCTGCTCAGCAGCCTGGGTCAAGCCGCACCACGTCAGTCGACTCACGACTTGCGCGTGGCGCTGGATGCCTTGCTGGAAGACTGGCGTCCGTTGGTTCAGGCTGGCCTGGACGACGAAGACGTGCGCAAAGCCGCGCCGGAGCAGTTCCTTGAAGAACTCGAAGACCCGCGCTGGGGCCAGTTCTCGCTGAACACCTCGCGCTGGTTGATGGCCCGCACCTGGACTGCCGATCGCAACGTTCGCGGCAATCGCCAAGGTGCTGCACAACTGGGTAACTGGTTGCCGCGCCTGCTGGGCGAAGAAGCGACGTCCCTGCAATTGCAGCGCTATCAGCAACAGCCGGAAGACCTGGCCGAGCAACTGCCGCGTATTGAACGCATCCAGGCCTGGCTGCACCATGCCCGCAACGTGCTGGACATCCCGGAAATGGATCGCCTGTACGGTGAACTGAACAAACTCGCGCAACTGGCCAACGAGCCGATCACCGACGAAGTGCTGGACGCACGCAAGCAGCAGGCGATTGCGGTGTATCAGAACCGCGCGTGGAAGATGTTGTTGCGTATGTAATCCCACCTGAGGCGAGGGGGCTTGTCGGAACTCCGCACCGCCTCGTTCGGTTGCGCAGCGGCCGCAAACCCGGTGTCCGTGTAATGCCTGATTCACCGCGTTGGTCGGGTTTGGGAGTCCTGCGGCCTCCAACGGGGGCAAGCCCCCTCGCCACAAGCACCCTTTAGCCACGCACTCACACCGCCTCAGCGCAACACCGGCAAACTCGTTGTGGACTTGATCTCCGACAAGGCCACGATCGAGTTGACCTCCTGAATCCCCGGCACCATCGACAGCTTCTCGAAGAAGAAGCGCTCATAGGCTTCGATGTCTGCTGTGACGATCCGCAACAGAAAATCCACCGCGCCCATCAGCACATAACACTCCAGCACCTCCGGAAAACCGCGAATCGCCTCGGTGAACTCCGTGAAGTTCGAACGTCCGTGGGCGTTGAGTTTGATTTCGGCGAAGATTTGCGTGTTGAGGCCGATTTTCTTGCGATCGAGCAAGGTCACCTGCCCGCGAATAACCCCCTCCTCCTTCATCCGCTGAATGCGCCGCCAGCACGGCGACTGCGATAACCCGACCTGCTCGGCAATCTGCGCACTGGAAAGCGAGGCATCCTCTTGCAGCAGTGCCAGAATCCGGCGGTCATACGCGTCAAGCTCGCTATGCATAGAAAAACCCGTAAAGACATTATTTGAGAATTGAACAATTCGATTGAAAGCCAATTAACCCCATCATAGATAAGAAATACCCGGTACCAAATGTAAAAATTTCTCCAGTGTTTTGGAGACCGACCATGCCCCCGCTCGAAGCCGTCAGCAACACCCCTACCCGCGCCGATGTATGGAACGTCAGTAATGCGCATTGTCGCGTGCACTACCAACTGCTGGCCGAGGCCGAACCGGACGTGTTGTGTCGTGCGCTGAATCTGTTCGCGTTGCAGTTTCTGGTTCCGCAGCAGGTCAATGTGCTGCGCGACGACGACCTGCTGTCGATCGGTATCGTCATGGACGGCCTGAGCTGGCACCGCGCCCAGGTCATCGCGGAAAAATTACGTAACCTGATCAGTGTCTGCTCGGTGGAACTGCAAGCGGCTGATTCGCAATGGGTTCAGCCTGCACAGGCCGCCGGCTGAAGCGTTCCGGTAAAGACTCGCAACGATGAATCGGCCGACAACCGAACGGCCGGTCCTGCGGGGACTATTCTTGGCATCTGTGGTCAGAGACGCACCTGTCTACACCATACGTGCAGGATCGTTTCCATAAGGAGCCCGGATGCCCGTTCAACTCGCCACTCAGGATCGCTGGCTGGATCTCAATGACCTGCTGCGCGAACTGGTCGCCCAAGGCTTCATCAGCCAGGACTCGGCCGAACACGCGCTGACCACTCGCCGCAATGCCAGCAACAGCCAGTTGCACCCGCTGGAGTTCCTTGCCAGCCAACACCTCGACGACCTCAGCCGCCCCGGTAAACGCCTGGATCTGGAAAGCCTGACCCTGTGGCTCTCGCAGCAGGCCGGCCAGCCTTACTTACGCATCGACCCGCTGAAAATAAACGTCGCGCAAATTACCTCGCTGATGTCTTACGCCTTTGCCCAGCGCCACAAGATCCTCGCGGTAGCGATCGACCGCGACGCCGTCACTGTCGCTAGCGCGCAGCCTTATGTGCGCAGCTGGGAAGCCGACCTGACCCACGTTCTACAGTTGCCGATCAAACGGGTAGTGGCCAACCCGGCGGACATCCAGCGCTTCAGCGTGGAATTCTTCCGCCTGGCCAAATCGGTCAGCGGCGCAACCAATGCCGATCAGCAAACGAACACCCTGGGCAACTTCGAACAGTTGCTCAACCTCGGCGCCAGCGATCAGGAACCGGACGCCAACGACGCGCACATCGTCAACATCGTCGACTGGTTGTTCCAGTACGCTTTCCAGCAACGCGCCAGTGATATCCACATCGAACCACGGCGCGAGCAAGGCACCGTGCGCTTTCGCATCGACGGCGTATTGCACAACGTCTATCAATTTCCACCGCAGGTGACCATGGCGATCGTCAGTCGCCTGAAGAGCCTGGGGCGGATGAACGTTGCAGAAAAGCGCAAACCCCAGGATGGCCGGGTCAAGACCAAGACTCCGGACGGCGGCGAAGTAGAGTTGCGGCTGTCGACGCTACCCACGGCATTCGGGGAAAAAATGGTCATGCGCATCTTCGATCCGGAAGTGCTGCTCAAGGACTTCGACCAGCTCGGGTTTTCCGCCGATGATCTGCGCCGCTGGCAGGACATGACCCGCCAGCCCAACGGCATCATTCTGGTCACCGGGCCGACCGGTTCGGGCAAGACCAGCACGCTCTACACCACACTGAAAAAACTCGCGACGCCAGAGATCAACCTCTGCACCATCGAAGACCCGATCGAAATGGTCGAGCCGGCGTTCAATCAGATGCAGGTCCAGCACAACATCGACCTGACCTTTGCCAGCGGCGTGCGCGCGCTGATGCGACAAGATCCGGACATCATCATGATCGGCGAGATCCGCGACCTCGAAACCGCCGAAATGGCTATTCAAGCGGCACTCACCGGGCACCTGGTGTTGTCGACCCTGCACACCAACGACGCACCGAGCGCCATCAGCCGCTTACTGGAACTCGGCGTGCCGCATTACCTGATCAAAGCCACCCTGCTGGGAGTCATGGCGCAACGTCTGGTCCGTACGCTGTGCCCGCACTGCAAGGCACCGCTGACGCTGGGCGAAGACGATTGGCAAACCTTGACCCGTCCCTGGCAAGCACCGCTGCCAGGCAACGCCCAACGTGCGATTGGCTGCCTGGAGTGCCGCGACACCGGTTATCGCGGACGCGCCGGGGTCTACGAAATCATGCAAATGACCGACAGCGTCAAAGCCCTGATCAACCCCGACACCGACCTGCTCGCAGTCCGTCGCCAGGCGTTCAAGGAAGGCATGCGCAGCCTGCGGCTGTCGGGCGCACAAAAAGTCGCGGCGGGGCTGACGACAATTGAAGAGGTGCTGCGAGTGACGCCGCAGAGTGAGCAGAAATAGAGGGGTTATCCTGGTCGAACACGCCGATGAACGCTACGGAACTCGTTTGGGGTATTGGCAATCCAACCTGCCAGAAATCCCACTGGAGTCACCCATAATGCGTTTTAAACTTGCTGCCGCTACGTTTGCCTTGCTTTCCCTGTCCGTAGGTTCAGCAATGGCCCGTGATCATGATGATGGCATCTTGCGAGAAGTTATTTCCTCAGGTGCGACCACCGCGTCCACCTACCTGACCTCCAGGGATCACAAGCTGGTCGTCGCCGCTCAGGACGACGCCAGCAGCTTCGTGGCCAGTGACGGCAATATCCGTGGTCCGTACCTGGAATCCGCCATGCAGAAAGTCCGTGCCGACAACCCGGGTTTGAAGGCTACCGACATGGAATTGGCCAACGCAATCCTGGCCAAGAACGCGGTCGCCCCGGAATAATTCTGTTGCTGTAAAAATGCCGCTCTCAAGAGCGGCATTTTTTTTGCCTGTTCATTTGTGAAACCGGTGGGACGCAACACTCGTGGCGAGGGAGCTTGCTCCCGCTGGGGTGCGAAGCGGCCCCAAAACCTGACACCACATACCTTCAGGTAGAACGCGTGTACCAGCTTCACGACTGCTGCGCAGCCGAGCGGGAGCAAGCTCCCTCGCCACAACTATGTATCGCAGGTGGGCAATCACTGCGCTCACGCAAGTGGTATCTCTCAGCGGTATTCGTCCACCGGCACGCAGGCGCAGAACAGGTTGCGATCCCCGTAAACGTTGTCCACGCGGTTCACCGTCGGCCAGTACTTATGCAGCCTGGTGTGCGCGTCCGGGGTCACCGCTTGTTCGATGCTGTAGGGCCGATCCCAGACGCCGGTAATGTCCGCCAACGTATGCGGAGAGCGTTTCAGCGGATTGTCCTCGGCAGACCAATTGCCATTCTGCACCTCGGCAATTTCCGCGCGAATACTCAGCATCGCGCTGATAAAGCGATCCAGTTCCGCCTTGGATTCGCTTTCAGTAGGCTCGACCATCAACGTACCCGGCACCGGGAAAGACATGGTCGGGGCATGGAAACCGTAATCCATCAGTCGCTTGGCGACGTCTTCTTCACTGATACCGGTTTGCACCTTGAGCGGTCGCAAGTCGAGGATGCATTCGTGCGCCACCCGCTCGTTGCGCCCGGTGTAGAGCACCGGGAACGCACCGGACAAATGTTTTGCCAGGTAATTGGCCGAAAGAATCGCCACTTCACTGGCATCCGCCAACTGCGGCCCCATCATCGCGATGTACATCCAGCTGATCGGCAAAATGCTCGCACTGCCCCAAGGCGCCGCGCTGACTGCGCCATTCTGCGGATGGGGTCCCTCGATCGGCACCACCGGGTGATTGGCAACAAACGGCGCCAAATGCGCCCGCACACCAATCGGCCCCATCCCCGGCCCGCCTCCGCCATGGGGAATGCAGAAAGTCTTGTGCAGGTTCATGTGTGAGACATCGGCGCCGATATCCGCCGGGCGAGCCAACCCGACCTGTGCATTGAGGTTGGCGCCGTCCATGTACACCTGACCGCCATGGCTGTGGATAACTTCACAGATTTCGCTGATGCCCTCTTCGTACACCCCATGGGTCGAAGGGTAAGTGGCCATCAGGCAGGAAAGCTTGTCGCCAGCAGCCGTCGCCTTGGCTTTCAGGTCATCGAGATCAACGTTACCGGCATCGTCGCAGTCGACGATCATCACCCGCATCCCGGCCATCTGCGCCGAGGCCGGGTTGGTGCCGTGAGCAGACGCGGGAATCAGACAGATGTCACGTGCGCCTTGCTGACGGCTTTCATGGTATTTGCGGATCGCCAGCAACCCGGCGTATTCACCTTGGGCGCCGGAGTTGGGCTGCATGCAGATCGCATCAAAACCGGTAATCGCGCAGAGCCAGCTCTCCAGTTCGCTGATCATCAGCGAATAACCCACCGCCTGCTCTTTCGGCGCAAAGGGGTGCAGGTTGGCGAACGCTGGCCAGGTGATCGGGATCATTTCGCTGCTGGCATTGAGCTTCATGGTGCAGGAGCCCAGCGGAATCATCGACTGGTTGAGTGCCAGGTCCTTGTTTTCCAGTTGCTTGAGGTAACGCAACATTTCAGTTTCGCTGTGATGGGCGTTGAATACCGGATGCCGCAAATACGGCGTGGTCCGCAACAAGCCGTCGGGAACCCCGGAGATCAGCTGTTCGCCATCCAGTTCGGCGACATCAAGCCCGTGATCTGCGCCCAGGAACACATCAAACAGCTTCGCCACCGTGCGTTCATCGCAGCTCTCGTCGAGACTCAAGCCAACTTGCCCGCGCCCAAGAATCCGCAAATTGATCTGCGCTGCTTTGGCGCTGTCGATGATTGCGGTCTGGCTGCCGCCGACTTCCAGGGTCAAGGTGTCGAAGAAGTGCTGGTTGAGCCGGGTGATACCGTTGCGCTCAAGCCCGGCGGCGAGAATGCACGTTAGCCGGTGTACCCGTTGCGCAATCCGTTTAAGCCCCTGCGGGCCATGGTAGACCGCATAAAAACTGGCGATATTGGCCAGTAATACCTGGGCCGTGCAGATGTTCGAATTGGCCTTCTCGCGACGGATGTGTTGCTCGCGGGTTTGCAGGGCCATGCGCAGCGCGACGTTGCCGCGAGCATCTTTCGAAACGCCGATGATCCGCCCGGGAATCGCTCGTTTGTATTCATCGCGGCTGGCGAAGAACGCTGCGTGCGGGCCGCCGTAGCCCATTGGTACGCCAAAGCGCTGGGACGAGCCAAATACCACGTCAGCGCCCATTTCACCTGGCGGCGTCAGCAACAACAGGCTCAGCAGATCAGCCGCAACGCAGGCCAGCGCCTGCTGCGCATGCAAGTGATCGATCAGCGGGCGCAGGTCGCGGATTTCGCCATGGGTGTCGGGGTACTGCAGCAGCGCGCCAAACACCTGATGCTGTTTCAGGTTATCCACAGTGTCGACGATCAGCTCGAAGCCAAAGCCTTCAGCGCGGGTCTTCACCACGGAAATGGTTTGTGGATGACAGTTCTCGTCGACGAAGAACAGATTGCTTTTCGACTTCGCGACACGCTTGGCCAGTGCCATGGCTTCGGCCGCCGCCGTGGCTTCGTCGAGCAGCGAGGCGTTGGCCAGCTCCAGGCCCGTCAGGTCGATGGTCAATTGCTGGAAATTGAGCAACGCTTCGAGTCGCCCCTGAGCAATTTCCGGCTGATAGGGGGTGTAGGCGGTGTACCAACCGGGATTTTCCAGCACGTTGCGCAAGATCACCGCAGGTGTCAGGGTGCCGTGGTAACCCATGCCGATCAGGCTGGTCCAGACCTGATTCTGTTCGGCATAGCCGCGCAGCTTTGCCAACGCGGCCTCTTCATCGAGCGCAGGCGGCAAGTCCAGTACGCGATTGAGGCGAATTCCCGGCGGCACCGTCTGCTCGATCAGCTCGACACGGCTGCCAAGCCCGAGGCTGTCGAGCATCGCCTGCTGCTCGGCGGTGTCCGGCCCCAGGTGGCGCCGCAGAAAGGCATTCGGGTCTCGTAACTGGCTCAAGGATGGCAACTGGGACATGACGGGCTCTCTCTTGAATGGCGCTCAACGTCGATGCAACTCGATCAAAGCAGCATAGCTCCCCCTGTGCACTCGGCATGGCGTCTTTGCTCAATCAGGCTCATCATGTGCGGCGCATATATCTACCGTCAGCCAATCGGGTGCACTGATCGTCATGAGCCAACTGCCTTTTCTGCCGTTTTCCAAACCTACTATCGATGAAGCCACAATTGCCGCGGTCGGCGATGTCTTGCGCTCCGGCTGGATCACCAGCGGGCCCAAGGTTCAGGCGTTCGAAGCCCAGCTCTCGGAGTTTTTTGGCGGCCGTCCGGTGCGCACGTTCAACTCCGGGACCTGCACCATGGAGATCGCCCTGCGCATCGCCGGGATCGGTGCCGGTGACGAAGTCATCACCACGCCGATTTCCTGGGTCGCCACAGCCAACGTGATTCTCGAAGTCGGCGCCACCCCGGTGTTTGCCGATATCGACCCGATCACCCGCAACATCGACCTGGACCAGCTCGAAGCGGCCATTACCCCGCGTACCAAGGCCATTATCCCGGTGTTCCTCGCCGGTTTGCCGGTGGACATGAGCCGCCTGTACGCGATCGCCAAAAAACACGGCCTGCGCATTATCGAAGACGCCGCCCAGGCATTGGGTTCGAGCTGGAATGGGCAGCGTATCGGCGCCACCGGCGACTTCGTGTCGTTCAGCTTCCAGGCGAACAAGAACGTCACCTCCTCGGAAGGTGGCTGCCTGGTATTGAACAACGCTGAAGAAGTGCGCCTGGCCGAGAAATATCGCCTGCAAGGCGTGACCCGTACCGGCTTCGACGGCCTGGATGTCGATGTACTGGGCGGCAAGTTCAACATGACCGACGTGGCAGCAGCCATTGGCCTGGGCCAATTCGCCCACATCGAAGCCATCACCGCTCACCGCCGCGAACTGGCCAAGCATTACTTCGCCTGCTTCGGCAGCGATTTCGAGGCCAAATACGGTGCGCAGCTGCCACCGGCAGACTTCACCAACAGCAACTGGCACTTGTTCCAGCTGGTACTGCCAGAGCGCAAGGACGGCAAACCGGCCCGTGCGACCTTCATGGAGCAAATGCAGGAACTGGGCGTCGGCATCGGCTACCACTACCCGCCGATCCACCTGCTGAGCCTTTACCGCGAACGCGGTTTCAAGGAAGGCATGTTCCCGGTGTCCGAGCGTGTCGGTCGCCTGATCGTCTCGCTGCCGATGTTCACGGCCATGAGCAAAAGCGATGTCGAGCGTTCAGTGGCGGCGGTGAAGGCTGTATTGCAGGCTTGAGAGCAACGCTTTTGTAGGAGCGGGGGGCGCCTAGCCCTTGCCGGCGATGGCGATCTTGAGAGCGCTATCGCCGGCAAGCCGTGCTCCTACGGGGCGAGCATTACTCGCCGATGGCGTGCTTGTAGCCAGTCGGGTCGAGCAACTTGTCCAGCTCGGAGGTATCCGTTGGCTCGAGTTTGAAGAACCAGCTGTCGTATGGCGCGCTGTTGACCAGCTCCGGGCTGTTGGCCAACTCTTCGTTAACGGCAATGACTGTACCGGAGACCGGTGAGTAGATATCCGAAGCGGCCTTGACCGACTCGACTACGCCCGCAGCTTCACCGGCAGCGAAGACTTTGCCGATTTCCGGCAGCTCGACGAACACCACATCGCCCAAGGCTTCCTGAGCATGGTCTGAAATACCGACTTTTACGCCGCCATCTTCGTCCAGACGGGCCCATTCGTGACTTTCGGCAAAACGCAGGTCTACAGGAATTTCACTCATGTTCTGTGTCCTCAAGAAGAAATGTCAGCGGTGTTGGCCCGCCAGAAAAAGTTAGATCAGGGTTTTGCCATGACGCACGAAGGTCGGTTTGACTACCCGAACCGGGTACCACTTGCCACGAATTTCCACTTCTGCCCGGTCGGCCGTTGCCATCGGCACCCGCGCTAGGGCAATCGATTTGCTAAGCGTAGGAGAGAAACTACCACTGGTGATCTCCCCTTCGCCAACATCAGCGATGCGAACCACCTGATGGGCGCGTAAAACCCCACGCTCTTCGAGCACCAGACCAACCAGTTTTTGCTTCACCCCTGCTGCCCGTTCAGCCTCCAGCGCGGCCCGGCCAATGAACTGACGAGTGGCCGGTTCCCAGGCAATGCTCCAGGCCATATTGGAAGCCAGCGGTGAGACAGCCTGATGAATGTCCTGGCCGTAGAGGTTCATCCCGGCCTCAAGACGCAGCGTGTCGCGGGCGCCAAGGCCTATCGGCGATATGCCTGCACCGACCAGATCGTTGAAGAATCCCGGCGCCTGATCGGCCGGCAGGGCAATCTCCAGACCATCTTCGCCGGTGTAACCGGTACGGGCGATGAACCAGTCGCCGTCGCAGTGACCTTCAAACGGTTTGAGTTGCTGGATCAGAGTGCCACGGGACTGGGTCACCAGTTCGGCGATCTTTTGCCGCGCCTGAGGACCTTGAATCGCCAGCATCGCCAACTCGCTGCGCTCGTGCAGTTGCACCTGATAATTGCCGAGCTGGGCTTGCATCCAGGCCATGTCCTGATCACGGGTGGCGGCGTTCACCACCAGGCGGTAAGCATCGTCCAGGCGATAAACGATCATGTCGTCGACCACCCCGCCCCGCTCATTGAGCATGGTGCTGTACAAGGCACGGCCGACGCTGTGCAGACGTTCGACATCATTGGCCAGCAAATGCTGGAGCCAGGCCTTGGCCTGAGGGCCGCTGACATCGATTACGGTCATATGGGAAACATCGAAAACCCCACAGTCGCGGCGCACCTGATGGTGTTCCTCGACCTGTGAGCCGTAATGCAATGGCATATCCCAACCGCCAAAATCGACCATCTTCGCGCCAAGTGCGAGATGAAGGTCATACAGAGGCGTACGCTGTCCCATGGGTTTCTCCTTCCGGGCGTGGCGAAGGTACGGACAGGCGCTGTATGGTTGAAAGCCTTGAAGTAGAAGGCTTTCAGCCTATTTCAGCGACCCGGTCTGAAGGACGATCCGCACCGAATGCCGCGCATTGTAGCCGCAAGGTGTAGGACTGGCACCTAGCCGTTTTGATGTGCCGAACGTCGAATCAAGCCGATGACCGGCAACAGGCCCACCAGAATCAGTGTCAGCGCCGGCAACGACGCCCGCGCCCACTCGCCTTCGCTGGTCATTTCAAAGATCCGCACCGCCAGCGTGTCCCAGCCAAACGGGCGCATCAGCAAGGTCGCAGGCATTTCCTTGAGCACATCGACGAACACCAGCAGCGCCGCGCTCAACGTGCCGGGCAGCAGCAACGGCAGATACACTTTGAAAAACAGTCGTGGCCCACTGACACCCAAACAGCGTGCAGCTTCTGGCAACGACGGACGGATCCGCGCCAGGCTATTTTCCAACGGCCCGTAGGCCACCGCGATAAAGCGCACCAGATACGCCAGCAACAGCGCCGACAGGCTGCCCAGCAGCAACGGTTTGCCCGCGCCGCCAAGCCAGTCCGATAGCGGCACCACCAGTTCACGGTCCAGGTAACTGAACGCCAGCATGATCGATACCGCCAGCACCGATCCGGGCAAGGCGTAGCCAATGTTGGCCAGGCTGACCCCGGAACGAATCGTCCGGGTCGGAGCCAGGCGCCGGGCAAATGCCAGCAACAGCGCGACGCTGGCGGTGATCAGCGCAGCCATGGCGCCCAGGTACAACGTATGGATGATCAGCCCGGCGTAACGCTCATCCAGGTCGAAGCGCCCGCGCTGCCAGAACCACGCCACCAGTTGCAGCAATGGAATGACAAACGCACAGGCAAATACCAGCCCGCACCAACTGCTGGCGGCCATAGCCTTGAGCCCGCGCAGGTGATAAAGCGCCTTGCCCCGTGGCCGCTCGTTGCTCGCCCGGCTGGCGCCACGCGCACGCCGCTCGCCGTACAGCAGCAACATCACCACCAGCAGCAACAGGCTGGCCAGTTGTGCGGCGCTCGACAGGCTGAAAAAGCCGTACCAGGTTTTGTAGATCGCCGTAGTGAACGTGTCGAAGTTGAACACCGACACTGCGCCGAAATCCGCCAGCGTCTCCATCAATGCCAAGGCCACACCGGCACCAATTGCCGGCCGGGCCATCGGCAAGGCCACGCGCCAGAATGCTTGCCACGGTGATTGGCCGAGCACGCGTGCAGCCTCCATCAGGCCTTTGCCCTGGGCCAGAAACGCCGTGCGCGCCAGTAAATAGACGTAGGGATAGAACACCAGCACCAATACCAGAATCACCCCACCGGTGGAGCGCACGCGCGGCAATCGCAAGCCGCTGCCAAACCACTCGCGAAGCAGGGTTTGCACAGGACCGGCGAAATCCAGCAGCCCGACAAAAACGAACGCCAGCACATAGGCTGGGATCGCAAACGGCAACATCAGCGCCCAATCCAGCCAACGCCGCCCGGGGAACTCGCAGAGGCTGGTCAACCACGCCAGGCTCACGCCCAACAGCGTGACGCCAATCCCGACGCCGAGGATCAGCGTCAGGGTGTTGCCTAGCAGGCGTGGCATCTGGGTGTCCCACAGGTGCGACCAGATCTGCATATCGACGGTTTGCCACGACAGCAGCAACACACTCAGTGGCAGCAGCACCAGGGCGGCAACGACGAAAACCAGCGGATACCAACGGCGTTGGGCGGGATGGGCCAAGGAAAGTCTCTGAAAAGTGCGGAGCCGACGCAGTAATGCAGCCGGCCCCATTTTGTGGCGAGGGGGCTTGCCCCCGTTGGGTTGCGAAGCAGCCCTTGGTCAGCTACTTCATTTCTTCAGTCAAAGCGTGTCAGCCAATATTACGACCGCTTCGCGCTCGAGCGGGAGCAAGCTCCCTCGCCACAACAACAGTGGAGTCAGTTCCAGCCGGCGCGGTCCATCAGGCGGATGGCTTCGGCCTGACGCAGGCCAGCCACTTCAACCGGCAGGGTGTCCCGGATGAACGTGCCCCAGGCCTCGACTTCCGCGGACGGTTTCACCGCCGGGTTGGCCGGGAACTCCTGGTTAGCGTCGGCGAAGATCTTTTGCGCTTCAGGTGTGGTCATCCATTCCACCAGCGCCTTGGCGGCTTCCGGGTGCGGGGCGTGCTTGGTCAGGCCAATGCCCGACAGGTTCACGTGTACGCCACGGTCGGCCTGGTTCGGCCAGAACAGTTTGACCGGAAGATCCGGCTTCTGCTGGTGCAGACGGCCGTAGTAGTACGTGTTGACGATACCGACGTCGCATTGCCCGGCGCTGATCGCTTGCAGTACGGCGATGTCGTCAGAGAACACGTCTGTGGACAGGTTGCGCACCCAACCCTTGAGGATCTCTTCGGTTTTTTCCGCGCCGTGGGTTTCAATCAGGGTTGCAGTCAACGACTGGTTGTAGACCTTCTTCGCGGTACGCAGGCACAGCCGGCCTTCCCACTGCTTGTCGGCCAACGCTTCGTATGTGCTCAGGTCCGAGGGTTTTACCCGGTCGGTGGAATAGGCGATGGTCCGCGCCCGCAGGCTCAGGCCGGTCCAGGCGTGAGACGCAGCGCGGTATTGCAGCGGGATGTTGGTGTCGATCACCTTGGAGGTGAACGGCTGCAGGATGCCCATTTGCTCCGCCTGCCAAAGGTTGCCGGCATCGACGGTCAGCAGCAGGTCGGCGGTGGCATTCTCGCCTTCGGCCTTGATGCGCTGCATCAACGGCGCTTCCTTGTCGGTGATGAATTTCACCTTTACGCCGGTTTTTTGGGTGTAGGCATCGAAGACCGGTTTGATCAGCTCGTCGATACGCGAGGAGTAGACCACCACCTCGTCGGCGGCCTGGGCGGTGGTGCCGACCAGGGTCAGGGCGAGGGCTGTCAGTAGACGCTTCGGTGCCAACATGGGAGCGGTCTCTCGAAATCAAAAATGAGTCGAAATGATAAGGACTCACATTTAGCTTCTCAACCGATCCCGCCCTGGAGGAGTTACCAGATGTTGCACCGTCGGAGATTGTTGGTGAATGTGCTCGCGATGAGGGCATCAGCACTGATACAAAATGTCAGGCCTTGGCCAATGCCGGCAGATCCCCGATCAATCCAAGCGCTTCGCGCACAAACAACGCCTTGGCTTCGGGCATCTGGTCGACCATTTTCAACCCGGTATTACGCAACCAGCGCAGTGGCAACGGGTCGGCCTGGAACAAGCGCTCAAAGCCTTCCATCGCTGCCATCAACGCCAGGTTGTGCGGCATGCGCCGACGCTCGTAGCGGCTGAGGACCTTCACATCCGCCAGGCGCTCACCACGGCTGGCCGCCTGCAGCAGCACTTCAGCCAACACTGCGGCATCGAGGAAACCGAGGTTGACGCCCTGCCCGGCCAGCGGGTGAATGGTGTGCGCGGCATCGCCGATCAGCGCCAGGCCTTCGGCCACATAGCGCTTGGCGTGGCGCTGGCGCAACGGCACGCAAAGTCGCGGGTCGGCGCTTAGCACCTTGCCCAAACGCCCTTCGAAAGCGCGCTCCAGCTCTCGGCAGAAACCTTCGTCATCCAGCGCCATCAGGCGTTCGGCTTCGCTCGGGGTGGTCGACCAGACGATCGAGCACCAGTCCTGCTGGCCATCCCGCTCCAAGGGCAGGAAGGCCAGCGGGCCGTAATCGGTAAAACGCTGCCAGGCGGTCATCTGATGCGGCAGCGAGCTGCGAACACTGGTGACGATGGCGTGATGCAGATAATCCCACTCACGAGTCGCGACACCGGTGAGACGACGCACCGCCGAGTTGGCGCCGTCCGCCGCGATCACCAGCGGTGCGCGCAACGTGCGGCCATCGGCCAGCGTCAGTAGCCAGTCGTCGCCGGAACGGCGCATCTGCTCCAGACGCGCATTGGCCAGCAGGCCGAGGTCGCAATCATGCAGGCGATCGAGCAGCGCATCCTGCACCACCCGGTTTTCGACGATATGCCCGAGTGCCTCGGCGTGGACGCTGGTGGCCGAGAAGTGAATCTGCCCGGTGCCGCTGCCATCCCAGACGTGCATGTCGGAATAAGGGCTGCTACGCCGGCTGACAACGCCGTCCCACACCCCCAGACGCTCCAGAATTCGCTGACTGGCGGCCGACAAGGCGCTCACTCGAGGCTCGAATGCCGACTGCGCATCGAAGGGTTTGACGCTCATGGGGCTGCCGTCGAGCAGCAGGACTTCCAGCCCGCTGTTCTGTAACGCCAGCGCCAACGCGCTCCCGACCATTCCGGCCCCGACAATCAGCAGATCTGCGCGCATTTCCATGCTTTAAGCCTGTCTCGCTTGCGGCGTGAGCCGCACGTAAAGGGGTTTATCGACCACGCTGCCAGCGCCGTCGTAAGTATCGAAACGCCGGGGTAAGCACTCAACCATCGGCGCGTGTTCCCAATCCCATGGCTTGCCGGGCGAACCAGCGTTTGGCCGGCGGCAACAGATCGAGGCCCAACAGGCCGATGTTGCGCCCCAGCGAAACCAGCGGCTGGGTGCTGCCGAACAACCGGGTGACTTGATCGGAGAAGCCCACGGTGAGGTTCTGGTCCAAACGCTGGCGTTCGCGATAAGCCTGCAAGGTGGCGAAGTCGCCCGGTGCACTCGGGCTGGCGAGCAGCGCTTCGGCCAGGGCCTGGGCATCGCGCAACGACAGGTTGAAGCCCTGACCGGCAATCGGGTGCAGGCTGTGGGCAGCGTTGCCCAGCACGGCCAGATGCGGACGTACCTGCTCCTCGGCTTCGATCAACGACAACGGGTATAGATTCCGCGCACCGACCTGCTTGAGCGTGCCGAGGCGATAGCCGAACACCCCCTGCAACTCGCTGAGAAAGCTACGCTCATCGAGTGCCGCCAGACGCTGCGCGTCCATGCCCAAGCGAGTCCAGACCAGCGCGCAGCGGTTTTCCGGTAGCGGCAGCAAAGCCATCGGGCCGTCATCGGTGAAACGCTCGAACGCCATGCCGTTGTGGGCCTCGCTCGGGGTGATGTTGGCGATCAACGCACTTTGGTTGTATGGACGCTTTTTGACGCCGATCCCCAACTGCTCGCGCAAGCCCGAACGGCCGCCATCGGCCAGCACCGCGAGCTCGCACTCCAGTAGGGTTTCATCGTTGAGGGTCAGGCGGTAGCCGTCTTCCAGCGGTTCCATGCGCGTGACTTCGGCCGGGCAGCGCCAACTGATCACGTCCTTGTCCAGACCCTGCCAGAGGCATTGGCCCAGCCAGGCGTTTTCCACCACGTAGCCCAAGGCCGGAACGCCCTCTTCCATGGCCGACAGTCGCGCGGTGGAGAAGCGTCCGCGGTCGGACACATGGATCTGCTTGATCGGCTCGGCGCGGCGGGAGATTTCCTGCCACAGGCCCAACCGCTGATAAATCTGCCGAGCGCCGAAAGACAGCGCCGAAGAGCGCGCGTCGTAGCTTGGCTGGTAGCCGTCGCCGGGGGCGAACGGTTCGATCAGCACGATCTTCCAGCCACGGGCGCGGGCGCCGGCCTGTAACGCCAACGCCAGACTGGCGCCCACCAGACCGCCACCGATGATTGCCAGATTGACTCGACTCATGCCGCCTGGGCTCGTGCAGCGGCCATCAAGGCCTCGATCTCGGCGACCGTTCTCGGCACACCGTTGGTCAGAATTTCACAGCCCTGCTTGGTTACCACCACGTCATCCTCGATGCGCACGCCAATGCCGCGCCATTTCTTCGCCACGTTCAGATTGCCCGGGGCAATGTAGATACCCGGCTCGACGGTCAGCGTCATGCCGACTTCCAGCACCCGCCATTCACCGCCGACCTTGTACTCGCCGACGTCATGCACATCCATGCCCAGCCAATGACCGGCACGGTGCATGTAAAACGCCTTGTAGGCTTCGCTGGCGATCAACTCATCGACATCGCCCTGCAACAAACCGAGCTTCACCAGGCCTGCGGTAATTACTTGAACCGTCGCCTCGTGCGCCTGGTTCCAGTGCTTGTTGGGGGCGATCTGGGCAAACGCGGCAGCTTGCGACTCCAGCACCAATTCGTAGATCGCCTTCTGTTCCGGCGAATACTTGCCGTTGACCGGCCAGGTGCGGGTGATGTCGCTGGCGTAGCAGTCGATTTCGCAACCGGCGTCGATCAGCACCAGATCGCCGTCCTTGAGCTGCGCGTCATTCTGCTGGTAATGCAGGATGCAGCTGTTGCGCCCGGCGGCGACGATCGAACCATAAGCCGGCATTTTCGCCCCACCTTTACGGAACTCGTAATCGAGCTCGGCTTCCAGGCTGAACTCATGCAAGCCGACACGGCAGGCCTGCATCGCGCGAATGTGAGCCTGCGCGGAGATCCGTGCGGCTTCGCGCATCACCTTCACTTCTGCCGCCGATTTATACAGGCGCATGTCGTGCAGCAAATGATCCAGCGCAACGAATTCGTTCGGCGGCTGGGCGCCCAGGTTCGCCTTGGAACGAATCACGTTGATCCAGTCCATCAGGTGGCGGTCGAATTCCGGGTTGCTGCCCATGGCCGAATACACCCGGTCCCGGCCTTCGATCAGGCCCGGCAGGATGTCGTCGATGTCGGTGATCGGAAAGGCGTCGTCGGCGCCGAAATCCCGGATCGCACCTTCCTGCCCGGCACGCAGGCCGTCCCACAGTTCGCGTTCGGCGTTGCGTTCACGGCAGAACAGGATGTATTCGCCATGCTCACGACCAGGTATCAGCACGATCACGGCCTGAGGCTCGGGAAAACCGCTGAGGTACTGGAAATTGCTCTCCTGTCGGTAAACGTGTTCGACGTCGCGATTGCGGATCGCCACGGCGGCGGCCGGCAGGATTGCGATGCTGTTGGGTTCCATCTGCGCCATCAACGCCTTGCGGCGGCGGGTGTATTCCGATTTAGGGATATGAATCATGGGCAGATGGAAGTCCCTAGCAAACGATCAGTGCAGAGAAGGTTTGGCGGCCGATGCGGCAGCTTTGTTGTTCTCGGTGAACAGCAGCAATGGCGCGACCCGCAGGTACTCCATGACTTCCATATAGTCGCTTTCGCCGTCGTCGGATTCTTCCAGCGCATCTTGCACCTGAGCGATAGCCGCGAGATCCTGCAGGACTTCGGTGGCTTCAGCGCTCAACATGCTGCTGTCACGGCAGTTCAGGCCGAAACCGCTGAGGAAGCCCTGACACCACTGGCCCAGTGCGACGGCACGTTCGGTCAGCGGCGCGTCATCGGTCGGCAACAGCAGAACGACGGTCATGTCGTCGCTGGTCAGCTCGCCCTTGACCATCTCTTGCAGGCCGATCAGGGCGTTGCGGACGTTGTCTTGTGGTTCGCCTTCGAGCAGCTCGGCGGCGTCGACCAGCCAGCCATCGGCTTCAAAGCCTGCACCAGCGCAGCTGCGTCCGAGCAGCAGGCCGTGCAGTTCGGCAGGCGATACAGGATGGCCGCTGGTGCTCAGCAGGGTGGCGAAGGCTTGATACGGAGAATTCTGAATGGGCATGGGCAGCTAGGCGCCAGACGGCGCTATGTCTAGAATGAAGGCCTTGTATCCTACATCGACAGACTCGCCAAGACTATTAAAGGCTGTCCGCCAGTTACCGCCCATCAGACAAATCCCGTGGAACACGTATGGAAGACACCGACTTGCAAGCGCTGATGGCCAGACTCGAGCTGCTAATTACCCGAGTCGAGCAACTTAAGAGCCAGAACGGACTCTTATTAGCTCAGGAAAAGACCTGGCGCGAGGAACGCGCGCACCTCATTGAAAAAAACGAAATCGCTCGGCGTAAGGTCGAATCGATGATTTCGCGCCTCAAGGCCCTGGAGCAAGACTCATGAGTTCAAGCAATAGCGTTACCGTGCAGATCCTCGATAAAGAGTACTCGATCATTTGCCCCCAGGAAGAGCGCAGCAATCTGGTGAGCGCCGCCCGTTATCTGGACGGAAAAATGCGCGAAATCCGCAGCAGCGGCAAAGTCATCGGCGCCGATCGCATCGCCGTGATGGCCGCGCTGAACATCACCCACGATCTGCTGCACACACGGGAACGTCCTGATGTGCAGGCCAGTGGCTCGACCCGCGAGCAGGTGCGTGACCTGCTCGATCGAGTGGATCTGGTGCTCGCCACCGATCCGGATGTCAGCAAGGGCTGATTCCCGAAGGTGGTTGCGGTATACTCGCGCCACTCCCTGGGGTGCTTGCCAGTTGACGATGTCCCTGAGCCGATTCGCACTACCCTGGAAGTTGCACGTTGGGCTGGTGTGCATGTCCGCTAGACGGAAAGCCTTAAAGCCTACTGCATCTTCCACCTTGAACTTTCGGGTTCAAGGGCTAAGTCGACAGCGGTTCATCCGGGGAGCCTATATTCAAGCCGATGCCGGTTTTTGCCGACATCGGCTTTTTACGATGTCACCGCCCTGGTGCCCTCGACACTCGAACAGCCCATGACGATGACCGAACCTGCGCCGCTATCCCGCCCGCAACTTCGACGCATGCTGCGCCAGGCCCGTCGCGCACTGAGCAACAGTGAGCAGCGCCAGGCCGCTCGCGGGCTGTATCGGCAATTGGCGCAACATCCGTTGTTCCGCCGCGCAAAACACATCTCCCTGTACCTGCCTACCGACGGTGAAATCGATCCGCGCCTGTTGCTGCGTGCCGCTCAACGCCGGGGCAAGGCGACTTACCTGCCGGTACTCAGCGCCTGGCCGCGAACCAAGATGGTCTTTCAGCGCATTCACCCCGGTGAAAAGCTGCGGCCTAACCGCTTTCGCATTCTCGAACCACGGGTCAACCAGGCTAAGCAACGCAAGGTCTGGGCACTGGACCTGGTGTTGTTGCCGCTGGTCGGTTTTGACGAACACGGCGGACGCCTGGGGATGGGGGGCGGCTTCTATGATCGCAGCCTGGCCTATCTGGCGCGCCGCAAGACCTGGCGCAAGCCGACGCTGCTGGGGCTGGCCCATGAATGCCAGAAAGTCGAAAAACTGGATCAAGCGAGCTGGGATGTACCGATGCAGGGAACGGTGACTGACAGGAAGTGGTATTTCGCGGACTAGATCTGGACGCCACTGCCATCAGCGGCGTCGCTTGCAGCGGTTTTAGCGCTTGTGCGGCTTTAGAGGTTGTTTCTGTTGTTGCGCGACTTCGATCGGTGCATCAGTCTTGTTCGCCCAGAGGCTTTGCGCATACCCCGTGGTTACGACGCCCAGGCCGAACACAATCACTAAAATCCACAGTAAATCCGGTTTGCGTTTCATCGATTGCCCCCCTCAAGGCATGTCGCACACGATGACAGCAACGGTATCCGAAATAGGCCGTGCTTGCCGCGTCTCGCTTAAAAGTCCGGCATTTTGCGGTAACGTGAAGCGACACGCAAACGCTGGCGTCAACCGACCGTCGGTTTGTCATAAAATCGCCGGACAACGTTCCCGACCACCGCTTTCGGAGCAAAAAAAGATGGCCTACTGGCTTATGAAATCCGAGCCCGACGAGCTCTCGATCAAAGGCCTGGAGAAGCTCGGCGAAGCCCGCTGGGACGGCGTTCGCAACTATCAGGCACGCAACTTCCTGCGGGCCATGGCGGTTGGCGACGAGTTTTTCTTTTACCACTCCAGCTGCCCTGAACCGGGCATCGCCGGGATCGGTCGAATCATCGAAGCGGCATACCCGGACCCGACGGCGCTGGAACCCGAGAGTGTTTACTTCGACCCGAAGGCCACGCCCGAGAAAAATGCCTGGAGCGCGATCAATGTTGGTCACGTCGAGACATTTCCCAAAGTGCTGAAGCTCGACTATCTGAAACAGCAGACGGCACTGTCGGGAATGCCGCTGGTACAGAAAGGTTCGCGATTGTCGGTGATGCCGGTGACCGCCGAACAATGGGCGGCGGTGCTCGACCTGCGCTAAATAATGCAGAACCGGCCGGTCACCTGGTCAATCGGGTTAGGCTTGGCCTTCAGTTGACGGACATCAAGGCGCCTCGGCGCTCGCCCGTTCAAACTAGGACGTTACCGTCGCAGGATGCCCGAATGTCAACGCACAGCCGTTCTTCGATTTTTTTCGCCAGCTCTCTGATCATTCTGCTGCTGGCCGCCGGGGGCTTTGGTTACTGGAAATCGATGCATGACCGCCTGCCTGAAGGCCTGTATGTCGGCAACGGACGCCTCGAAGCCACCGAAGTGCAGATCGCCAGTAAAACGCCCGGGCGACTGGCCGAAGTGCGCGTCAATGAAGGCGACAAGGTGATCAAGGGGCAATTGCTGGCGCGCATGGACACCCGCACCCTCGAAGCCCAGCGCAACCAGGCCGAGGCCGAAGTACTGCGTGCCCGGGAGAACCTTTCTGCCGCCCAGGCCAATGTGCAACTGCGCCAGAGCGAACTATTGCTCGCCCAACAGGAACTCAAACGCTCCCAGGAACTGTTCAGGCGCGGTTACGCCAGCGGCCAGATCATCGATCAACAACAGGCGCGCTTCGACACCGCCAATGCCGCCGTCGCAGCGGCCCGCGCCCAGGTTTCGGCCGTCGGGGCCGCCATTGGTGCAGCTCAGGCACAGGTCGCCCAACTGACCAGCGAAATCGACGACAGCAGTTTGCGGGCACCGATCGACGGCGTCATCCAGCTGCGCATGGCCGAGCCCGGCGAAGTGCTCGGTGCGGGCGGACGCGTATTAATGCTGATCGATCCGAATGATCAGTACATGAATCTTTACCTCTCAGCGTCCGTGACCGGGCGCCTGACCGTCGGCGATGAAGCCCGGATCCTGCTCGACGCCCTGCCCGGCCATCCACTGCCGGCAAAAATCAGTTTCGTGGCGGCCAAATCGCAGTTCACACCCAAAGAGGTCGAAACGCGCGACGAGCGGCAAAAGCTGGTGTTCCGCGTCAAGCTGCGACTGACTGACCCGAGCGCCATGCCCCAGGCCAAACCGGGCATGCCCGGTGCCGGCTATGTGCGCACCGCCCCTGTTGACTGGCCGGCCAATCTGCAATGACCGGTCTGGCGCTGCGCACCACCGGCCTCCAGCACCGTTATGGCAAACAGCAGGCACTGACCGACATCGCGTTCAGCCTGCCGGCCGGCACTCGCTGCGGGCTGATCGGCCCGGATGGCGCCGGCAAGTCGAGCCTGCTGGGGCTGATCGCCGGTGTGAAGACCCTGCAACAAGGCCAACTGGAAGTACTCGGCGGCTCAATCCAGGATCGCCTTCATCGCAACAGCCTCTACGCTCGTATTGCGTTCATGCCCCAGGGCCTGGGCGGCAATCTGTACCCCGAGCTATCGATCCGCGAGAACATCCACTTTTTTGCCACCCTGTTCGGGCTCTCGAAAGCCGACTTCGAGCAGCGCATGCGTAGTCTGTTGCTGGCCACTGATCTGCTGGGTTTTGCCGATCGTCCTGCAGGCAAGCTGTCGGGCGGCATGAAACAGAAGCTCGGACTCTGCTGTGCGCTGATTCACGAGCCGGATTTGCTGATCCTCGACGAACCCACCACCGGTGTCGATCCCTTGTCACGGCGGCGCTTCTGGGAGCTGATCGACGATGTACGTCGCCAACGCCCGCAGCTGACGTTGCTGGTCGCCACTGCCTACATGGAAGAAGCCGAGCAATTCGAACACTGCCTGATGCTCGACGGCGGCAAGCTGATCGCTACCGGCATGACGCACGAACTGGTCGCTGTCACCGCCAGCGGTAAACTCGATGAAGCGTTCACCCATTTTCAAGGCAGCCGCGACCACGACAAGCAACCGCTAGTCATTGCCCCCAGAACCCGCGCCAGCACCGACATTGCCATCGAAGCCCACGACCTGACCCTGCGTTTCGGTGATTTCACCGCGGTAGACAAGGTCAGCTTTGCCATCGGACGCGGGGAGATTTTCGGCTTCCTGGGCTCCAACGGCTGCGGCAAAACCACCACCATGAAAGTCCTCACCGGGCTGATTCCGGCCAGCGAAGGCCACGCCTCGCTGCTGGGCAATCCGGTGGACGCCAAGGACCTGGCTACCCGCAAACGGGTCGGCTTCATGTCTCAAAGCTTCTCGCTGTATGGCGAACTCAGCGTGCGGCGGAACCTGGATTTGCATGCGCGACTGTTCGATTTGCCCAAAACCGACAGTGCCCGGCGCATCGACGAACTGATCCAGCGCTTCAAGCTGGGCAGCGTCGCCGAACAGCAGTCCGGCGCATTGCCGTTGGGCCTGCGCCAGCGTTTGTCGCTGGCGGTGGCGGTGCTGCATCGCCCGGAAGTGTTGATCCTCGACGAACCGACCTCCGGCGTGGACCCGGCAGCACGGGACGATTTCTGGCGGCTGCTGATCGAGTTGTCGCGTGAGCAAGGTGTAACGATCTTTCTCTCGACCCACTTCATGAACGAAGCCCAGCGCTGCGACCGCATTTCGCTGATGCACGCTGGCAAGGTACTCGCCTGCGATACCCCGGCGGCGCTGCAACAGCAGTTCGGGGGGCAGACCCTGGAAGCGGCATTTGTTACCTGCCTGGAACAAGCTCAAGACCCGGCCGAGTCACCGACGCCTGCTGGCCCCGCCGACGCGACGATCAACCCGGTCATGCAGTTGAAGGATCGCGGCTTCAGCCTCGGACGCCTGCTGGCGGTCGCCAGTCGCGAAGGCAAGGAATTGCTGCGGGACAAAGTACGAATGGCCTTCGCCCTGCTGGGGGCGATTTTCATGATGGTGATCTTCGGCTACGGCATTTCCCTGGACGTGGAAAAACTCGCCTTCGCCGTCTACGACCAGGACCAGACGCCGCAAAGCCGCGCCTACCTGGAAGCTTTTCGCGGCTCTCGCTACTTCAGCGAGCAGCCGTCGATCCGCGATGCCGCAGAGCTGCATCGCCGTCTTCAGCGCTCGGAAATCAAATTGGCGCTGGAGATCCCGCCAGGCTTTGGTCGCGACCTGTACGCCGGTCGCCAACCGACCGTGGCGGCCTGGCTCGATGGCGGCATGCCGTTTCGCGCCGAGACCAGTCGCAACTATGTAGAGGCCGTGCACCTGGCCAACATTGAACAACTGGCCGAGCAGAGCAGCCCTGCGCTGAATCGACAGTCAGCCGCCAAACTGGAAACCCGTTTCCGCTACAACCAGGATGTGGTCAGCGTCAACGCCATCGGGCCCGGGGTGATGGCGCTGATCCTCGCGTTCATTCCGGCCATGCTCACTGCGCTGGGGATCGTGCGGGAGAAAGAGCTCGGCTCGATCACCAACTTCTACGCCACGCCCCTGACCCGCCTGGAGTTTTTGCTGGGTAAACAGGCGCCATATCTGCTGGTGAGCCTGATCAACCTCGCGGTCCTGACGGCCATGAACCGCTGGCTCTTCGGCGTGCCATTCAAGGGCAGTGCGTTGACCCTGGCCTTCGGCGGGTTGCTGTATGTGCTGGCAACCACCAGCATGGGCCTGCTGATTTCGGCGTTCACCCGGACCCAGATCGCCGCCATCCTCGGCACCATGATCATCACCAGCCTGCCGACCATCCAGTTTTCCGGGCTGATCGTGCCGCGCTCATCTCTCGATGGCGCGGCGGCGGTCATGGGCATGCTGTTTCCGGCGGGCTACTTCCTCGACATTACCGTCGGCACCTTCACCAAGGCGCTGGATATACGGCAGTTATGGCCGCAGTGCCTGGCGCTGTTCGGATTCTTTATCGGGTTCACCGGGCTCAGCCTGGTCATGCTGAAAAAGCAGGAGGCCTGATGCACAAGCTTGCGCACATACTGCGCCTTGGCCTCAAGGAAATGAGCAGCCTGCAGCATGACAGCGTCTTGCTGCTGTTCCTGCTCTACGCCTTTACGGTGGCGATCTACATGCCGGCCGCAGGCTCGGTGATCGGCGTGCATAACGCCAGCGTGGCCATCGTCGACGAAGATCACAGCAACCTGTCGCGACAACTGGCCCAGAGCCTGCAACCCCCGGAATTCCAGCGTCCAGTGTTGTTACCCTATGGGCAACTGGATCAGGTGATGGACAGCGGCCAGTACACCTTTGTCATAAACGTGCCAGCCAGTTTCCAGGCGGATATGTTGGCCGGGCGCCAGCCTGCGGTGCAGGTCAATGTCGATGCCACGGCCATGAGCCAGGCGTTCATGGGCGCGGGTTACATCGCACGGATTTTCCAGCGCGAACTGTTGAGCTACAACGACCAAAGCGACCCGACCGGCAAAGCCCCCGCCCTGCTGACCACCCGTTCGCTGTTCAATACCAATCTGGAAGGCGGCTGGTTCCTGGCGGTGATTCAGATCGTCAACAACATCACCATCCTCGCCATCATCTTGACTGGCACGGCACTGCTGCGTGAGCGCGAACATGGCACGCTCGACCACTTGCTGGTGCTGCCGCTGACAGCACTGGAAATCATGCTGGCGAAAATCTGGAGCAACATGCTGGTGGTGGTGCTATGCACCTGGGCATCGCTGGAAATCATCGTCAAAGGCGCACTGGGCGTGCCGCTGGCGGGCTCCATGGCGCTGTTTTTGCTGGTGACCGCGGTTTACCTGTTCGCCAGCACGGCGCTGGGGATTTTCCTCGCGACCCTGGCCCGCTCGACACCCCAGTTCGGCTTGCTGGCCATTCCGGTGATTATTCCGATGTTGCTGCTGTCCGGCGGCAGTACACCGCTGGACAGCATGCCGCAATGGCTGCAATGGGTGATGCAGGGCTCGCCGTCGACGCACTTCGTCAGTCTCAGCGCCGCAATACTGTTTCGCGACGCCGGAGTCAGCGTGGTCTGGCCGGACTTACTGGCGCTGAGCGCCATTGGCTTGCTGTTCTTTGCGATTGCGCTGAAGCGGTTTCGCAAAAGCCTGGCGTCCTGAACACTTCATGCGGCGAGGGGCTTGCCCCTGCGCCACAGTCTGTTTACTGGATGATCAGGTTATTGAACAACAGATCGTCCACCATCGGCTTGCCGGTCTCGTCATTCATCACTTGCTGGGTCTGCTTCAAGGCTTCCTGACGCAGCTTCTCTTTCGCTTCGACGTTGTTCATGGCTTCAGTGGTCTGCTGAGAAAACAACGCCACCAACTGATTGCGAATCAACGGTTCGTTGGCCTTCACGGCCTTGACCGCGTCCTCGCCGGTTACCCGCAACGCCACATCAGCCTTGTAGACCTTGAGCTTCTGGGTGCCATCCAGCCCATAGTTACCCACGAACGGTGGGCTCAGGCTGATATAGCTGACTTTCGGCGCTTCGCCTTCTTTGGCTTCTTCGGCCATCGCTGCCACAGGCAGAGACAGGGCCAGCATCAACATGATCCACGCTTTCACAATTCGCTCCTCATCCGGTTTGCGGCCTAGCATAACCACCCGCAGCCCAAGCACAAAGCTTATGGCTGCCTATCAGGGGCGGGCATGCTCGTTGACCCGTTGACTCACACACCTACACTTATCGGCCATCACTCCCAAAGGAATAGCCCTGATGAAAGCCGTGCTGTGCAAAGCCTTCGGCCCTGCCGAATCGCTGGTGCTGGAAGAAGTCGCGAGTCCTGTCGCCAAGAAGAACGAAATCCTGCTGGACGTGCATGCGGCCGGGGTGAACTTCCCTGACACGCTGATCATCGAGGGCAAATACCAGTTCAAGCCACCCTTCCCGTTTTCGCCGGGCGGTGAAGCGGCTGGAGTGGTGAGCGCGGTGGGCGAAAAAGTCAGCCACCTCAAGGTCGGTGACCGGGTCATGGCACTGACCGGATGGGGCAGTTTTGCCGAGCAAGTCGCGGTGCCGGGCTACAACGTGTTGCCTATCCCGCCGTCGATGGACTTCAACACCGCCGCAGCCTTCAGCATGACCTACGGCACTTCGATGCACGCGTTGAAACAGCGCGGCAACCTGCAACCGGGGGAAACCCTGCTGGTGCTCGGCGCTTCGGGCGGTGTCGGCCTGGCCGCCGTGGAAATCGGTAAAGCCATGGGTGCCCGGGTCATCGCTGCCGCCAGCAGCGCCGAGAAGCTCGCCGTGGCCAAGGCTGCCGGCGCCGATGAGCTGATCAACTACAGCGAAGCCAACCTCAAGGACGAAATAAAGCGCCTGACCGATGGCAACGGTGCCGACGTGATCTACGATCCGGTGGGTGGCGACCTGTTCGACCAGGCGATCCGCGCCATTGCCTGGAATGGCCGCCTGCTGGTGGTCGGTTTCGCCAGCGGACGCATCCCCGAACTGCCGGTGAACCTCGCCCTGCTCAAGGGTGCAGCCGTACTTGGAGTGTTCTGGGGCTCATTCGCCCAACGCCAGCCGCAAGACAACGCCGCCAACTTCCAGCAACTGTTCGGCTGGTTCGCCGAAGGCAAGCTCAAGCCTCTGGTGTCGCAGGTTTACCCGCTGGCTCAGGCGGCCAACGCCATCAATGATCTGGGCCAGCGCAAGGCCGTTGGAAAGGTGGTGGTGCGGGTACGGTGAACACGACTCCCTGCTACGCTTCGAGTCTGTTTACCCATCACAGGACGGAGGATGAGCATGATGCTGCGCAAGCTGTTATTGAGTCTGGCGGTCTTGCCTGCACTGTTGATTTCAATGCAGACATTGGCAAATCAGAATAACAAGGAGGTTCCGGGCTTGAAAAATGTCACCGTACTGATCGTCCGACATGCGGAAAAACCCGATCAGGGCATGGGACTCAGCCCTCGTGGCGAGCAGCGCGCCGAGGCGTATGCGCACTATTTCGACCCACTGCAGTTGGGCAGCAAGAACCTGGTACCGCAACGCCTGATCGCCACCAGCGACAGCAAGTCCAGCGCGCGACCACGGCTGACCCTGACACCGCTGTCGCAGCGTCTGCACCTTCTGATCGAGCAACCCTATGCCGATGAAGAAGTCGACAAACTGGTCAAATCACTGGGCAAGAACAACCAGGCCCCGGTCGTATTGATCGCCTGGCATCACGGGCATATCGACAATCTGATCGAAGCGTTCGGTGGTGATGGCCAAGCGTTGACCGGGCAGAAATCCTGGCCGGAAGACGTCTATGACTGGCTGATCGTATTGCGCTTCGACGACCAGGGGAATTTGGTCGAATCCCACAGCAAGAAGATCCAGGAACATCTGTTGCCCGGAGATGGCAGCTGATTATCCGAATCCCCCCGCCCCTCCACCTGAAGAGCGCATGTTCATAAAAGAACATGCGTTCTCGTTCACTTCTCTGGATTTCCTTGGCTACAAGCGGTGCTTTTTTCGGTAACGAAACTGTAACATTCGCATCCGCAGTCAAAACAAGAAATCTGGAGCTCTTGAATGTTTGCTTTTTTTCGTCCTGCCGCCCATCAGGCTCCATTGCCTGAAGAACACGTAGACAGCACCTACCGGCGCCTGCGCTGGCAAATCTTCGCCGGGATTTTCTTTGGCTACGCCGGTTATTACCTGCTGCGCAAAAACTTCTCCCTGGCCATGCCGTACCTGATCGACGAAGGCTACACCCGTGGCCAGTTGGGCCTGGCGATGTCGGCGATCGCGATTGCCTACGGTTTGTCGAAGTTTTTGATGGGGCTGGTGTCCGACCGTTCCAACCCGCGTTACTTCCTGCCCTTCGGCTTGCTGGTATCGGCCGGGGTCATGTTCATTTTCGGTTTCGCACCGTGGGCAACGTCCAGCGTGACCATGATGTTCATCCTGCTGTTCATCAACGGCTGGGCCCAGGGCATGGGCTGGCCACCGAGTGGCCGGACCATGGTGCATTGGTGGTCGCAGAAAGAACGCGGTGGCGTGGTGTCGGTCTGGAACGTCGCGCATAACGTCGGCGGTGGCCTGATCGGCCCGTTGTTCCTGCTTGGCATGGGCCTGTTCAACGACTGGCACGCGGCGTTCTACGTCCCCGCCGCCGTTGCGTTGCTGGTGGCTGTGTTCGCCTTCATGGTGATGCGCGATACCCCGCAATCGGTAGGCCTGCCACCCATCGAGAAGTACAAGAACGATTACCCGGAAGGCTACGACGCCAGCCACGAAGACGAATTCAGCGCCAAGGAAATCTTCGTCAAGTACGTGCTGCGCAACAAAATGCTCTGGTACATCGCCATGGCCAACGTCTTCGTCTATCTGCTGCGCTACGGCGTACTGGACTGGGCGCCGACCTACCTGAAGGAAGCCAAGCACTTCGACGTGGATAAAACCTCGTGGGCGTATTTCTTCTACGAGTGGGCCGGTATTCCGGGCACGCTGTTGTGTGGCTGGATGTCGGACAAGATCTTCCGCGGCAACCGTGGCCTGACCGGCATGGTGTTCATGGCACTAGTGACCGTAGCGACTCTGGTTTACTGGCTGAACCCGGCCGGCAATCCGACCATCGACATGATCGCGCTGTTCTCCATCGGTTTCCTGATCTATGGTCCGGTGATGCTGATCGGCCTGCAAGCGCTGGAACTGGCGCCGAAGAAAGCCGCCGGCACGGCTGCGGGTTTCACCGGTTTGTTCGGCTATCTGGGCGGCTCGGTCGCGGCCAGTGCAGCGATGGGCTACACCGTGGACCATTTCGGCTGGGACGGCGGCTTCGTGTTGCTGGTTGGTGCGTGCCTGCTGGCGATGGCTTGCCTGGCACCGACCTTGTGGCACAAGCAAGTCGCCAGTCAGGGCCGTGAAGCGCTCGCTTAAGCCTTGCAGCGCTTGAGCCGCGCCTCCAGATTCCGGTCTGGCATGGCGTGGCTGCGCAGGGCGTGGACGGTCTGCTCGACATAATCGCGAGTAGTGCCGTAACGCCCGCAAGCGCTTTCGAACACCTGGCTCAGCACATGGTCCGGCAAGTTGCCGGCATAGCTGGGCAGGTGCCGCTCCAAAACAAACCCCAATGCCTGAACCTTGCTGCCGTCTTCCAGCCGGCAATTGAGCCAGTGCGGGCGATAAGACGGCACCGGCATTTCGCGCTGCCACAAGGCAAACAACGAGGCTTCCAATTGCTCCTCGGGCAACCGATAGGCAAAGCCGCTGCAAGACCCACCGCGATCCAGGCCAAACACCAGCCCCGGCATTTCCGGCGTACCACGATGTTCGTGAGACCACAGGTACAAGCCGCGATGGTAACCATGCACGCGTCCGCGCACCCGCTCGACCGCTGTGCATTCCGGGCGCCAGATCAATGAACCGTAAGCGAATAACCAGACCGGCCCGCCCTTGTGCCGGGCCATGGTGGCCTGCATCGAGCTGAGCAATTGTTCGTGAGTCAGCTGCGCGCCCAGATCGAGCCGCGGAGGGTAAGCCAGATTCAAACAAGCAGATTCAATGGCGGTCATGGCAAAGGGTGTTCAGTCCCACAAGTATTACAGGATGTAAGCAAGATTAACGTCATAGAACATATAGCAGTAAACGTAAAACGAAAAGTGCTAAAGGACGTATGACCCTTCTATATCAAGGACTGCGCCAATTAAGGAGTCTGATATATAGCCTAATACTCTTTGGGAAATATCTTAAATACCCGAATGAAATATGCATAAGCCTTGCGGCCGTTCAGAATCAACCGTCATTTAACAGATCTTTCTGACGTATACGTCTGATACCCTGCCGCCCCTTCTTTGAATGCAGGCGTATAGCAGCCTCCACAGGCGCAAGCCGAATTACCAATAGAGGTCGCAAGATGAAAAACCTGAAAATGTACGGACTGCTGTTGCTGGCGCTGGCCACCCCGGCGCTGGCAGTCGAAAGCCCGACTCAAGCAGACAAGGGCTTCTGGTACCTGCAAGGTAGCCTCTATACCAAACACTATTCGCCAGACCCCGATCACAATAACAATCAGGACCTGATCGGCCTTGAACGCAATGAAGCATCCGGCTGGCTGTTTGGCGCGGTGACTTTTCGTAACTCGTTCAGTCAGCGCTCGTATTACGCCTATGCGGGGAAGCGTTACGAGAGCGCCGACTATCCGGTGTATATAAAACTGACCGGTGGATTACTCCAGGGTTACAGCGGTGAGTCCAAGGACAAGATTCCGCTCAACCACTTCGGTATAGCGCCCGTGATCATTCCATCACTGGGCGCGCATTACGGCCCGGTCGCTGCCGAGTTGGTTCTGCTCGGCTTTAACGCCGCGATGATCACCACCGGCGTGCGCTTTTAGGCAGGGTTGTTGGCTTGTGGACGAGGCGCGTAGGCGAAGACGTCAGCGCGCATCTGGTGCGCGTCCATCCCGGCGTTGACCAAGGCATCCAGCGTGCCGTAAACCATCGCCGGCGAACCGCTGGCGTACACATGCAGGGACTTCAGGTCGGGGAAATCCTCGCAAACCGCCTCGTGCAGCATGCCGCAACGCCCTTCCCAACCGCACAGATCGCTGACGACCTTGTGCAGGAACAGGTTGGGCAGCTTCAGCCATTCATCCCAATGTTCGATCTGATAGAAGTCTTCCGGCCGCCGCACGCCCCAGTACAGGTGTACCGGATGCTTGAAGCCCTTGGCCCGGCAATGCTCGATCAGGCTGTGGATCTGCCCCATGCCGGTACCCGCCGCCATCAACACCAGCGGACAGTCAGGCAACTCGGCCAGATGCGTATCGCCGAAGGGCATTTCAATGCGCACCATGCGATTGCGCTGCAACTGCTCGATCAGGCTGAGCGCACTGGCTTCGCGCGCCAGCACATGCAGTTCCAGATCTCGCCCTGAATGCGGCGCAGAGGCCAGCGAGAAGGCGGATTTCTCGCCATTCTCGCGCTCGATCAGCAGGTACTGCCCGGCGTGATAGCGCGGCGGCTTGCCAGCCGGTGCCCGCAGTCGAACCCGCCAGGTATCACCGCCGACGTCTACGCATTCAGTGACCTGACACGACAGGCTGCGCACCGGTAGTTCTCCCAGCGCAAGGACGCCATCCCACAATACGATGCAGTCTTCCAGCGGCTCTGCTATGCAAGTGTAGAACTCACCGTGATCGCGCACATCGCCGGTCTGCTTGACCCGACCTTCGACCAGCAACGCCGCGCAAACGTGGCAGTTGCCATTACGGCAGCTTTGCGGGCACTCATAGCCCAGGCGCCGCGCCCCATCGAGAATCCGCTCGCCGGGCAGTATCTCAAGCACTGCTCCGGACGGCTGCAAGGTTACACGCATCAATCTATTCCTAATTGATTCCAGATGGCATCGATCCGGCGTGTTACCGCCTCATCCTTGACGATTACCCGGCCCCACTCGCGGGTGGTTTCGCCGGGCCATTTATGCGTGGCATCGAGCCCCATTTTCGACCCCAGGCCGGAAATCGGCGAGGCGAAGTCGAGGTAGTCGATCGGCGTGTTATCGATCATCACCGTATCGCGCTTGGGGTCCATGCGCGTGGTGATGGCCCAGATCACGTCGTTCCAGTCGCGGGCGTTGATATCGTCGTCAGTGACGATAACGAACTTGGTGTACATGAACTGTCGCAAAAACGACCAGACACCGAGCATTACCCGCTTGGCATGGCCGGGGTACTGCTTTTTCATGGTCACGATAGCCATGCGGTACGAGCAGCCTTCAGGCGGCAGGTAGAAGTCGGTGATCTCCGGAAACTGCTTTTGCAGGATCGGCACGAACACTTCATTCAGCGCCACACCGAGAATCGCCGGCTCATCCGGTGGACGGCCGGTGTAGGTGCTGTGGTAGATCGGTTTGATGCGGTGCGTGATGCGCTCGACGGTGAACACCGGGAAGCTGTCGACTTCGTTGTAATAGCCGGTGTGGTCGCCGTACGGACCTTCATCGGCCATTTCGCCTGGATGAATCACACCTTCAAGGATGATCTCGGCGGTGGCCGGCACTTGCAGGTCGTTGCCACGGCACTTCACAAGCTCGGTACGGTTACCGCGCAAGAGGCCGGCGAAGGCGTACTCGGACAGGCTGTCCGGCACCGGCGTTACCGCGCCGAGAATGGTTGCAGGGTCGGCACCCAATGCCACGGACACCGGGAATGGCTGGCCCGGATGTTTTTCGCACCACTCGCGATAGTCCAGCGCGCCGCCACGGTGGCTCAACCAGCGCATGATGACTTTGTTGCGGCCAATCACTTGCTGGCGATAGATGCCGAGGTTCTGGCGGTCCTTGTTCGGGCCTTTGGTGACTGTCAGGCCCCAGGTGATCAGCGGGCCGACGTCGCCGGGCCAGCAGGTCTGCACCGGCAGCATTGCCAGGTCGACGTCATCGCCTTCGATGACCACTTCCTGGCAGACCGCGTCCTTGACGACTTTCGGCGCCATGGCAATGATTTTGCGGAAGATCGGCAGCTTGGACCAGGCATCTTTCAGCCCCTTTGGTGGCTCGGGCTCCTTGAGGAAGGCCAGCAACTTGCCAATCTCGCGTAGTTCGCTGACAGCTTCGGCGCCCATGCCCAAGGCCACGCGCTCAGGCGTACCGAACAGGTTGCCAAGCACGGGAATGTCATAACCGGTCGGGTTTTCGAACAGCAGCGCCGGGCCCTTGGCCCGCAAGGTGCGATCGCAGACCTCGGTCATTTCCAGCACTGGGGACACCGGAACCTGGATGCGCTTGAGCTCGCCGCGCTGTTCCAGGCCGCTGATAAAGTCGCGCAAGTCGCGATACTGCATGCGTTAGCCTCGTTTTGGCCATGGCGTTCGGGGGCATGAGTTTAGCCTCGAACCCACCCATTCAGAAGAGTGACCAGGCAAATCATCAACGGTCAGATAGCAAAAAGCCGGGTTTCCCCGGCTTTTGCTGGCCTGATCGACTTACTTGCGTTTCATCGACAGGAAGAACTCATCGTTGGTCTTGGTCTGTTTCAGCTTGTCGACCAGGAACTCGATGGCAGACACTTCATCCATAGGATGCAGCAGCTTGCGCAGGATCCACATGCGCTGCAACTCGTCGTCGGCAGTCAGCAACTCTTCGCGGCGGGTGCCGGAGCGGTTGATGTTGATCGCCGGGAAGACGCGCTTTTCAGCGATCTTGCGATCCAGAGGCAGTTCCATGTTGCCGGTGCCCTTGAATTCTTCGTAGATCACTTCGTCCATCTTCGAGCCGGTTTCAACCAGCGCGGTAGCGATGATGGTCAGCGAGCCGCCTTCTTCGATGTTCCGTGCGGCACCGAAGAAACGCTTTGGTTTCTCCAGGGCGTGGGCATCGACACCACCGGTGAGGACCTTGCCGGAGCTCGGGATCACAGTATTGTAGGCACGTGCCAGACGGGTGATGGAGTCGAGCAGGATGACCACGTCTTTCTTGTGTTCAACCAGGCGCTTGGCCTTCTCGATCACCATTTCGGCAACCTGCACGTGGCGGGTTGGCGGCTCGTCGAACGTCGAGGCAACCACTTCGCCGCGCACGGTGCGCTGCATTTCGGTTACTTCTTCCGGACGTTCGTCGATCAGCAGCACGATCAGATGAACTTCAGGGTTGTTACGAGCGATGTTGGCAGCGATGTTCTGCAGCATGATCGTCTTGCCCGCTTTTGGCGGAGCAACGATCAGACCGCGCTGGCCTTTACCGATCGGGGCGCACAGGTCGATGACACGACCGGTGAGGTCTTCGGTGGAACCGTTACCGGCTTCCATCTTCATGCGCACGGTCGGGAACAGCGGGGTCAGGTTCTCGAAGAGAATCTTGTTTTTCGCGTTCTCGGGACGATCGTAATTGATCGTGTCGACCTTGAGCAGTGCGAAATAACGCTCGCCTTCCTTTGGAGGACGGATCTTGCCAACGATGGTGTCACCGGTGCGCAAGTTGAAGCGACGGATCTGGCTCGGCGAGACGTAGATATCGTCTGGGCCGGCAAGATAGGAGGCGTCTGCAGAGCGGAGAAAGCCGAAGCCGTCCTGGAGAATCTCCAGCACGCCATCACCGGAGATTTCCTCGCCGCTTTTCGCGTGCTTTTTCAGCAAGGAGAAAATCACATCCTGCTTGCGCGAACGGGCCATATTTTCTATGCCCATCTGTTCGGCCAATTCGAGCAGTTCGGTAATCGGCTTTTGCTTGAGTTCAGTCAGATTCATATAGGAATGACGTAATCATTTATGGAGGGGGGGAAATTAAGCTTTTGGCTTAATGAGGCCGCGCCGCAGAGAAGGCGACAGGATCGCGTACTTATTCGAAAAGGAGAGCGTCGGCGACGGCTTGCAGGGGGCGCTGGAGAAACCAGTGCGGGGCCGAATGTAACACCTGAGTTTCGGAGCGTCTAGCCCTGAATAACGAAAAAGCCCCGCTATTTGCGGGGCTTTTTGGATGACGCTTGCAACAACGCTTAAATGTTGGCGTCGAGGAAGGCAGCCAGTTGCGACTTCGACAGCGCGCCGACCTTGGTCGCTTCGACGTTGCCGTTCTTGAACAGCATCAGGGTCGGGATACCACGTACGCCGTGCTTGGCCGGGGTTTCCTGGTTTTCGTCGATGTTCAGCTTGGCAACGGTCAGCTTACCTTTGTAGGTTTCAGCGATTTCGTCCAGAACCGGAGCGATCATCTTGCATGGGCCACACCACTCAGCCCAGTAGTCGACCAGTACAGCACCTTCGGCCTTGAGTACGTCAGCTTCGAAGCTAGCGTCGCTAACGTGTTTGATAAGATCGCTGCTCATGGAAGTCTCCAGGTTGTAAGCAAAAAAACGTGGCCCATCATAGCCGCCCTTCCCTCGTTCAGGAAGCCGCAGATGATTGAGTCTCGCTATGGTGGTGCATGAGTTTGGGTATAGCTCAAGTCACGCCGTGGCGGGGGTCACGAAGGAGATTCCAGTGCGCAAGGCCGCGTTGCGCACGTGCTCCTGCATAGCCTTCTGCGCGCCCCCCGAAGCCCGGCGGGCCAGCGCTCGGAGGATCTTGCGGTGTTCCTGCCAGGTTTCCATGGCCCGTTCGGCCCGGATAAACGGTAGTTTCTGGCTCTCCAGAAAGAGCTCGGCACTCGCCGTCAGAATGCTCAACATCGCCTGATTACCACTGGCCAGCAGGATTCGTCGATGAAATTCGAAGTCCAGCCGCGCCGCTGCGTCGAAGTCCCCGGCACGCAACTCGTCGCGCATCGCGGCGACGTTATCCTCAAGGGCATCGAGCTCATCGGCGCTCAATGTCACCGCCGCCAACCCCGCCGCAAAACCTTCCAGGGCATAGCGCAGCTGAAAGATATCCACAGGCGAGGCTTGAGCCGCGAACGGCCAACTGACTCCCGATACCGCCGGGGATGGCTCGACTGCCTGAACAAAGACCCCTTTACCGGGCTGCACGCTGATCACTCCCAAGGCACTCAAGGATGACAACGCCTCACGCAGCGACGCCCGACTCACGCCCAGTTGCAGTGCCAGGTCGCGCTGCGAAGGCAGCACGTCCCCCGGCCCGAAACCTTGTTCGGCAATCAGTTTACGGATGGCGTGCAGCGCCACTTCGGGTACGGCGCGGGAGATCGAATTCATGGTTTTTCAGACGAGCCAGACCAGTGAGCGGCTAGTTGTAAAGCTAATCGCCGAGTCAGGCAAGTCGTGCCCCACGGGGGTTCGAGCGCTTTGCGCGATGCCCGATCAAGGTGCGAAAACATCAGCAACTGTTCAGACCAGTAAGACCGACCAACACCAGTAAATCCGTGGCCTTACAGGCATTTCGCCGAGGGTTGGCATGGCCTGTGCTCTGTCGATTCGCAGAAATCACTAGCCGAATCCGGAGATTTGCCATGACCCAGCGTTGCAGCGCCCTGCTCACTGCCCTGTTCGCCAGCCTGATGCTCTGTCAGCTCCCCGCCCATGCCGACGGCCTGGAGGATGTGGTCAAACGCGGCACGCTCAAGGTCGCCGTGCCTCAGGACTTCCCGCCGTTTGGCTCGGTGGGCCCCGACATGAAACCCCGCGGCCTGGACATCGACACCGCCAAACTGCTGGCCGACCAGCTCAAGGTCAAACTCGAACTGACGCCGGTCAACAGCACCAACCGCATTCCGTTCCTGACCACCGGCAAGGTCGACCTGGTGATCTCCAGCCTCGGCAAAAACCCTGAGCGCGAGAAGGTCATCGACTTCTCCCGCGCCTACGCGCCCTTCTATCTCGCAGTGTTCGGCCCGCCGGACGTCGCCATCAATGGCCTGGATGACCTCAAGGGTAAAACCGTCAGCGTCACCCGCGGCGCGATCGAAGACATCGAGTTGACTGCCGTGGCTCCGCAAGGCGTGACCATCAAGCGCTTCGAAGACAACAACTCGACTGTCGCCGCTTACCTCGCAGGGCAAGTCGACCTGATCGCCAGCGGCAATGTGGTGATGGTGACCATCAGTGAGCGCAACCCGAAACGCATTCCGGCGCTGAAACTGAAGCTCAAGGATTCGCCGGTCTACGTCGGCGTGAACAAGAACGAGCCGGCGCTGCTGGACAAGGTCAACCAGATCCTGACCACCGCCAGGACCGATGGCAGCCTGGAGAAAAACGCTCAAACCTGGCTCAAGCAGCCGCTGCCGGCCGATCTCTGATCGTCGCGACGGCGCTTAATCGAGGAAACTGTCCATGGCCTATCAGTTCGACTTTTTACCGGTGGTGCAGAACACCGACCTGCTGCTGCGCGGTGCGCTGTTCACCCTTGAGCTGACGGCCATCGGCGCACTGCTCGGGGTGAGCCTGGGGATTGTCGGCGCGGTGGTGCGGGCGTGGAACATCCGTCCGTTTGCCGGGATTTTCGGGGTTTACGTCGAGTTGATCCGCAACACACCGTTTCTGGTGCAACTGTTCTTCATCTTCTTCGGCTTGCCGTCGCTGGGCCTGCAAATTTCCGAATGGCAGGCGGCAGTGCTGGCGATGGTGATCAACCTCGGCGCCTATTCGACGGAAATCATTCGCGCGGGCATTCAAGCGATTCCGCGTGGCCAGCTGGAAGCTGCGGCGGCGTTGGCGATGAGCCGCTTCGAAGCGTTTCGCCATGTGGTGCTGCTGCCGGCGCTGGGCAAAGTCTGGCCGGCCCTGAGCAGCCAGATCATCATCGTCATGCTCGGTTCGGCAGTGTGCTCACAGATCGCCACGCAAGAGCTGAGTTTTGCCGCCAACTTCATTCAGTCGCGCAACTTCCGCGCCTTCGAAACCTACGCCCTGACCACGCTGGTCTACCTGTGCATGGCCTTGTTGATCCGCCAGCTACTGAACTGGATTGGGCGACGCTACATTGCGAGGAACGACCAATGAGCGATTTCACCTTCTGGGACATCGTCCGCAACCTGCTCACCGGCCTGCAATGGACCCTGGCGCTGTCGCTGGTGGCGTTTATCGGGGGCGGGCTGATCGGCTTGCTGATCATGACCCTGCGTATCTCGAAAAACGCCCTGCCACGAGGCTTCGCCCGTACCTACATTGAGCTGTTCCAGGGCACACCACTGCTGATGCAGCTGTTCCTGGTGTTTTTCGGCGTAGCGCTGCTGGGGATCGAGATTTCGCCGTGGCTGGCGGCGGCGATTGCCTTGACGCTGTTTACCAGCGCTTACCTGGCGGAGATCTGGCGCGGCTGCGTCGACTCGATCGCCAACGGGCAGTGGGAAGCGTCGGCGAGCCTGGCGCTCAATCCTTTTGAACAACTGCGCTACGTGATCCTGCCGCAAGCCCTGCGCATTGCCGTGGCACCGACCGTGGGCTTCTCGGTGCAGGTGGTCAAGGGCACGGCGGTGACCTCGATCATCGGCTTCACCGAACTCACCAAAACCGGCGGCATGCTCGCCAACGCAACCTTCGAACCCTTCATGGTCTACGGCCTCGTGGCGCTCGGTTACTTCCTGCTCTGCTACCCGTTGTCCCTCAGTGCCCGCTACCTGGAAAGGAGACTGCATGCCTCTGCTTAGAATTTCCGCCCTGCATAAATATTACGGCGATCACCATGTGCTCAAAGGCATCGACCTGAGCGTCAACGAAGGCCAGGTGGTGGCGATCATCGGGCGTAGCGGCTCGGGGAAATCGACCCTGCTGCGCACCTTGAACGGCCTGGAGTCGATCAACGACGGGGTGATCGAAGTCGACGGCGAATACCTCGACGCCGCCCGCGCCGACCTGCGTAGCCTGCGGCAGAAGGTCGGCATGGTGTTTCAGCAATTCAACCTGTTCCCGCACCTGACGGTGGGCGAAAACGTCATGCTCGCGCCGCAGGTGGTGCAGAAAGTCTCCAAGACCAAAGCCGCCGAACTGGCGCGACAGATGCTGGAGCGGGTCGGGCTCGCGGAGAAATTCGATGCGTTCCCGGATCGACTGTCCGGCGGCCAGCAACAGCGTGTTGCGATTGCCCGGGCCCTGGCAATGTCGCCGAAAGTGCTGCTGTGCGACGAAATCACCTCGGCACTTGATCCCGAGCTGGTCAACGAGGTGCTGAGCGTGGTCCGGCAACTGGCCAGGGACGGAATGACGCTGATCATGGTCACCCACGAAATGCGCTTCGCCCGTGAAGTCGGCGACAAACTGGTGTTCATGCACCAGGGCAAGGTGCATGAGGTGGGCGATCCGAAAGTGTTGTTTGCCAATCCGCAGACGGCAGAGCTGGCGAATTTCATTGGCACCGTTGAGGCGACTGCCTGAAGCCTTGTGGCGAGGGAGCTTGCTCCCGCTCGACTGCGCAGCAGTCGTAAGGCCTGCAGATGCGGTCTGCCTGGTAGAAATCGGGCCCACCATTGAGGACCGCTTCGCGCTCCAGCGGGAGCAAGCTCCCTCGCCACAGGGGATAGACGCTCGAGCCACCGAGTTTCGTGCCTCATATCAATGCTTTAATTCGTGCGCGTTGGCGGCAGCGGTTGATCGTGGCAGGATGTCGAGGTTATCGACCGAGACCCCCTCACCATGCCTCAATCCCAAGCCAAAAATCTGTCCCTGATCGCCGCTATAGACCTGGGCTCGAACAGCTTTCATATGGTCGTGGCCAAGGCCCTGCACAATGAAATCCGTATTCTCGAGCGGCTTGGCGAGAAGGTTCAGTTGGCCGCGGGGATCGACGAAGAGCGCCAACTTACCGAAGAATCCATGCAGCGCGGGCTCGATTGCCTGAAGCGCTTTGCCCAACTGATCAACGGCATGCCACCGGGCGCCGTGCGGATCGTCGGCACCAACGCCCTGCGTGAGGCGCGCAACCGTGGCGAATTCATCCGCCGCGCCGAAGAAATCCTCGGTCACCCGGTAGAAGTCATCTCCGGTCGTGAAGAAGCCCGCCTGATCTACCTTGGCGTCTCCCACACCCTCGCCGACACACCGGGCAAGCGTCTGGTGGCCGACATCGGCGGTGGCAGTACCGAATTCATCATCGGCCAGCGCTTCGAGCCGCTGCTGCGCGAAAGCCTGCAAATGGGCTGCGTCAGCTACACCCAGCGCTATTTCCGCGACGGCAAGATCACCCCGGCCCGTTACGCCCAGGCCTACACGGCGGCGCGGCTGGAGATCATGAGCATCGAGCACGCCCTGCACCGCCTGACCTGGGATGAAGCGATCGGCTCCTCGGGCACCATCCGTGCCATTGGTCTGGCGCTGAAGGCGGGTGGCCACGGGACTGGCGAGGTCAATGCCGAAGGTCTGTCCTGGCTCAAGCGCAAGCTGATCAAACTCGGTGACGTTGAAAAAATCGATTTCGAAGGCATCAAACCGGATCGCCGGGCAATTTTCCCGGCTGGCCTGGCGATTCTCGAAGCGATCTTCGACGCTCTCGAACTGCAACGCATGGATCACTGTGAAGGCGCCCTGCGTGAAGGCGTGCTCTATGACCTGCTGGGCCGTCATCACCACGAAGACGTCCGCGAGCGCACCCTCAGCTCGCTCATGGAGCGTTACCACGTCGACGTGGGACAGGCCGACCGCGTCGAACGCAAAGCACTTCACGCATTCGATCAGGTGGCCGATGACTGGGACCTGAATGACGGCGTCTGGCGCGACTTGCTGGGCTGGGCCGCCAAGGTCCACGAAGTCGGGCTGGATATCGCCCACTATCAATTCCACAAGCACGGCGCCTACCTGATCGAACACTCCGATCTGGCCGGTTTTTCACGTGAAGACCAGCTGATGCTGGCGCTGTTGGTACGCGGCCACCGCCGCAATATTCCCAAGGACAGGTTTGCCGAGTTCGGCGATGACGGCATCAAGCTGATTCGCCTCTGCGTGCTGCTGCGCTTCGCGATTCTGTTCCATCACATCCGTGGCACCCAAAAGATGCCGCAGGTCACGTTGCAAGCCAACGGCGATACCCTGGATGTGTTGTTCCCGGAGAACTGGCTGGACGAAAACCAGCTGACCCAGGCCGACTTCGCGCTGGAAGCGGAATGGCTGACCCGCGTCAACTTCGTGCTTAACGTTCGCTAAAGGCCCGTTAAAACACGATCCCGTAGGAGCATGGCTTGGTGCGGGGGGCGTTCCGACGATGGCGTCTGTGAGATCGCCATCGCCGGCAAGCCGTGCTCCTACGGCGTTAACTAACAGTCAGAATCGGGCTACCCAAACGCTCCAGCAAGGTTGCCTGGGCGCTGCGCGGGTTCTGGTTGCCGGTCGGTGTGTTGCGGATGTAACGGCCGTCCGGCTGCAGGCTCCAGCTGTGGGTGTTATCGGTGAGGTAAAGCTCCAGCTCTTTCTTGACCCGGGTAATCAGCTTCTTGCCTTCCACCGGGAAGCAGGTCTCGACGCGTTTATCGAGGTTGCGCTCCATCCAGTCGGCACTCGACAGGAACATCTGCTCTTCACCGCCGTTGAGGAAGTAGAAGACCCGCGTGTGTTCCAGGAAGCGACCGATGATCGAGCGCACGTGGATGTTGTGCGAAACCCCGGCGATACCCGGCCGCAGGCAGCACATGCCGCGTATCACCAGATCGATCCGCACCCCCGACTGACTGGCTTTGTACAACGCGCGGATAACCTTCGGGTCGGTCAGCGAGTTGAACTTGGCGATGATGTGCGCCGGTTTGCCATCAAGGGCGAACTGGGTTTCCCGGGCAATCATGTCGAGCATGCCCTTCTTCAGCGTGAACGGCGCATGCAGCAGTTTTTTCATGCGCAGGGTTTTACCCATGCCGATCAACTGGCTGAACAGTTTGCCGACGTCTTCGCACAAGGCGTCGTCGGACGTCAGCAGGCTGTAGTCGGTGTAAAGGCGGGCGTTGGCGGCGTGGTAGTTGCCGGTGCCCAAGTGGGCGTAGCGGACAATCTCGCCAGCCTCGCGGCGCAGGATCAGCATCATCTTGGCGTGGGTCTTGAAGCCCACCACGCCGTAGATCACCACCGCGCCGGCCGCTTGCAGGCGGCTGGCCAGTTGCAGGTTGGACTCTTCGTCGAACCGCGCACGCAATTCGATCACCGCGGTGACCTCCTTGCCGTTACGCGCTGCGTCGACCAGGGCGTCGACGATTTCCGAGTTGGCGCCGCTGCGGTAAAGGGTCTGGCGGACCGCCAACACGTGCGGGTCCTTGGCCGCCTGGCGCAGCAAATCGACCACCGGAGTGAAGGACTCGAACGGGTGCAGCAGCAGAATGTCCTGCTTGCTGATCACGCTGAAAATGTTCTCGCTGTTCTGCAGCAGTTTCGGGATCTGCGGGGTGAACGGCGTGTATTGCAGCTCCGGGTGACTGTCCAGGCCGGTGATGCTGAACAGCCGCGTCAGGTTGACCGGACCGTTGACCTGATACAGCTCGGTCTCGCTCAGGTTGAACTGCTTGAGCAGGTAGTCGGACAGGTGTTTCGGGCAGGTGTCCGCGACTTCCAGACGCACCGCGTCACCGTAGCGACGGGAGAACAGCTCACCGCGCAGCGCGCGGGCCAGGTCTTCGACGTCTTCGGTGTCGACCGCCAGGTCTGCGTTTCGGGTCAGGCGGAACTGGTAGCAGCCCTTGACCTTCATGCCCTGGAACAGGTCGTCGGCGTGAGCGTGGATCATCGACGACAGGAACACATAGTTGTCGCCGGTGCCACCGACTTCTTCCGGCACCTTGATCACACGCGGCAGCAAACGCGGGGCCGGGATGATCGCCAGACCGGAATCGCGACCGAACGCATCGATACCTTCGAGTTCGACGATGAAGTTCAGGCTCTTGTTCACCAGCAACGGGAACGGGTGCGTCGGGTCGAGACCGATCGGGGTGATGATCGGCGCGATCTCGTCGCGGAAATAGCGGCGCACCCAGGTCTTGAGTTTGGTGGTCCAGTAGCGGCGACGAATGAAGCGGACCTGATGTTTTTCCAGTTCCGGCAGCAGGATGTCGTTAAGGATCGCGTATTGGCGATCGACGTGACCGTGCACCAGATCGCTGATGCGCGCCAGCGCCTGATGCGGTTGCAAGCCGTCGGCACCGGCTTGTTCACGGGCGAAAGTGATCTGTTTCTTGAGCCCGGCAACACGAATCTCGAAGAACTCGTCCAGGTTGCTGGAGAAGATCAGCAAAAACTTCAGCCGTTCCAGCAAGGGATAGGACTCATCCAGCGCCTGCTCCAGCACGCGGATGTTGAACTGCAGTTGCGACAGTTCGCGATGGATGTACAGGCTGCTGTCATCCAGACCCGGAATCGCGACTGCCGGCGCCACCGGTGCAGCTTCGGCTACCACCACCGCGGGCGGGGCAGGCTCGATTTCGACGACAGGCTCAACCAGGGGTTGAGCTTCTTTTACGGCAACTTCAGTAAGTCCTTCGGTATTCATCGGATGTTCCTGGGAGGGCTATTGTTGCTCTCGTAACAATTGAGCGGCACGTACGGCAAAGTAAGTCAGGATGCCATCAGCTCCAGCGCGTTTAAAAGCGGTCAGGGACTCTAGAATAACCCCTTCGCTCAGCCAGCCATTCTGGATTGCTGCCATGTGCATCGCGTACTCACCGCTGACCTGATAGACAAAGGTCGGCACTTTAAATTCTTCTTTGACCCGGTAAAGGATGTCCAGGTACGGCATGCCTGGTTTGACCATGACCATATCCGCGCCTTCTGACAAGTCCGCCGCCACTTCGTGCAGGGCTTCGTTGCCGTTGGCCGGGTCCATTTGATAGGACGCCTTGTTGGCCTTGCCCAGGTTCAGCGCCGAACCCACCGCATCGCGGAACGGACCGTAATAGGCGCTGGCGTACTTGGCCGAGTAAGCCATGATCCGCACGTTGACGTGACCGGCCAGCTCCAGCGCTTCACGAATCGCCTGGATGCGGCCGTCCATCATGTCCGACGGAGCCACCACCTGCGCACCGGCAGCGGCGTGGGACAAGGCCTGTTTGACCAGCGCATCGACGGTGACGTCGTTCTGCACATACCCTTCTTCATCCAGAATACCGTCCTGACCGTGGGTGGTGAACGGGTCCAGCGCTACGTCGGTAATCACCCCCAGCTCCGGGAAGCGTGCACGCAGGGCACGGGTGGCACGCTGGGCGATACCCTCCGGGTTCCACGCCTCGGCAGCGTCGAGGGATTTGAGTTCGGCCGGGGTCACCGGGAACAGCGCCACGGCTGGAATGCCCAGCTCGACCCACCGGGCCGCTTCTTCAAGCAACAGGTCGATCGTCAGGCGTTCGACACCTGGCATCGAGGTAACCGCTTCGCGACGGTTTTCGCCGTCGAGCACGAAGACCGGAAGAATCAGGTCATTGGTGGTCAGGACGTTTTCACGGACCAGACGACGAGAAAATTCATCACGACGGTTGCGACGCAGGCGGGTTGCAGGAAACAAACGATTGGCGGGGGTAAAGCTCACGGCAGACTCCTGAGCCCGCGCTGACGGGCGAGCGTGACAGTTATAAGCGGTCATTATGACCAACACATTACAGTTATGTGCACCCCTGCGACCTGTAGTCGCAACCATTGTCCTTGTAGGAAATGTTCACGTCGAGACACATTTCGACACTTTCCTGAATGTGCCTGAAGGGTTAGGCTGCGCGTTCATTTCGCCAGCACCCAGACAATGCTCCAACAATTTCTGCATGACTTCGGCTACTTTGCCCTTTTCCTCGGGACGTTCTTCGAAGGCGAAACCATTCTGGTACTCGCAGGCTTCCTCGCGTTCCGCGGATACATGGACATCAACCTGGTGGTAATCGTGGCGTTCTTCGGCAGTTACGCCGGCGATCAGCTGTGGTACTTCCTGGGGCGCAAGCACGGCCGCAAACTGCTGGCGCGCAAACCACGCTGGCAACTGATGGGTGATCGGGCGCTGGAGCATATCCGCAAGCACCCGGACATCTGGGTGCTGAGCTTTCGCTTCGTCTACGGCCTGCGCACGGTAATGCCCGTGGCCATCGGCCTGTCGGGTTACCCGCCGGGACGCTACCTGATACTCAATGGTATTGGTGCAGCGATCTGGGCCAGCGCCCTGGCGGCTGCCGCTTACCACTTTGGCGCGGTGCTCGAAGGCATGCTCGGCAGCGTCAAGAAGTACGAACTGTGGGTACTCGGCGCCCTGCTGGTGCTGGGCTTCTGCCTCTGGCTGCGCCGGCGTTTCAAGAATGCTCGCCTCGCCAAGCAGATCTACGAAGACGATCAGCTCCTGCAAGCTGAAGAGGCCAAGAGCAGCGAACCTACGACGCCAGTCGAGTGATGCGGTTTTTGCAGCAGTAGAGACCGATGCCGCTGAGCAGGCTGTAACTGAGCAGGCCGATCCAGCCCACCGCGCTGGCCGGCCATAGCCCGACCAGCGGCGCCAGCCAGACCAGCGGCAGGTTCAGCGCCAGCCGCAGCAACTCCAGCTTCAACGCCTGTGGGCGATTCTCCAGCGCCACGCCCAGCACAAACAAACCCAGCGCCACCGCCCCCCAACCCAACACCAGGGCCGCAGCTGGCAAGCTTCGCTGCAGATTCATCAGGTAGCTGCCCAGCGCGATGTACAAGCAAAACTGCAGCGCGATATACACCTGCTGTCGCCCATCCAGCGGCACCTCGAATTTGCGGAACTGACTCAGGTCCGGCTTGTTCATCGGGTACTTCGCCGCCACGTCCGCCGGCCGCCAACCGGTGCGCATGAACCATATTCGCAGCTTGTCCCACCAGCGTTCGGCGCGTCGTGCATCGGCCCATAACTGCGCATAGAACTGCACGTTCGCCCACAACGGGTTCCAGCTCGCCAACGGTGTGGTCACGCCAAAAATCACCGGTTCGTTGTCGTCCTCTTCCTGGAACGAGCCAAACAGCCGATCCCAGATAATGAACACCCCACCGTAGTTGCGATCCATGTAGAGCGCGTTCTGCGCATGGTGAGCCCGATGGTTGGAGGGCGTGACGAAGAACCATTCGAACCAGCCGAGCTTGGGGATGTGTTTGGTGTGAACCCAGAATTGATACAACAGGTTCAGCGCCGCGACGCTGACGAACACCAGCAGCGGCACGCCGAGTACCGCCATCGGCAGGTAGAAAATCCAGCTCAGCAGGAACCCGGTGCTGGTCTGGCGCAACGCCGTGGAGAGGTTGTAGTCCTCGCTTTGGTGATGCACCGAATGCGCCGCCCAAAGGATGTTGCGCTCATGCCCCATGCGGTGCAGCCAGTAGTAGCAGAAGTCATAGAGGACAAAGGCGAACACCCAGACCCAAATGCTCTCGGCCGACAGCTCGAACAACGCCAGATGCTTCAGCGCGAACGCGTACGTCACCAGCCCCACACCTTTGGTCAGCAGGCCGGTGGTGGTCGACAACACGCCGGTGCTGAGGCTGTTGATCGCATCGGCCAGGCGATAATTACGCACCCCGCGCCAACGATCCGCCAGCAGCTCGATGGCAATCAACACGAAGAAAAACGGCACCGCATACAGAATGAAGTCCATGACGCGACCTGATCGCAATGGTGATGACTGATCCTAGGTGTAGCCGTGAAATAACCCTATGGCAACGAGTGACAAATTAGTGGACATTTAACGCCATGAAACTGGAGAAGAACCCATGAGCAAAAAAGTTGCAGTGATACTTTCCGGCTGTGGCGTGTATGACGGCGCCGAGATCCATGAAAGCGTGATGACCCTGCTGCGCCTCGACCAACGCGGCGCGCAGGTGCAGTGTTTCGCCCCTGATATCGCGCAATTGCATGTGATCAACCACCTGACGGGCAAAGAAATGCCCGAGTCGCGCAACGTGCTGGTGGAGTCGGCGCGCATTGCCCGCGGGCAAGTGAAAGACCTGCGCGAGGCCAACGCCGAAGACTTCGATGCGTTGATCGTGCCCGGTGGTTTTGGTGCGGCGAAGAACCTGTCCAACTTCGCCATCGAAGGCGCCGGTTGCAGCATTCAGCCAGATGTCCTGGCGCTGGCCGAAGCCTTTGCCGAAGCCGGCAAACCGGTTGGCCTGATCTGCATCTCGCCGGCGTTGGCGGCGAAAATCTACGGCCCGGGCGTGACCTGCACCATCGGCAACGACGCCGACACCGCCGCCGCCATGACCCGTATGGGCGCGACCCATGTCGATTGCGCCGTCGGCGAGATCATCGAAGACAAGGCACGCAAACTGGTCAGCACTCCGGCCTATATGCTGGCGCAATCGATCAGCGAAGCGGCTTCAGGGATCAACAAGCTGGTTGATCGGGTACTGGAACTGACTCACGAGAATGCGTAAACCTTCTCTGACAGTCGAGAGCTTTGTGGCGAGGGGGCTTGTCAGGGTTTTCGGGATAGCCGGGTGATGATCCGGTCCAGCGCATTGGCGAACGCCTGCTTCTCGCGATCGCCAAACGGCGCTGGCCCGCCCCCCATTTGGCCCTGCTCGCGCAGGTCGGTGAACAGGTTACGCACCGCCAACCGATCGCCCATGTTCTGCGCATCGAACTCCTTGCCCCGCGGATCCAGCGCGGCAACGCCTTTCTTCACCAAGCGGTCGGCCAGCGGTACATCGCTGCAAATCACCAACTCACCCGGGATTGCGTGCTCCACCAGGTAATCGTCGGCGGCATCCGGGCCGCTCGGCACCACGATCAACTTCACCAGGGCCAGGCCCGGCTTGATCTGCGGCTGCCCGGCCACCATCACCACCTCAAACTGGCGCTTGAGCGCAAACTTCACCACCAGGTCCTTGGCTGCCCGAGGGCAGGCGTCGGCATCGATCCAGACACGCATTGTGTTTACCTCTTTCAAAAGCATCGCGGGCAAGCCTTGCTCCTACAGGGTTTCCTGTCGTGCCACAAACACGTGAACGACACGAATCCGTAGGAGCAAGGCTTGCCCGCGATAATGAGCGCAGCGAATACGGTTAAGACACTTGCACCCGCCGCTTCTCCGCCATGCGACTACGGCTATACAGCACGACAATCGCCAGAATCGCCACCGCCTGCGCACCCAGCGAATAAGCGTCAGCGTGAATCCCCAACCAGTCGAAGTCAAAGAATGGCACCGGACGAGTGCCGAAGATCCCGGCCTCCTGCAAGGCCTTGACGCCATGCCCGGCGAACACCACCGACAACGCGCAGAGCAAACCGGCGTTGATCCCGAAGAACAGCGCCAGCGGCAGTTTCGCCGAACCGCGCAGGATCACCCAGGCCAGACCAATCAACAGCACCAGCGCCGTGGCGCCACCTGCCAATACCGCGTTATGCCCGGCCGGGCCGGCTTGCAGCCACAGGGTTTCGTAAAACAGCACCACTTCGAACAGCTCGCGGTAGACCGAGAAAAACGCCAGCGCGGCAAACCCGAAACGCCCACCGCCGCTGACCAGGCTGCTCTTGATGTAATCCTGCCAGGCCGCCGCGTGGCGACGGTCGTGCATCCACACCCCGAGCCAGAGCACCATGACACTGGCAAACAATGCGGTGCAGCCTTCCAGCAACTCGCGCTGGGCACCGCTGACATCGATCACGTACGCCGCCAGCGCCCAGGTCGCCAGACCGGCCACCAGTGCCAATCCCCAACCGATGTTGACGCTGCGAATCACCGACTGCTGACCGGTGTTGCGCAAGAACGCCAGCACCGCAGCCAGGACCAGAATCGCTTCCAGCCCTTCGCGCAACAGAATCAGCAAGCCGGAGACATAGCTCAGCGACCAGCTCAAACCATCGCTGCCCAGCAGGTCCGCGGACTCCTTCAGCTTGGTTTTGGCAAACGCCAGCCGTTGCTCGACTTGCTCGATCGGCAGCCCGTCCTGCAACGACTGACGGTAAGCCATCAGGGATTTTTCAGTGTCTTTGCGCACTACGGTGTTGACGTTGTCCAGCGAGCTTTCGACCAGTTCGAAGCCCTCCAGGTACGCCGCTACCGAGAGGTCATAAGCCTGCTCGCGCTCGCCGGCACGGTAAGCGGCCAGGCTCTTGTCGAGGGTCGCGGCGGTGTAATCGAGCAACTGCGCCGGGCCACGCTTGACCTGCGGCGGTTGGGCGCGCTGGGCGCGGAACGTGGCGGCTGCCTGAGGGCCTTCGGCCGCCAGCACTTCCATCGGGGTCTGCCGGGCAAGGTCGGCAAGGTTGAAGTTCTTTTCACTTTTGGCCGCAGCCGGATCGGCGCTGAACGCGGCGATGTAGGTCGCCAGATCCCAGCGCTGACGCTCGTCGAGTTGATCGGCGAAGGCTGGCATGTCCGTGCCTTCGATGCCCTGCCCCAACGTGCTGTAGATCGCGTACAGGCTCAGGCGGTCGAGCCGCGTGGCATCACGCAGATTGGCCGGTGGCGGCGTCAGGCCAACACCTGCAGGACCATCACCGGCACCGGCGTCGCCATGGCACACCGAGCAGTGCTGCGCGTACAACGGCGCACCGCGCGTGGGATCCGGGGTAATGATCGGTGCCTGACTGACTTCATACGCCACCGCCAGTTTCGCGCCCAATTGCCGCGCTTGTCGGGCCACCTCCGCACCGTCCTGACGCTGGGTCACCGCGTTGCGCAGATTGCTCACGCCCTGCTCAATTTCCGCTCGCTCGGGTTTGGCCGGCAGCGCAACGATCAGCCCCTGCAAAACGCCAAGAAACTCCAGCTGTTCGCGGTATTCGCCGTCATCGATGACCTGGCCCGCCTCCACGGTCGCCGGATAATCGGCACCGATGTAATCGAGTAAATGCAGTGCCTGTGGCGCACCTTCCAGCGTGTCGGCCAGCAGGTTGAAACTGCACAGGGCAAACAAAGGGAACACCAGCCAGGCCAGGAAACGGGACGGGGCAGTCATGAATGAATCTCAATTGATAATACGAAGTAACACATTGTTCACTCTCAATGCTTTCCGCTCAAGCTTTGTCGTCCACAGTTTGAGGATTCGGACACCTCCCGGATGGTGGCACCAATAGAAAAAATGAAATTAAAAAGCCATCACATAGCCAGTATCCGCGCTTATAATGCCGCGCCCTCGTTATTGCGATCGGGCATTTAAGCTCCTCTTTTTATGAGGATTTGGCATGGAAAGCCATTTTCCCTGTCGATTGGTTCACCCAGCCCGACCAGCACGCTCGGCTGTTTAAACTCAGGGAAGAAGTACTCATGGCATCCCGCGCCCTCACCTCGATCGCGCTCAGCGCAGTCACTTTGCTTGCCGGTTGTTCGGCCTTTCGCAGCTACGACACAGAACTGCAGCAAACCAACCAGCAGTTGGCCAGCGGTCACGTCGACGCCGCACTGACACTGCTGGAAAAGAACAACACAGGTGAAAACAAGGACCTGCTCTATTACTTCGAGAAAGGTGAACTGCTGCGCGCCAAGGGTGACCTGACCGGCAGCCAGACCGCCTGGAGAAGCGCGGACCAGGTCGTCGGTACCTGGGAAGAGTCGGTCAAGCTGGACACCGACAAATACCTGACCCAGTTCGGCAGCTTTCTGGTCAATGACAAGGTCCGCCGCTACGAAGGCTATGACTACGAAAAAGTCATGCTGACCACGCAAATGGCCTTGAACCTGCTGGCGGTGAACGATTTCGACGGTGCCCGTACCGAAATCAAGAAAACCCACGAACGTGAAGCGGTGATCGCCGAACTGCGCGACAAGGAATACCTCAAGCGCGAGGACGAGGCCGAGAAGCAAGGCGTCAAGACTCAGTACAAGGACCTGCAGGGTTACCCGGTGGCGAGTCTCGACGCGCCTGAAGTGGTCGGCCTGAAGAACAGCTATCAGAGCGCATTCAGTCATTACCTGGCCGGTTTCGTCTACGAAGCCCTGGGTGAAAAAGACCTGGCCGCGCCGGGCTATCGCAAAGCCGCCGAACTGCGCCCCAACACGCCGTTGCTCGAACAAGCGCTGCTGAACCTGGACAAGCCGGCTGGCAAAAGCGAAGAAAGCGACATCCTGATCGTCGTGCAAAGCGGCCTCGCGCCAGCCCGCGACTCGATTCGCATCCCGCTGCCACTGCCGATCAGCAACAACGTGGTGATCACGCCGTTGTCATTCCCGGTGATCAAGCCTGACACCTCGACCGTGACTTACGCGCAGATCGGCGTCGACGGCCAGCAACAGAACCTGACCCAGCTCAACAGCACTACGGCCATGTCCCGTCGCGCACTGCGTGACGATATGCCCGGGATCATCCTGCGCACCACCGTCCGCGCGATAACTCGCGCTGTGGCGCAAAAGAAGATCAACGAGACCAATCCACTGGCCGGTCTGGCCGTGGGTATTTCGTCGGCGGTGATGGAGGGCGCGGATACCCGCACCTGGCGCACCCTGCCCGACAACACCCAGGTGGTGCGCCTACGCCTGGCCAAAGGCGAGCATCAACTGAGCCTGCCAAACGCTCTGGGCGGTTCGCGAATCACGGTCAAGGTCGATCAGCGCTTCCAGGTGATCAGCCTGCGTACGGTGGGCAATCAGGTGTTCGCCAGTGGCGCCGCCGCCCACGTGATCCCTAGCGCCACCCCGCAAGTCGTGGCCAGCGTCAAACAACCTTAAGCGGAGCTTCTCCATGCGTTTCAAACTGATTACTGTCGCCACCCTGGCTCTGCTGGCCGGTTGCGCCACCCCGCCGCCACCTGCGCCCGGCAGTGCCGCGAGCACAGTCGTGGTGATGAACAAGTTCAACAACATCGCCATAGGCGCGATGCGGGTCGCCCGTGAAAACGGTTTCCTGACCGTCAAGGTCGCGCTGAACAACACCAGCCACACCAACATGACGATGTACTACCGCTTCGTCTGGCTGGGCGATGACGGCTTCCCGGTGGCCGATGAAGAAAGCTGGAAAACCCTGAACCTGTATGCCGCGCAGGCCACGTTCCTGCCAGCCATCGCGCCTGTGCCCAAGGCCACCGACTTCCGCCTTGAAGTCAAAACTCCTTAAGCCCCCCTATTTCGTGACAGAGAGACACTCCCATGTTTGCACGCTTTTCGTTCCTCGCCGTGGTCGCCCTTCTGGCCAGCGGCTGCGCCAACAACTCGCCGGTCCTGGGCGGGAAAAACATCGGTTACGGCGACAGCAAGGCTGTGGAGCTGGTGACCAACGAGTTCGGTTCCACTGACCTGCAGATGATCGCCGAGTCCATGACCCGTTCCCTGGCCCAGTCCGGCATCTTGCAGGGCCGCCCGGTCGTGCAGGTCTACGACGTGAAGAACAAGACCAGCGAATACATCGATACCCGCGAAATCACCACCAGCATCAAGACTCAACTGATGAAGTCCGGTACCGCCCGTTTTGCCAGCGACAACACCGCGATGCAGAGCCAGGTTGACCAGCTCAAGCTGCAAAACCAGAGCGGCCTGTACAAGAAAGGCACCGTGGCCAAGACCGGCAACATGATCGCCGCCAAATACCGTCTTGAAGGTTCGATCAGCTCGATCGTCAAGCGCAGCAGCGATTACAAGGACGTTTTCTACAAGTTCAGCCTGCAACTGATCGACGTTGAAAGCGGCCTGGCCGAGTGGATGGACGAGAAAGAGATCCGCAAAACCACGGAGCGTTAAGCAATGCGTGCATGGATTGGCATCATGGCCCTGGCCTGCGCGTTTGGCGCGCAGGCGGCCCCGAAAATCGCGGTCACCGACCTCGCCTACCAAGAGCGGGTGGAGCAGTACATCCACATCGTCTCTGCTCAGAGCAACATGCAGGCGGGCATGTACCACGCCAGCGGCTCGTCGAGCTACAACGAGGTCGAGGCCAGCAGCAGCTATATCGAGCAAGGCGAGCTTCGCAAGTTCACCGGCGACATCAAGGGCGAGATTCTCAAGTCCGGGATGTTCCAGCTGGTGCAGGGCACGCCGTACACGGCCAAGTCCAAGGAAGACGTCTACGACGTGATCAAGCGGATCAAGGCCGGTAACTACAAGGGCGCCGACTATGTGTTGTTCGGCACCCTGTCGGATATCGACTTCACCCGCGACATCACCTCGCTGGCCAACACCGACAGCTACTCGGCGATTCTCGGCCTGAACCTGGTGGCGGACTTCAGCCTGATCAATACCCGGACGTTTGAAATCACCTCGGCGTTCACCGCCATGGGTGAAGGCCAGGACACCAAGCTGGTCAACGGCAACGATGTCAAAGTGTCGCTGAATCGCCCACGGGTGGTACGTGATGTGTCCAAGTCGCTGGGTGAGGATGTGGCCCGTCAGTTGGCCGAGCAACTCGGTCGCGGCGTTCAGCAACAGCCGGGGCAAGCACCGCTGCGCAATAACCTGCCGCAGGATACGGCGCCGGTTATTCTGCGCTGAGTAACATTCGCGGGAACGAAAAAGGCGACCTCTTGAGGTCGCCTTTTTTGTGCGTTGCGGGTGTTATACCGCTGCTCTGCGAATGGTCGCCAGCAGCCCGGCCGCACCAATGAACAGGCCGGCAAACGTACGGTTCATCCGTCGTTGTTGCTTGGGTGTGCGCAGCAGTCGCAGTACCTTGGAAGCGAGGCCGGTATAGCCGGCCATCACGATCAGGTCCACGCAGATCATCGTTATGCCCAGGATCAGGTACTGCGCCACCAACGGCGCGTGCGGGTCGATGAACTGCGGCAGCACCGCCAGCATGAATACCAGCGCTTTAGGGTTGCTGACATTCACCAGGAACCCGCGAAACAACAGCGCCAGCGGTTTGCCGATCTGCCGAATGGCCGCGTCATCGCTCATGTTGCTGGGCAGTGCGCGCCATTGCTTGACCGCCAGATACACCAGGTACGCCACGCCAAACCATTTGATCGCGTAGAAGGCCGTGGCCGATGCGGCGAGGATCGCGCCCACACCGGCGGCGACAATCGCAATCTGCATCGCCAGCCCCAGTTGCAGGCCAAGGGCGTTCCAGTAGCCGCGCCAGAAACCGTATTGCAAACCACAGGACATCGACGCAATAGCACCGGCGCCCGGGGAAAGACTGATCACCCAACAGGCGGCAAAAAACGCCAGCCATGTCTCAAGCACCATCACACACCTCGACTCAGACTCGTTATAGACGTCTAAGCTAATGCGCTGGCCTGTGAATGACTATCGTTTTTTTGCAGAAAAATGGCCCTGCCGACCAGCGTTAGCGGCAGCCCGGCTTATTTTCCGAAGCTGCTCGACAACGCTTCGCTGCCGCGCCAGCGTCATACCGAACGCTGGCAGGCCGCTATCAGGACAGCGCTTCCAGCTCTGCCTGCATGCTTTCGAGCAGTTCCAGGGCTTCCATCCAGGTTTCTTCAAGCTCGGCTTCGCGCACTTTCAGCTTGGCCTGTTCGGCCAGCAGATCACGCAACTCGTCCTTGCGGGCGGCTTCGTAGACGGCGCTGTCGCCGAGGCTGGTTTCGATCTTCGCCAGCTTCTCGTGCAACTTGCCCAACTCGGCTTCGAGCTTGTCGGCCTCGCGCTTGTGCGGCGCCAGTTGCTGACGCAACGCAGCAGCAGCCTGACGCTGGGCTTTCTTGTCGGTCTTGTCCGGATTGACCGGCGAGTTGTTCACCGGCGCATTGCGCTGGCGATAATCGACCAGCCAACGGGCGTAGTCTTCCAGATCGCCGTCGAACTCTTCGACCTTGCCGTCGGCCACCAGGTAGAAGTTATCCGTGGTGCTTTTGAGCAGATGACGATCGTGGGAGACCACCAGCACTGCGCCACTGAATTCCTGCAGGGCCATGGTCAGCGCCAGGCGCATTTCCAGGTCCAGGTGGTTGGTCGGTTCGTCGAGCAGCAACAGGTTTGGCCGGCCCCAGGCGATCAACGCCAGTGCCAGACGGGCCTTTTCACCACCGGAGAAATTCAGCACCGGCTCGTCGATCCGCGCACCGCGGAAGTCGAAACCGCCGAGGAAGTCGCGCAGGGTCTGCTCGCGTTCAGTCGGCGCCAGACGCTGCAAATGCAGCAACGGGCTGGCCTTGGAATCCAGCGAATCCAGCTGATGCTGGGCAAAGTAGCCGACCACAGTGTTTTCGCCACGGGTCAAGCGGCCGGACAACGGTTCGAGTTCACCGGCAAGGTTTTTGATCAGGGTCGATTTACCGGCACCGTTGGGGCCGAGCAAACCGATCCGTGCGCCAGGAATCAGTTGCAGCTTGACCTTCTCCAGCACGGCTCGCTCGCCATAACCCAGACGGGCGTCGGAGAGGTCGATCAATGGGCTGGAAATCTTCACCGACTCGCGAAAGACGAAGTCGAACGGCGAATCGACGTGGGCGGCGGACAGCTCCTCCATCCGCTCCAGCGCCTTGATCCGGCTCTGGGCCTGACGGGCCTTGGTGGCCTGGGCCTTGAAGCGGGCGATGTAGCTTTCCATGTGCGCACGTTGCGCCTGTTGCTTCTCGTAGGCCTGTTGTTGCTGGGCCAGACGTTCGGCACGGGCACGCTCAAACGCCGAGTAGCCACCGCGATAGAGGGTAATCTTGCGCTGGTCGACGTGAGCCACGTGATCGACCACGGCGTCGAGGAAATCGCGGTCGTGGGAAATCAGCAGCAAGGTGCCAGGGTAGCTCTTGAGCCACTCTTCCAGCCAGATAATCGCGTCGAGGTCCAAGTGGTTGGTCGGTTCGTCGAGCAGCAACAGGTCCGACGGGCACATCAGCGCCTGCGCCAGGTTCAGGCGCATCCGCCAGCCACCGGAGAAATCTCCGACCTGACGATCCATCTGTTCGTTGGTGAACCCCAGACCCGCAAGCAACTTGCGCGCCCGGGCATCGGCGGTGTACCCGTCGGCGCTGTCGAGTTCTGCGTGCAGACGCGCCTGCGCGGCACCGTCATGGGCGGCTTCGGCGGCGGCGAGGTCGCGTTGCACCTCACGCAGGCGCAGGTCGCCATCGAGCACGTAGTCGACCGCCAGGCGTTCGAGCGTCTCGATCTCCTGGCGCATGTGGGCGATGCGCCAGTCGGCCGGCAGGAAGCAGTCACCCGAGTCCGGGTGCAGTTCGCCCCGGATCAAGGCGAACAGGCTGGATTTGCCGGCGCCGTTGGCACCGATCAGGCCGGCTTTGTGACCGGCGTGCAGGGTCAGCTCGGCGTCTTCTAGCAGACGTTGCGGGCCACGTTGTAAAGTCAGGTTCTGAAGTCGAATCATAATGGCGGCGGAGTCTACCAGCTTCGCTCGCAACTGGCGCGAGTAGCACTATGTCCTCTGACCTGTGGAGCTTTTCCCTGACCCTCTACACCCGAGCGGGTGTTGAGGACGCCTGCCTGAAGCTGCAAGCAGCCGGCGCCGACGTTTGCCTGTTGTTGTGCGCCGCCTGGCTCGGACAGCGCGGCGTGAGATGCAATGCACAACGCCTGCAACACCTCCAGCACCTGGCAGGGCCATGGCATGCGGAAGTCGTGCAACCGCTTCGACAACTGCGCACGCAATGGAAAGCCGCTGCCCTCGACGACGAGGAACTGAATACGTTACGCACGCAAGTCAAAGCTCTGGAGCTGGAAGCGGAGCGGCAACTGTTGTTGCGTCTGGAAAATGCGGCGCAAGCATGGCCGCAGGGTCAAGCCAAAGACCTTGCCGTGTGGCTGGAAGGGTTGGCGGCGAGCGCCGCCAACCTGAACCGCGACGCGCTGAATCAGCTGCGCGTCGCAGTGACCGGCACTTAGGAAGCGCTGGTCGGGGTGCTGGCAGTGCTTGCAGCCGCTGCCGGTGCAGGCGAAGCGGCTGGCGTGCTTGCGGATGGAGCAGGTGAAGCCGCCGGTGCAGGCGTCGCAGGCTTGGCAGCCGCTGGTGCGGTCGCCGGTTTTGCTGCAGCTGGTTTTGCGGCGGCAGGTTTGGCCACGACTGGCTTTTTCACCGCCGGCTTGGCTGCTGGTTTGGCAGCAGACGTTGCAGGTTTCGCAGCAGCCGGTTTGGCAGCGCTGGACGTTGCTGGCTTGGCAGCGACGGCGGGTTTAGCTGCGGGCTTGGCCGGCGCTTTGGCAGCTGCGGTTTTGGCCGCTGGCTTGGCGGCAGGTTTTGCAGCAACCGGTTTAGCAGCTGGCTTGGCAGCCGGTTTCACCGCAGCGGTTTTGGCTGCTGGTTTGGCAGCAGTTTTTGCAGCTGGTTTCGCTGCGGCAGGTTTGGCGGCGGCAGTTTTAGCAGCCGGTTTGGCTGCTGGTTTAGCGGCAGCTGGTTTGGCAGCGGTCGGTTTGGCAGCCGGTTTGGCAGCACTGGCAGCGACTGGTTTTTTCGCTGCAGGTTTGGCGGCGGCTTTCGCTGGAGCCTTGGCCGGCGCCTTGGCAGCTACCGGTTTGGCAGCCGGTTTTTTCGTGGTGCCAGCAGCGGCGGCTGGCTTGGCCGAACGCAGGGTCAGCGTTTTGCCGACAGCCTCTTTCACGCGACCAATACCCTGGGCCAGTTTCAGGCTTTCCTGGGCATCACGCTTGAGTTGCAGAATGTAGCTGCGAGTCTCGGACTGACGCTCCTTGAGCGCGTCCAGCAGGTCTTCAAGTTCTTGAACCGCATCTTTGGCCTTGGCTTGTGCCTTGGCTTTGCCGGCCGCCGCAGCGTCCTGCAATTTGGTGCGAGATTTGTGCAGTTTTTCCTGTGCTTTTCCGCGCTGCTTTTCCAGTTTGGCGAGCAGTTTTTCAGCATCAGCCAAGGCTTGGGAACAAGCGTTTTCCAAATGCTCGAGCAAGCTGCCCGAGAGCTGATGGAGTAAGTGCAACGGAGTATTTACAGGCTTCTTATTGGCCGACATGGTTTACCTCCTGGCTGACGTGAGTGCGGCTCATACTAGACCTCTGCTGCTACCGCCGCTAGGGCATGTTGACAGTATCGAGTGCCGGGCGTTGCAGCGATTTGAAAATGTTCTGCGCACACTTAAAAGCAGTTCACCGGTCACAGCATTCTCACTGGCATAATCCTCCCCATCTCAGGCTGGAGAGTGCCCATGTCGCGTTACCTTTTTTTACCCTTGTGCGTGTTTTTTTCAATGGCTCAAGCCGCAGAAAAAGCTACGGAAACCGACGCCCATGATCTCGCCTACAGCCTCGGTGCCAGTCTGGGTGAACGTCTGCGCCTGGAGGCTCCCGATCTGCAAATCCAGGCACTGGTGGAGGGATTGCAACAAGCCTATCAAGGCAAGCCACTGGCGCTGAAGGATCAGCAAATCGAGCAGATTCTCGCCGAGCACGAAGCACAAATGGCCGAGCAACCCGCCGTGCCGCAAAGCGAAGTTGCCCTGGACAAGGAGCAACGTTTCCTGACGGCCGAGAAGGCAAAACCAGGGGTTCGCGAACTGGCGGATGGCATCCTCCTGACCGAACTGGTCGCGGGCAGCGGCGCCAAGGCCGGACCCAATGGCAAGGTGCAGGTTCGCTACATTGGCAAGCTGCCCGATGGCACGGTGTTCGATCAGAACAACCAGGCGCAATGGTTCAGCCTCGACAGCGTGATCAGTGGCTGGCGCAGTGCGTTGCAACAGATGCCGGTGGGTGCGAAATGGCGCCTGGTGATTCCATCCGCGCAAGCCTACGGCGCCGATGGCGCGGGGGACCTGATTGCGCCGTTCACGCCGCTGGTGTTTGAAATCGAACTGCTCGGCGCGACGGGCTGAGCAATCGCCCAAACGAAAAACGGTGCGCAATGCGCACCGTTTCAGGGATCGTTTGTATCGAGGAGAAACTCAGGCTTGCTCTGGAGTTTCTTCCTTGTGGGCCGTGTGCAGCACTTCGATCAGGCAATCTTCCAGTTCGAAGCGCTCGTGCAACAGACCGCCGAGCTCCTGGAATTTCTCGGCAACGCACTTGCCTGCATCGCAGAGATCGTTGAACGCCAGCAGCTTCTCGGTGATCACGTCGATGCGCGGGTAAATGGTTTCAGCCAATTCAAGCCCGCGTGTATCACCGAACGCCTTGGCTTCGCCCGTCAGTTGTTCGTAGATTTCGAAGTGGCCGGCAGAGACGTAATCGACCAGGACACCACAGAACTCCTGCAACGGCTTGCGGTTTTCGCCCAGAGTCTCAGGCTTGGCGCCGAGAGCATCATAGGCTCGAACCAGTTCGTGACGCTCCTGCAACCAACGATCGATCAGCAGATGCACTCCACCCCAGCGTTCCTGAGCATTCTGACAACTTTCGAGCATGGTGATCTCTCTTCCCTTATGGGTAATGCCGCCCGCACTCGCCGCAAAACTTGAAAATCAAGATTTGGCCAGGCTGAGCACCATCGAGCAACAATTCCAATGATACGTGCGGGCCAGATTATGCCCGCACGCCAACAGCTTCAAGGTACGCAGGAGATAAAGTTCATACAAGTGTTTAATCAGCCGCCCTGCCCCGGTGCGACGACTCGCCGCTGGGCGGTCGCTGATACGCATACCAGACCAGCCGCACGATCTGGTAAACCCCGAGAATCGTCACTCCGACAAAAAACAACAGACTCCATTCCGGAATACTCAGGTCGAACAGCGTCCAGGAAATTTCCGCGCAGTCAGCCGTTCCGCTGAAAACCCTCTCCACAACACACAGCCAGGACATGTCGGTGAACAGGCCTTCCAGACCGGGAGAGCACCCCGACACGTGTTGAACCGAATCACTTTGCAATACCACCTGGCGCCACGCTGTCACCATTCCCGCCAGGCTGCAGAACAGACCGAGCAGCCAATAAAGTAAACAGCCCAGGCGCCTGGGCCCGTGCAGCGCGGCGATCAGGCAGACCATCGTGAACAGGACGAGAAAAAGCCGCTGCAACAGGCACAGCCCGCACGGCTTGAGCCCGATAGAGAACTCCAGATAGTACGAAGCGCCCAAGGCCAGGGCGCCCGCTATGAAAGCCATGAAAAACAAGGAACGTGTGCAGGCCAAAGACATGGCTTATCCGTAACAGAAGAGACAGGCAGTTACGGTAGAGGAAAGCCCTCTGGCCTTTCAAGGCAAGGCAGTGCGGAGACTTCGCCAAAGATGTAGGGAATTCCCGACAGAAGAGACAGGATCAAATGTAGTCCCTTGTAAGACGCTGCCTATACCCGGCATGACAAGGAAGAATTTTACGGTATTCAAACGCCGGGGCGCCCGTTCGGGCGACCCGGTCGTCCAGCACCTTACACGCGGGCGGGCACCGGCAAAGGCGAAGCCAGCAGGCGCTTGTCCAGCAACCCCAGGCCTTCCTGGAAGAGCTGGTTGCTGCGCTCGGTGTCACCCAACTGAGCCAGCAGACGTGCGAGCTCGGCACAGGCCTCGGGGTTGCGCTGAACCCGCAAGCTGCTTTCCAGATAGTCCCGTGCCTTACCCCACAGGCTGCTTTGCAAACACAACCGCCCCAGGGTCAGCAGCAAGCTTGGGTCGCCAGGATGGTCCTTCAACCAACCCTCGGCCACGTGCAGTTGCCGCGCCGGATCGCTGCCACGCAGCAAGCCATACAGCCGCGCCAGATGGCTGTCATATTTACGTTTGAGCGCCCCGCGCAAAACCTCTTCTGCCTCGACCTCAGCCCCCAGTTGTCGCAACTGTTCGGCATAGGCCAGCACCAGTTGCGGTTCTTGGCGCTGAGCGGAAGTCAGCTGTTGCCAGGCGCGATTGAGTGCCTGTAATCCAACCGTACCGTCTTCCTCCCGGCGAGCTGCCAGGGTGAGGTTTTCACCCCAGGCACGACGCTCCAGCTCTGCCAGCTCGCTGGCCGGCAGAACCTTGTCCTTGCGCAATTCCGGTAGCAGGCGAATGACCGCCGACCAGTCGCCACGCTGTTGATGCAAACGTTGCAACTGACGCAAGACCTGAACGCTGTGAGGATGACGCTCGTGCATGGCCTGAAGAGTTGTCAGCGCACCGTCGGTATCGCCACGATCGGTCTGCAACTGCGCATGACTCAAGGCAATCGCCAACTCGGCCTGAGGCTGACGCTCCAGCGCACGCTCCAGCAAGCTGTCGCTTTCGTCATAACGACCTTGCTCGTTCGCCGCTCGCGCAGCCCCCAGGTAGTAGAGCAGCGGCTGGCGTTCGGCTTCAGCAGCGCGAGACAAGTGACGCTGAGCGCTGGCCCAACGACCTTCAGCCAGGTCCAGCTGGCCATGCTCGATCGCCACTTGCACACGACGACTGCGGTTGCGGTTCGACCAGGGATTGACTACACCGCTGGAAGTGGCCACCAACTCGATCAGCATCTTGATGCCCCATAGCACCAGCCAGATCACCGCCACCAGCGCCAACGTCGCCCACAGGCTCGATTCGTAGCGGAAGGTCTTGTAGGCGATCAGCACGTAACCCGAGTGCTGGGCGATGGCCAGTCCCAACGCCCCGGCGGCGGCGATGAGCAAAAACACAATCACATAAAGTCGCTTCATGGGCTGGTCACCGGCGTAGTGCTCGCGGCAGGTTTCACCGAGTCCTCGGCACTGACGTTACGCCGCTCCAGATACGCCTGCACCGTGCTCAGGGTGGTTGCCAGGTCAGGCGTGATGACCGTTACCGGTTGTTTGCTCAACTCGGCAACCTGTTCGAGCATCACTTTGCTTTGCGGGTTGTCCTGATTGAAGCTGCCTTTGAGCACATCCCGCGCCTCGGTCAGCGCCTGGGTATACACCGGCGCCTGGCCGTTGAGCGCGGCCCATTGCGCTTGCTCAAGCGCCAGGCTCAGTGCCAGACGGACCTGAGTCAGGCTTTGCCCGGCGAGCAATGGACGAATGTTTTTATCGGCATTGAAATCGATGCGAATGTAGCGCGAAATCTGGTCCCACCATTGCGCCCAGCGACTGGCGCCATCGCCATCGGAGGTCAGGGCCGAGAGCGAATCGCGCTCATGAAACTCCGGGGCGAGTTCGCTGAGTTCAGCCACCTGATCACGCAAGGCACCCAGTTGCAGGAACAACCCGGTGCGATCCGGTTGCTCGGTACTGCGCAGCGCAGCAAGACTTTTCGCAATCTGCTCGCGGGCGGCGAAAGAGCCCGGATCATTCTGCTCTCGAAGGATTTCATCGGCACCTTGCACCAGTGCCTGAGCGCTGCTGATGTCCTGCAAGGCAGACAGACGCAAACTGGCCAGACGCAGCAGGTGCTCGGCCTCGGCCAAGCGCCAATCCTTGCGGCTGGCGCCCAGAACCGTTTCCAGACGCTGATTCAAGCGCTGCTGGTCGCCCTGCAACTGGATCACCAGGCGTCGTCGGTCTTCCAGTTCATTGGCTGGCGGTAATTGCTCAATCCGGGCTGACAGGCGCTGCTCATTGAGCTTGAGGCTTTGTGCTTGATCGTTCAGGGCCTGCAACTGCCCCAATTGTTGCTGGTTGTTGGCTTGCAGGCTACGTACCTGCCAGATCCCCCAACCGCCAGCGGCAACCCCCGCGGCACCCAGCAACATTGCCAGGATCACCAGCCCTGAGCCACGGCGCGGCTCAGGGCTCTTTACAGTTTCAACCGACGCATCGAGCGCTGGCTGGACGTTATCTTTTGGCAAGGCTGTTTCGCTCACGTATCCATCCTTTGCATTAGAGAACGGGCCGGGTTTCCCGCAACGCCGTTAGCAAAGCCGCGGCACTGGCGCCACGACAATCCACAACTGTTTGGGCGCCGGCAGCCAGCGCCATCTCGGCTACCCGAGGGCTTGGAACAAACAAAGGCAACCGCGCCAACTCAGGCCAGGCGCTGCCCGCCAATTGGCGCAGGTGCTCAAATCCCTGCCCACTGCTGACCACTACGCCGTTCAAGCGTTCCGCTCGAATCCGCTCAGGCAATGCCCCCTCGGCATAGCGCGGCAAGCCGCGACGGTACAGCTCCAGATAATCGACACTAGCACCTTGCTCACGCAAACGCTCTGCGAGCAGTTCACGTCCACCCTCGCCGCGCATGATCAACACACGGGCATCGGCCCGGGCGATAGCCTCGCGCAACGGAGTCAGTTCAAGCAATGCTTCGCTGTCATCGCCCTCCACCGGGAAGCTGACGTCCAACCCATGATCCTGGAGGATCTGCGCGGTCGCCGCGCCCACGCTGAACCATTTCAAGCGCAGTGATTGCGAGCAGTACCGATCAAGCAGATCCACACCGATTCGGGCGGCCGGCTTGCTGACCACAATGACCGCGCAATAGCGATCCATACCCTGAATCACCTCGCGCATTGTCTCAGAGACAGGAATCGGCTCTATCTCCAAAAGCGGCAAGCTGCTGCTGAAAATCCCCTTTTCGGCAAGAATATCGGTCAGCATCGCCGAATCATCCACGGGACGCGTCAACAGCAGGCGCCACCCCGTCACTCGTGACCTGCCTCGCCATAGACCGACTTCAGAATGTCGTTGGCGCCCTGGCCAAGAAGGTCTTCGGCAACTCGTACACCCAAGGCTTCGGCATCGTTGCGTGGCGCACGACCCTCGGCACGGAGCAGCAGCCCCCCCTTCGGATCACCCACCAGGCCGCGCAGCCAGATCCGCTCGCCTTCGAGCACCGCGTAGCACGCGATCGGCACCTGACAGCCGCCGTTCAAATGCTTGTTCAACGCACGTTCGGCAGTGACCCGCGTGGCGGTGTCCTGGTGATGCAGAGGGGCAAGCAGGGCATGAATGTCAGTGTCGGCGCTGCGGCATTCGATACCGACAGCACCCTGGCCACCTGCTGGAAGACTGTCATCGACACTGATCGAAGAGCTGATGCGATCTTCAAAGCCCAGCCGAATCAAACCGGCCGCCGCGAGGATGATCGCGTCGTACTCACCGGCGTCGAGCTTGGCCAGCCGAGTGTTGACGTTGCCCCGCAGAAAGCGGATTTGCAGGTCCGGCCGGCGGGTCAGCAGTTGTGCCTGGCGACGCAGGCTGGAGGTGCCGACCACGCTGCCCTGAGGCAACTCGTCGAGGCTTGCATAGGTGTTGGAAACAAAGGCGTCACGTGGATCTTCGCGTTCGCAGATGCAAAACAGGCCTAGGCCTTCAGGGAAGTCCATCGGCACGTCTTTCATCGAGTGCACGGCAATGTCGGCTTCGTTTTCGAGCAGCGCGGTTTCCAGTTCTTTGACGAACAGGCCCTTGCCGCCGATTTTCGACAGCGGTGAATCGAGCAGCTTGTCGCCGCGGCTGACCATAGGCACCAGCGTCACGACCAGCCCCGGGTGGGCCTGTTCCAGACGAGCTTTGACGTATTCGGCCTGCCACAAGGCCAAGGCACTTTTGCGGGTAGCGATGCGGATTTCGCGAGGGGACATGGATCAATCCGTACTGAATAGATACAGCGGATAATAACAGCTCAGCCAAATCCGCTTTGACTTGTATCAGAAACAGCGCAGCCTCCCTGGCCTCACCTGTCCGGTAAAGGAGAGTGAAATCCGTGCGCGAACAGCGGACTAAAGCTGTTGCATCATCTTGCGCACACCCGCGACATGACGTCGGCTGACAATCAGCGCATCACCGTTGAGGCCTTTGAGAAAGAGCTGGAAATGCCCAAGTGGCGTGCGCTGCAGCCGTTCGATACGTTCGCGGGCTACCAGTGCATTGCGGTGAATACGTACGAACCGGTCGCCAAATTCGTCTTCAAGGGCTTTCAATGGCTCGTCCAGCAGAACCTCGCCACTTTCGTGGCGCAAGGTCACGTATTTGTGGTCGGCAATGAAATAGACCACTTGAGCCAACGGGATCAGTTCGATGCCTTTACGGGTTCGCGCACTGATATGGCTGCGTGGGCCACTGCCGGTTTCTGCCGCCGGCCGAGTCAGCGCCGCGAGCTGGACGCGGTTGGGGCGCTCGGCTTTTTTCAGGGCGTCGAGCAGCTGCTCCGAACGCACCGGTTTTGCCAGGTAGCCAACCGCGCTGGCTTGCAGGGCGTCCAGGGCAAATTCATCCTGGGCCGTACAAAACACCACCGCCGGTGGCGTCTCGCGTTCACACAACCTTGCGGCGACTTGTAAACCGTCGAGGCCAGGCATGCGGATGTCGAGCAGCACGATATCGGGCTTCAGGCTGTCGATCAGGGTCAATGCCTCATCGCCATTGGTGGCGCTGGGCTCCAGGACACTGTAACCCTCGAGTTCGCCGACCATACGGCTCAGGCGCTCACGGGCTTGGGGTTCGTCATCAACGATCAGGACATTCATATTGCGCTGGATTCCTGCGTGAGTCTCGCACAAGGATAGCGTAGACAGGTGAAGTGACATCCGTCACCGCGATCCACGCTAAGACTAGCGCGAGCGCCAAAAAGTGCCGTACGTCGGGTTGCAATATTTATCGGTGCCTGCGCAGTTCCATTCGAAGCCAGCCGCGACGTGGCGTCACCGTAGGGATTGCTGCTACACAATATGAACACCCCTCTTCTCTATATAGTCGGCTTCGACACTGACGTCGCACGCTTCGATGAGACTCAGCACATGATCGACAATTGCGCTGACCCTCACGTCCAACTGTAGACGCTTGCCGCGACGACAGTGCTCATTTGAAAAATATCGTTGCGTAAACGCGGCAGCGACTCAATTGAGTATGGTCGGTCAAATAAGAAAAAAACGTAGCGACCAGTGTCACCGACAGGATTGGCAACCCTGTTATTATCCACCGCAGGTTTTAACGCCATTTTCCTTCAGCCGATCACGAGCGAATTCATGAGCACTGACAAGACCAATCAGTCCTGGGGCGGCCGCTTCAGTGAACCCGTCGACGCCTTCGTCGCCCGCTTCACCGCCTCCGTCACTTTCGACCAGCGCCTCTATCGTCACGACATCATGGGCTCCGTAGCCCACGCCACCATGCTCGCCAAGGTCGGCGTGCTGACCGATGCCGAACGCGACAGCATCGTCGACGGCCTGAAGACCATCCAGAGCGAAATCGAGGCCGGCACCTTCGACTGGCGCATCGACCTTGAAGACGTGCACATGAACATCGAGGCGCGCCTGACCGACCGCATCGGCGTTACCGGCAAGAAGCTGCACACCGGCCGCAGCCGCAACGACCAGGTAGCGACCGATATCCGCCTGTGGCTGCGTGACGAGATCGATCTGATCCTGGGCGAAATCACCCGCCTGCAAAAAGGCCTGCTGGAACAGGCAGAGCGCGAATCCGGCACCATCATGCCCGGCTTCACCCACCTGCAAACTGCACAGCCCGTGACCTTCGGTCATCACATGCTGGCCTGGTTCGAAATGCTCAGCCGCGACTACGAGCGCCTGGTCGATTGCCGCAAGCGCACCAACCGCATGCCGCTCGGCAGCGCCGCACTGGCCGGCACTACCTACCCGATCGACCGCGAGCTGACCGCCCAACTGCTGGGCTTCGACGCTGTTGGCGGCAACTCGCTGGACAACGTCTCGGATCGCGACTTCGCCATCGAGTTCTGCTCCGCTGCGAGCATCGCGATGATGCACCTGTCGCGCTTCTCCGAAGAGCTGGTGCTGTGGACCAGCGCGCAGTTCCAGTTCATCGATCTGCCTGATCGTTTCTGCACCGGCAGCTCGATCATGCCGCAAAAGAAAAACCCCGACGTCCCGGAACTGGTGCGCGGTAAAAGCGGCCGGGTGTTCGGCGCGCTGATGGGCCTGCTGACGTTGATGAAGGGCCAGCCATTGGCCTACAACAAGGACAACCAGGAAGATAAAGAGCCGCTGTTCGACGCCGCCGACACCTTGCGCGACTCACTGCGGGCCTTTGCCGACATGATCCCGGCGATCAAGCCAAAGCACGCCATCATGCGTGAAGCCGCACTTCGCGGTTTCTCCACGGCTACCGACCTGGCGGATTATCTGGTGCGCCGCGGCCTGCCGTTCCGTGACTGTCACGAAATCGTCGGTCACGCGGTGAAGTACGGCGTGGAAACCGGCAAGGATCTGGCAGAGATGAGCCTGGAAGAACTGCGCAAGTTCAGCGACCAGATCGAACAGGACGTGTTTGCCGTCCTGACCCTGGAAGGCTCGGTGAATGCCCGTAACCACATCGGCGGCACCGCGCCGGCGCAGGTGAAGGCCGCTGTGGTTCGCGGTCAGGCGCTGTTGGCCAGCCGCTAAATCGCTAAAAGCATCGCGGGCAAGCCTTGCTCCTACAGGATTTATGTCGTATCGCAAACACGTGAACGACACGAATCCGTAGGAGCAAGGCTTGCCCGCGATTGCGTCCTGAAGAACGCTACAAACTTACTTCTTGGCGCTGATCATCGCCAAAAACCCTGGCATCGCCGCTTCCTTGTCTGCCGCAATGCGTTTGGCATGCGGTGTCTGCTCCAATTGCTCAAGCAACGCCTTGGCGCCTGGCAACTCGGCCAGCAAATCCAGATCGAAGAGCTTTTTACCAACCGCGCAGGCGATGCTGACGCCGTACAGGAAGTACAGGTCCGCCACGCTCAGGGTTGCGCCCGCGACGTACGGCGCGAACTTGCCGTGACGCCCCAGTGACGCAATCCCCAGCAGCAGCTCGGCCTTGGCTTTTTCCTTGATCGCTTCCGGCACCGTCATACCGAAAAAGGCCTCAGGGAAACAGGCGCGAGCCGGTAGTTCGATGTACAACTCGATTTCCTTGGCCAGCGCCAGAACCTGAGCCCGCTCGAACGGTGTTTTGGGCAGCAGCGCAGGACCCGATTGAGTGTCTTCGAGGTACTGAAGAATCACGCTGGTCTCGTTGATGAACCCTTGTTCGACACCCAACACCGGAACCTTGCCGCGCGGGCTGATGGCCAGCGCCTCAGGGCTTTGACCGGCGTAAAACGCTACTTCCTCAAAGGGCAGGCCCTTCTCCAGCAACGCATGCTTGACCATGTTGTAGTAGTTGCTGACGGAAAATCCATAAAGCTTGAGCATCACATAGCCTCCAGGCCGTGCAGGGGGTTGGCAGCCACTGTTATAGAACGTCGGGAGCACTCTCGCCAGCAGCATCACACGGCTGAATGCAGGTAAACTGGCGACCTTTCCTTTTGGAGCCTGCCATGAGCGAGCCTAGCGATATCGACAACGACGAAGAAGAATTCGCCGAAACCACCCTGATCGAAGCCATCGAAAACCAGATCGAAAGCGACAACCCGCCAGCAGCCAAGGCGACGTTCAACAAACTGACCCTGGTCGGTTACGAGCGTGAAGAAATCCTGCAATTGATGGCTCACGTTCTGGCCATTGAAATTGACGCACTCCTCGAAGAAGACCGCGCGTTCAATACCGAGTGGTATGAAGCCGCGCTGCGCGCACTGCCAGAGTTGCCGCCAGAAAAGAACTAAACCCCTATCGCGCGGGCACGGCTCTCATTGTGGCGAGGGAGCTTGCTCCCGCTCGATTGCGCAGCAATCGCAAAACCGCTGGATACGGTGCAACTGGTAAAATGTGGTTGCAGGGTTTAGGGCAGCTTCGCAGCCCAACGGGAGCAAGCTCCCTCGCCACGGGTACTGCGCCTGCAAGCTCGTTCAACTGCCTGCAACGAAAAGCTCTAAGGCAACACTGGACAGCTCGCCCGAGTGCGTTCACCTTAGGGGCGCTGTCGTCTATTCCTAGAAAGTCTGGAGTCCTTATGTCGCTTACCCCTGAGCTGGTTGCCGAACTGGAAATCCTTGCACTCTTCAACCTGGACAGTTCCCAGGAAGGTTTGAAAATTCATCAGACCGCTGCCCCGAAAGCCATTGCCGCCGCACAACGCCTGTTCGACAAAGAGTTGATCACCCAGCCCGATGGCGGTTATCTGACCAGCCTGGGCCGTGATGCCGCACAGAATATTCAGACCGTTCTGACCATTCTGTCTGTCCAAGAAACCGCATAACCGCTGCCGTATCGCCCACGGGAACCCCTGCTACGGGATTTCCGCGGGCAGACTGTCGCTCATCGATAGAAATTTGACGCCAGAAACCAAAATTCAGCTTAAAAGTCCTGAGCATCAGGCTGTAAACTGCCCATCGCCCTGAGACCTTCCCACGTTCGAGCACTGCGAGCCGGTTTGAGCTGACATGACCCGCACCCATGAAATCCGCCCTGATCTGGACGAAGGAATCGATCGCAAGGTTCTCAGCCAGCTGCGTGCGCGCTTTCTGAAGCTCAATGACGGCCGACTGGCCCGAGCCATGGAAGGGTTGTCACCCCGCCAGCAAGGGGTTTTGACCCTGCTGCCGCTGTTCTTCCATGTTAATCACCCGCTGTTGCCAGGTTACGTCTCGGGCAGCACGCCGGCCGGGCTGTCGAATTTCGAACCTGACGCCACGGCGCTCGCCGAAGCGCAACGCCTGACCCGCTCCTTCTCCTACAAGCCCCGCCACGGCAATCCGCCGCGGCCGATTCAGGGTCTGTTCCTGATGGGCAGCCTCGGCACCCTCGCCCAGGCCGATCAAAGTGACATGGACGTGTGGGTTTGCCACGCCCCGGACCTGAGCGAAAGCGAACTCGCCGAACTGCGTAAAAAATGCCAACTGCTCGAAATCTGGGCCGCCAGCCAGGGCGCCGAGGCGCATTTCTTTCTGATCGACCCGCAACGTTTCGTCCGCGGCGAACGCGACACCCAATTGAGCTCCGATGACTGCGGCACCACCCAGCATTACTTGCTGCTCGATGAGTTCTATCGCACCGCCATCTGGCTCGCGGGGCGCACGCCGATCTGGTGGCTGGTGCCGGTGTACGAAGAGACCGGCTACGACCAGTACACCCATACATTGCTGTCCAAACGCTTTATCCGCGCCGATGAAACCCTCGATCTCGGCCACTTGGCGCGGATTCCACCCGGCGAATTCATCGGCGCCGGGCTCTGGCAGTTGTTCAAAGGTATCGAGTCACCCTACAAATCGGTGCTCAAGCTGCTGCTGACCGAGGTCTACGCCAGCGAACACCCGAACGTCAAATGCCTGAGCCTGCGCTTCAAGCAAGCCGTGTTCGCCAACCGTCTCGATCTGGATGAGCTCGACCCGTACATCGTGGTCTACCGGCGCATTGAGGAATACCTCACGGCCCGAGGCGAGCCGGAACGGCTGGAGCTGGTTCGGCGCGCCTTGTACCTCAAGGTCAACCGCAAGCTGACCGGCAACAGCGGCCAGCGCAACAAAAGCTGGCAGCGCCTGCTGCTGGAGCGGCTGGCTGAGGAATGGGGCTGGGATCAGCGGCAACTGGCAATGCTCGACAGCCGCAGCCAATGGAAGGTCCGTCAGGTCAGCGCCGAACGCCGGGCCCTGGTGAATGAACTCAATTACAGCTACCGCTTCCTGACCCAGTTCGCCCGTACCGAGCAGAGCGTCAGCCTGATCAACAAGCGCGACCTCAATGTACTGGGTCGCAGGCTGTATGCCGCCTTCGAACGCAAGGCCGACAAGATCGAGTTCATCAACCCCGGGATCGCACCGGATCTTGCCGAAGACACACTGACCCTCGTCCAGTCAGCAAACAAGAAAGAGCCTGGGCAGAGCCACTGGGGTTTGTACAACGGCAACCTGGGCAATCTGGAGTGGGAACATTTCGCGCCGATCAAGCGCTGTCGCGAACTGCTGGAACTCCTGACCTGGTGCCACCGTAACGGCGTGATCGATAGCAGCACGCGCCTGGCCTTGCACCCCGGCAGCAGCGACCTGAGCGAGTTCGAGCTGTTCAATCTGCTGGGCAGCCTGCAACAGACCATCGCGCTGCCCCTGACCAGCGTCAGCGAAGAACAACTGCTGCATGCCAGCGTGCCGAGCGAGGTGTTGATTCTGGTGAACGTGGGTGTCGACCCGCTCAAGCATCACCGCGACCTGAACATCCTGATGACCACCGAGCGCACAGACTCGCTGAGCTACGCCGGGGTGCGCGAAAATCTGGTGCTGACCCTTGATCAGGTCACGCTCAACAGCTGGAACGAAGTGCTGGTCAGCCGCTACGACGGCGCCCACGCCCTGCTCGATTGCCTGCGCGATTACCTCAACAATCTGCCAAGCGGCCCACAGCAACCTCGACTGCGCGTGCGCTGCTTCTGCCATAACCGTGCGCAGTTCATCGCCCAACGTGTCGAAGAAGTCCTCGATACCGCGCAGAACCTGCTGCTCAGCAAACTCAATCATCGCTACCTGATCCAGGTCCAGCAGCATTACCACGTGCTGGAACTGATACCCGGCCAGGTCAATCATGTCGCGCTGGCCAGCCTGCCGGCACTGCTCGATTACCTGAACCAGGACCTGATCCGTTACAGCCCGCTGCAACTGGACCCGATGGCGCTGGTGGACCACGACCTGGCGCTGATCCTGCCGATGGGCCAGCCCGACTGCATTCAGGTGTTTTACCGCATCAACGATGCCCACGCCGAGTTGTACGTGCTGGATGAATTCAATGCCCTGTGGCAACAGCGCCAGCCGTATCACGACGAGCAAAGCCTGCTGGTGCCACTGCAACGTTTCCTGCAATCGATCCTGTTTCGCCGTGACGCACTGTTGCCGATGGACCCCGCCCAACCGGTGACGGTGCTGGAAACCCTGTACTACCAACTGCTGCCATCGGGCACTAATCGTGCACGCCGGGTCGAGCCACGCCCGGCGCCGCAGACACCGGTGAACAAGCCGTTCTACGACGTCCAGGCAATCGTCGGCAAAGCCGTACCGGGGCAAGGCCAAGTCACCTTGTATTGCAATCAGCGAGAGTTTTCCGAGCTGGAGCATGGCGACCAGCTATTTGCTGTGGTCGCGCAGGAGATCGTCGGGCAGCGTCGCGAGGCGCAACACTATCGCTGCTACATCACCGACCTGGACCTGTCCGGCCTGCTCGGTGATGGTCAGGGTTCGAGCAATCTTTACCTGCGCTACAAAGCAGACCTGGAGCGCGCATTGAACAAGGCGCTCGAACAGGCCTGAGGCGTGTCAGAACGCGCAGTCGCCGCCATTCTTGGGTTGCGACTCAACCTCAAGCAGGGTCAGCTTCAAGGTCTTGCCACCCGGTGCCGGCCAGTCGATGTGCTGGCCAACCTTCAAACCGAGCAATGCGCTGCCTACCGGCGCCAGAATGGAAATCCGGCCTTCGTCGGCATTGGCGTCCTGTGGATAAACCAGGGTCAGGTGATAGTCCTTGCCACTGCTTTCTTCACGGCAATGCACACGCGAGTTCATGGTCACGACATCGGCAGGCACTTCATCGTGACCGACCAGCGTATCGGCGCGATCCAGTTCGGTTTGCAGCGCGATAACACCTGGCAGCGAGTCATCCAGGCTGTCGATCAAACGCTCCAGACGTTGCACGTCCAGGCGGGTAAGGATGATGGAAGGTGCGGTCATGATTAAGGCAGACTCCTTTTTTCTGCACGACAAAAGCAAAACCCCGCCAGAAATAGGCGGGGTTTTCACGGACCTCGATGAGTTGAGGCGTATCCGGACACTATCACAGCTCAAAAAATATACAAGCCGCCGCCCCCCCCCAACCAACCACTCAGGCCACCCCCCCACTCAGGCCGGTCGGTAGGCCGCCGTGCTGTTGCTGTTGATCTTGATCCACCCGCCCCTATCGGGAGGCCGAGTGGAGGTGTTCATCAGGGGGTGGGCGCGCAGCGCCGTACGGCGCAGCCGGACACATCGAGAGGAGGTCGTCGCGAAGCAGACCGTAGGCGATGCCCCCTGATGAATGCCGGAATGAGGGAACGCCGAGCCTAGGCGAGGTGCCGTACGCTTGGGGCGAAGCCTTTTGGTTCCTTTTTGGCGTTTGAAAAAGGGACTCGCTGTAAGAGCGAAACCATAAGCGGCCGTTACCGCAGGAATGGATATGTACACCTGCGGGAGATGGGTCGGCTGTCAGGCCGCCATCGCGAGCAAGCTCAGCTCCTACGAGTACGAGGACTAGCGCGGGGATAAGTTCTTGCGCTGTTGGGCCTGGGCGCAAATCACCCGGCGGCGATCATCGTCCGCCGAGCGCCATTCGCGGATATCTTCGACGTGGCGGAAACAACCCAGGCAGACTTTCTGCTCGTCCAGCCGACAGACGCTGGTGCACGGCGACGGCACCGCCGCGCTGACGTTGCTGTACAGCGGCTTTGGCGGACGGGTAGGCGCTGCCTCGGTCACCAGATCACAGCCCTTCGAAATCAAGCTTGGCACCAGCCTGCTCGCCGACAATGCGCTCAAGCATCTCGCCGAGCTGCTCTTCGCTCTTGTCACACATCCAGCGTTCGCTTTCTTCGTCATAGTCGAAGTGGAAGCCGCCGGACACGGCCGCCAGCCACAGCTGACGCAGCGGCTCCTGGCGACTGAAGATCAACTGGCTGCCACTTTCGAACTTGACGGTGAGCACACCGGCCGAGCTTTCCAGATCAACATCCAGGCCACTGTCATCGAAAATATCCTCCAGCGTTTGCTGGGTGGCATCGACCAGATCGTGGAAACGGGCTTCAGTCAAACTCATTGCGGGAACCTCAAAAAATGTCTACTCACGCTCAAGCGCCGCAAGATACGGCCGAGCCCCAGCGATTGCAAAGGATACCGACCACGCACCAGACAAGAGTAGAAAATATCGACACACCTTGCGCCGCTTGATCGCCTGCCCAGGCAAAGGCCCGCCGGACGGGTGGTCCATCGCATAGGCAAGCTGCCGGGTGGCCGGTATACTCCGGCGCAATTAACGCATTTTCAAGGATTTCGCCATGAAGCGCCTGATCTCTTCCCTTGCTGCGCTCGTCGCGGTTGCCTGCCTTGTCACTGCCTGTGGTCAAAAAGGGCCGCTGTATCTGCCCGATGACAGCAAATCGCCTGAAGAACAGGCGAAGTCGTCGCAGTCCAAAGCGCACCAGCACAGCACCAGTACCAGCACCTACTAAGGGAACATCATGGACGCTTTTAACTACCGTGACGGTGAGCTGTTCGCGGAAGGTGTTGCCCTGTCCGCCATCGCCGAACGCTTTGGCACACCAACCTACGTCTACTCCCGCGCGCACATCGAAGCCCAGTATCTGGCGTACGCCGATGCCCTGGCCGGCACGCCGCACCTGGTCTGCTTTGCGGTCAAGGCCAACTCCAACCTGGGTGTACTGAATGTCCTGGCGCGTTTGGGCGCTGGTTTCGACATCGTCTCCGGTGGCGAGCTGGAACGTGTTCTGGCCGCCGGTGGCCAGCCCGACAAGATTGTTTTCTCGGGCGTCGGCAAGACCCGTGAAGACATGCGTCGCGCCCTGGAAGTCGGCGTGCACTGCTTCAACGTCGAATCCACCGACGAGCTCGAACGCCTGCAAGTCGTCGCGGCCGAGCTTGGCGTTCGCGCGCCGATCTCGCTGCGGGTCAACCCGGACGTCGATGCCGGCACCCATCCGTACATTTCTACCGGTCTCAAGGAAAACAAGTTCGGCATCGCGATTGCCGACGCCGAAGACGTGTACGTCCGCGCCGCCCAACTGCCTAACCTGGAAGTGGTCGGTGTCGATTGCCACATCGGCTCGCAACTGACCACCCTGCCGCCCTTCATCGATGCCCTCGACCGCCTGCTGGCGCTGATCGACCGCCTGGGCGATTGCGGAATCTACCTGCGCCACATCGACCTCGGCGGCGGTTTGGGCGTGCGTTATCGCGATGAAGAGCCGCCATTGGCTGCCGACTACATCAATGCCGTACGCGAACGCATCGACGGTCGCGACCTGACGCTGGTGTTCGAGCCGGGCCGTTTCATCGTCGCCAACGCCGGCGTGCTGCTGACCCAGGTCGAGTACCTCAAGCACACCGAGCACAAAGACTTCGCCATCGTCGACGCAGCCATGAACGACCTGATCCGCCCGGCGCTGTATCAGGCCTGGATGGACGTCACGGCCGTGCGCCCGCGTGCAACTCCGGCACGCGCCTACGACATCGTCGGGCCGATCTGCGAAACCGGCGACTTCCTCGCCAAGGATCGCCATCTGGCACTCGAAGAAGGCGACTTGCTGGCCGTGCATTCGGCCGGTGCGTACGGGTTCGTCATGAGTTCCAACTACAACACTCGCGGCCGCGCCGCTGAAGTGCTGGTGGACGGTGATCAGGCAGTTGAAGTGCGTCGCCGCGAGACGGTAGCCGAGTTGTTTGCTGGCGAAAGCCTGCTGCCGGAGTAAGCCCATGCTGCTGCGTTTTACCAAGATGCATGGCCTGGGCAACGACTTCATGGTCCTCGACCTGGTCAGCCAGCACGCGCACATTCTGCCCAAGCACGCCAAGCAATGGGGCGATCGGCACACCGGTGTCGGTTTCGACCAATTGCTGATCGTCGAAGCGCCGAGCAACCCGGACGTGGATTTCCGTTACCGGATCTTCAACGCCGACGGTTCCGAAGTCGAGCAATGCGGCAACGGTGCACGCTGCTTCGCACGCTTCGTTCTGGACAAGCGCCTGACCGCCAAGCGGCAGATTCGCGTCGAGACCAAAAGCGGCATTATCGAACTGGATATCCGCAACGACGGCCAGATCAGCGTCAACATGGGTGCACCGCGCCTGGTGCCGGCAGACATTCCGTTCCAGGCGCCCGCTCAGGCCTTGAGTTATCAGGTCGAGGTCGATGGCCAGACTATCGAACTGGCCGCAGTCTCCATGGGCAATCCCCACGCCGTCGTGCGGGTCAGCGACATCAACAACGCGCCGGTGCATGAGCTGGGACCGAAGATCGAAAACCACCCGCGCTTCCCGGCGCGGGTCAATGTCGGTTTTCTCCAGGTCATCGACCGGAGCCGAGCGCAGTTGCGCGTCTGGGAGCGCGGCACCGGGGAAACCCAGGCCTGCGGGACCGGGGCCTGCGCTGCCGCAGTGGCCGCGATCAGCCAGGGGTGGATGGATTCGCCGCTATTGATCGACCTGCCTGGCGGGCGCTTGTCCATTGAATGGGCAGGTCCTGGCCAACCGGTGATGATGACCGGCCCGGCAGTACGCGTATACGAAGGACAAGTGCGTCTTTGAGTGAGCGAAATACATGACTGATCAGCCTCAGGTTCCAGCCCCACAGCCCGACGAATCCCCTTCCGAAAGCCTGGAGGCGGCGGCGATTGCCGCGTACCTGGAGGCTCATCCGGATTTCTTCGTCGAGCACGAAGAACTGCTCCCGGCGCTGCGCATTCCGCACCAGCGCGGCGACACCATCTCGTTGGTCGAACGCCAGATGAAAATTCTGCGCGAACGCAACATCGAGATGCGCCATCGCCTCTCGCAACTGATGGACGTCGCCCGCGACAACGACCGGCTGTTCGACAAAACCCGCCGACTGACGCTCGCCCTGATGGACGCCAGCAGCCTGGACGACGTGGTCATCAGCGTCGAAGACAGCCTGCGCCAGGATTTCCAGGTGCCCTTTGTCAGCCTGATCCTGTTCAGCGACGAGCCCTTGCCGGTCGGTCGCTGGGTGACCAGTGCCGACGCGCAAAAGGCCATCGGCGGCTTGTTGTCGGAAGGCAAAAGCGTCAGCGGCAGCCTGCGCGAGCACGAGCTGGACTTCCTGTTTGGCGAAGAACAGCGCAAGCAGATCGGTTCGACGGCGGTAGTCACCATCAGCCATCAAGGCCTGCACGGTGTCCTGGCGATCGCCAGTCGCGATCCGCAGCACTACAAAAGCTCGGTGGGCACGTTGTTCTTAAGCTACATCGCTGAAGTCATGGGCCGCGTACTGCCTCGGGTCAACACTTCCCTACGCTCGGTACGCTGACCATGGAACGACAACTGGACGCCTACTGCGAGCACCTGCGCAGTGAGCGTCAGGTGTCGTCTCACACGCTGGAAGCCTATCGGCGCGACCTGAACAAGGTCCTGGCGCACTGCAAAAAACAGAACATCGGCAGCTGGACCGCGCTGGACATCCAGCGCCTGCGCAGCCTGATCGCTCGCCTGCACTCGCAAGGACAATCCTCGCGCAGCCTGGCGCGGCTGCTGTCGGCGGTACGCGGGCTCTATCACTACCTGAACCGCGAAGGCCTCTGCGACCACGACCCGGCCAACGGCCTGGCGCCCCCCAAGGGCGAGCGTCGACTGCCGAAAACCCTCGACACCGACCGGGCGCTGCAACTGCTCGATGGCGCCGTGGAAGACGACTTCATGGCGCGCCGCGACCAGGCGATTCTCGAGCTGTTTTACTCGTCCGGTTTACGCCTGTCGGAGCTGACCGGGCTCAACCTTGAACAGCTCGACCTGGCGGACGGCCTGGTGCAAGTACTCGGCAAGGGCAGCAAGACCCGAGTGCTGCCCGTCGGCAAGAAGGCCCGCGAAGCCCTGGAACTGTGGTTGCCGCTGCGCGCCATGGCGAACCCGGTGGACGATGCGGTATTCGTCAGCCAGAAAGGCCGGCGCCTCGGCTCACGGGCGGTTCAGGCGCGGGTCAAAGCCGTCGGTGAGCGCGAACTGGGGCAAAACCTGCACCCGCACATGTTGCGACACTCCTTCGCCAGCCACTTGCTGGAGTCCTCGCAAGACTTGCGTGCGGTACAGGAATTACTCGGCCACGCGGACATCAAAACCACGCAGATCTACACCCACCTGGACTTCCAGCACCTGGCCTCGGTCTACGACAGCGCCCATCCACGGGCCAAACGCATCAAAGGCGATGAGCAATGACAATCCAACTGATCACCTTCGACCTCGACGACACCCTGTGGGACACCGCCCCGGTGATCGACAGCGCTGAAGCAGTGCTGCGCCAGTGGTTGGCCGAGCACACACCGAACCTCGGTGCCTTGCCGGTCGATCATTTGTGGGCGATTCGTGAGCGGGTATTGAGCCACGAACCAAGCCTCAAGCACCGCATCAGCGCCCTGCGCCGCCGGGTGCTGTTTCACGCACTGGAAGAAGCCGGTTACGCCCATGAACAAGCCTGCGAGCTGGCCGATCAGGGCTTTGAAGTGTTTTTGCACGCACGACATCAGCTGGAAATCTTCCCCGAGGTGCAACCGACACTGGAGATTCTGGCCAATCACTACGCCTTGGGCGTGGTCACCAACGGCAATGCGGATGTGCGCCGCCTAGGGCTGGCGGATTACTTCAAGTTCATCTTGTGCGCAGAGGATATCGGCATCGCCAAACCCGATGCCCGGCTGTTCCACGAAGCCTTGAAACGCGGCGATGTAACAGCTGAGGCCGCCGTGCATATCGGCGATCATCCCGGCGATGACATTGCCGGCGCTCAGCAGGCAGGGTTGCGGGCGATCTGGTTCAACCCGACCGGTAAAGCCTGGGAAGCCGACAAGGTGCCCGATGCCGAGATTCGCAGCTTGACCGAGTTGCCAGCGTTGTTGGCGCGGTGGAACTCGATTTCGTAGCGTCCTCAAGATAGTCATCGCGGGCAAGCCTTGCTCCTACGGGATTGTCGTCACCTGCTCGAACGACGCCAGTCTGTAGGAGCAAGGCTTGCCCGCGATGCTTTTCGGTCTCTATTGTTTCACCCATGAAAAAGCCCGCAGCGACGGCGGGCTTTTTCAGCAAGCACGTAGCAGGCGCTTAGATAGGCCGGCTGCCGTACTTGTTATCAGGCTTCTTTGGCGGGTCCGCCACCACGTTGGCCTCGACTTCCTGAACCTTGCCACCTTTGGCAAGGAACTCTTCCATCGCGCGCGCCAGAGCATCACGCTCTTTGTTCTTGGCCTCGACACTCGGCAGCTCGTCTACCGACACCGCAGCCTTGGCCTTGCCTTTGGCGGTCGGGACCGGCGTGTCATCACCGCCATCGTCGTCAGCAACGTCTTCCGCCGCTGCTTCCAGGCCTTCTTCGGTCTCGTCTTCGTCGCCTACTTCGAGGTCGTCGTTTTCCAGATCATCGTCGCTCATGTTCTACCTCATGACTTGCGAAAAGCAGATTAGTTATAGCCCAGCTTTGTCGTCTGTCGACGACCGCCGGAAAAAAATCAACATCCACTGGTAACCAGCGGTTTATGCCTCTTCACCGTGCACGGTGGCGAGGACTTTGCGAGCACCGCCATGATCGCGGTGCTCACCCAGATAAACACCTTGCCAGCTACCTAACGCCAATCGGCCCGCCCTTATCGGCAGACTCAACTGACAGCCTAGCAAACTGGCCTTGAAGTGCGCCGGGAGGTCGTCCAGGCCTTCGTCGTTATGCTCATAGCCAGCTGTTCCTTGTGGGACCAGCCGATTGAAAAACCGTTCGAAGTCGCGACGTACCGCCGGATCGGCGTTCTCGTTGATGGTCAACGACGCCGAGGTGTGCTGCAGCCACAAATGCAACAGACCGACCCGACATGCCTGGAGTTCAGGCAGGCCGGCGAGTAACTCGTCCGTTACCAGATGAAAGCCCCGGGGCCGTGCCCGCAGGGTTATCAGAGTCTGTTGCCACATACAGTTCTCCGCACGTTCGGGGCGCATTCTAGCGCGCTCTGGGAAAAAACAAAGGCCCTAATATTCCTTCAATCATGTAAGCCATTGGCCGCGGAAAAACACTCGTCACAAACACCACTAAACGTGTGCGAAAAAACCTTTCAGCCGTACTTTCAGAGAAAAAATCCAGACAAAAAAATGCCCGGCAAGCCGGGCAAATTTTTATGCGCTTGCTTACATGTTGTAGCCGCGCTCGTTGTGAAGCGCCAGATCGATGCCCACCGACTCTTCTTCCTCGGTAATGCGCAGCCCCATGACGGCGTCGAGCACCTTGAGGATGATGAACGTGGCGATCGCGGTGTAGATCACCGTGAAACCCACGCCTTTGCACTGAATCCAGACTTGTGCCGCGATGTCGGTCACGGTGCCGAAGCCACCCAGTGACGGAGCTGCGAATACACCCGTGAGGATCGCGCCGAGAATACCGCCGATGCCGTGCACGCCGAAGGCGTCGAGGGAGTCGTCGTAACCCAGTTTGCGTTTCAGGGTCGTGGCGCAGAAGAAGCACACCACGCCCGCTGCCAGACCGATGATCATCGAGCCCATCGGGCCAACGGTACCCGCAGCCGGAGTGATCGCAACCAGACCGGCAACCACGCCCGAAGCGATACCCAGCGCGCTAGGTTTGCCGTGGGTCAGCCACTCGGCGAACATCCAGCCCAGGGCCGCTGCGGCGGTAGCAATCTGAGTTACCAGCATGGCCATACCGGCAGTGCCGTTGGCCGCTGCGGCGGAACCTGCGTTGAAACCGAACCAGCCCACCCACAACATCGCGGCGCCCATCAGGGTGTAACCGAGGTTGTGCGGAGCCATCGGAGTGGTCGGGAAGCCTTTGCGCTTACCCAGTACCAGGCACGCCACCAGACCTGCGACACCGGCGTTGATGTGGACCACGGTGCCGCCCGCGAAGTCGAGCACGCCCCAGTCGCCCAACAGCGAACCCGGACCACTCCAGACCATGTGCGCAATCGGCGCGTAAACCACGGTGAACCAGATGCCCATGAACACCAGCATCGCGGAGAACTTCATCCGCTCGGCGAATGCACCGACGATCAGCGCCGGGGTGATGATGGCGAAGGTCATCTGATAGGTGACAAACACCGCCTCGGGGAACAGCGCTGTAGGACCAGTAATACTGGCGGGCGTGATGCCGGCAAGGAAAGCCTTGGCGAAGCTGCCGACAAAGGAATTGAGGTTGACGACGTTGGCTTCCATACCCGTGGTGTCAAACGCCATGCTGTAGCCATAGAGGAACCACAGGATGGTGACCAGGCCGGTAATGGCGAAGCACTGCATCATCAATGAGAGAACGTTTTTGGAACGAACCATGCCGCCGTAGAACAGCGCGAGGCCTGGAATGGTCATGAACAGCACGAGGGCAGTAGAGGTCAACATCCAGGCAGTATCGCCGGAATTGAGGACTGGAGGAGCCACCGGATCTGCCGCCATGGCCAGGCCGGGCATTACGATGGACAACAGGGCTCCTAGCCCTGCGAATTTACGCAGAGTCATTTTGTTTTCTCCTGGGGCGTTGGGTTTGGCGGCTTAGATTGCGTCGGTATCGGTTTCGCCGGTACGGATGCGAATAGCCTGTTCCAGATTGACCACGAAAATCTTGCCGTCACCAATCTTGCCGGTGTTGGCCGCCTTGGTTATCGCCTCGATAACCCGGTCCAGATCCTTGTCGTCAATGGCGACATCGATCTTCACCTTGGGCAGGAAATCGACCACGTATTCCGCCCCGCGATACAGCTCGGTATGCCCCTTCTGCCGACCGAAGCCTTTGACCTCAGTGACGGTAATGCCCTGCACGCCGATCTCGGACAACGACTCGCGTACATCGTCCAGTTTGAACGGCTTGATGATGGCAGTGACTAGCTTCATGAAAACTCTCTCCCGAATTGGTGGACTTGCCCCAGGAAAACAAACCCGACTCAAGTCTAAGCGCAGTGCCTGGCTTTGTAACGCATCGTCGGCCCTACTCGCCCGACCGACGCCAGTTAACCGTTCCTGACGAAACTCCCCGCTCCGCCTGTCGCACTGCATTCGTCACAGCGACTGCATCAGTGCATGGGTCACAAGGGACTAAGCAGAAAGCTTGCCATCTCGTGAAAACCTACTGATTTCAATCCCTTGGCCGCTGCCACAGGCACCAATGCCCCATCACCGCCGGCGATACGCACAACAACAGTGCGCGAACGCCCGGCAACATGCGCGAAAAGCGTGCATTCGTGCCCGCGCCAATGACTATAGACACTGCGTGATACACTGCCGGCCATTGTTTCCAGGACGTTTCTCATGCTCGCACCCAAAGACTTCCTCGATGCCCTGAGCGGCACCGCCTCCCGCCTGTTCAGCGGCGAAACCCCGCTGCCAAAAAGCGAAATCGAAAGCCAGTTCAAAGCCCTGCTGCAAAGCGGCTTCAGCAAGCTTGATCTAGTGAGCCGGGAAGAATTCGACAGTCAGATGGTCGTCCTGGCACGCACCCGGGCACGCCTTGAGAGCCTTGAGGCAAAAGTCGCCGAGCTGGAAGCCAAGCTGAATCCACCGACTGAATGACCCCACAAATCCCCTGTGGGAGCGTGGCTTGCCCGCGATAAGGTCGGAACGACCTTCCAGCAATTAGGATTCAGCTCTACTTCCAGGCTGAGTCCTACAAAAACACCACCGCTTTCCGATTGCGCCGCACAGCCCCGGTTTCTAAGCTCACTTCAGCTGAATGTTCAGCACTGGGTTTGGCGACCCGGAAAGCTTAAGGTGCACGACGACCATCCAATGGTGGACTCTTCCTGTCCGTCGACTCGAGTCATGGCGGCTGTGCGTGGGAGATCTTCGGGTCTGCCGGGTTCCTTTTGCTCCGGTTCGCCAACCCGCGTACAGCTGCCACCTAATCGTTTGGCGACGATTACTGGCAGCCCCTTAAGCAAAAGGAGCTGTATCGATGAATAGCAATGACGCTTACCTGATCCCACACGTCTTCACCCGCCACAAACTCCACCTCCACGCCCTGCTGCTGGAAAACCAGCCTTGGTTCAGTGCCCGCGACCTCGGTCGATTGCTTCGGCTGTTCCTCGACGAACGCGCTACGCAAACTCGACCCTGATCAACACCAAACCGTGACAATGCACATCCACGGCGGCATCGAACATACGCTGCTGATCAGCGAATCCGGCGTCTACGCGCTGCTGGTTTATCACTACTGCCCCGAATACCGGGGCCTGCGCGAATGGCTGACCCACGACGTGGTCCCTGCCCTTAGAGACGCCCAGCAATCCACCACAGTCGAACGCCCGATACTGAGCCTGCTGAACTGGCCGGAAATGTCGCTGAGCTTGCTGCACTGGAACAACCAGCCGTGGATCCGGTTGCAGGATGTTCCACACCTGTTGCCGGAGGGGGAGCGACCACGAAGTATGGTCAATGGCCCGTGGTGGAAACGCGCTTCACGGGTGCTTCAGTCGCTTTAATGACCTTCACGGCGCGGCGTGTGACCCGTAGCAGCTGCCGAAGGCTGCGGATCGCATTACGGCTTAACTGACAGGCATTAGTCTAAATAGTGGTTCTTATCACCCCCGAAATATTTAAACCGACACCTGCAACATCCTGCGAAGGTTTCGCTCCTCAGCCGCCGCGCTAAACCACTACGCCGCAACTACCCTTCAAAAAACCGCAGGAAGCGGTTCTCGCAAGCTCAAGGAATGATCATGTCTCTGGCCATCGTCCACAGCCGCGCCCAGATCGGTGTGGAAGCGCCCGCCGTTACCGTAGAAGTCCATTTGGCCAACGGCCTGCCATCGCTGACGATGGTGGGGTTGCCGGAAGCAGCGGTGAAGGAAAGCAAGGATCGGGTGCGCAGTGCGATCATCAATTCCGGGCTGCAATTTCCGGCACGACGTATCACCTTGAATCTCGCCCCGGCCGATTTACCGAAGGACGGCGGGCGCTTCGATCTGGCGATCGCCTTGGGGATTCTGGCTGCCAGTGTGCAGGTGCCGACTTTGACGCTGGATGACGTCGAGTGTCTGGGTGAGTTGGCGCTGTCAGGCGAAGTGCGGGCGGTCCGTGGTGTGTTGCCGGCGGCACTGGCGGCGCGCAAGGCTGGACGATCGCTGATGGTGCCGCGGGCAAATGCCGAGGAAGCGTGCCTGGCGTCAGGACTGAAGGTCATTGCGGTGGATCATCTGCTGGAGGCGGTCGCGCACTTCAATGGCCACACTCCCGTAGAACCGTTTGTGTCCAATGGCTTGCTCTACGCCAGCAAACCCTACCCCGATTTAAATGAGGTACAGGGCCAGATTGCGGCCAAGCGTGCCTTGTTGATCGCTGCTGCGGGAGCTCATAACCTGCTGTTCAGCGGACCACCGGGGACGGGGAAAACCCTGCTGGCGAGTCGTTTGCCCGGGCTGCTACCGCCACTGGCCGAGAGTGAAGCGCTGGAAGTCGCGGCGATTCAATCGGTCACCAGTTGTATGCCGTTGAGCCATTGGCCACAAAGACCGTTCCGCCAACCACACCATTCGGCGTCCGGCCCGGCGCTGGTGGGCGGTGGCTCGAAACCGCAGCCCGGTGAAATCACTCTCGCCCACCACGGTGTCCTGTTCCTCGATGAGCTGCCGGAGTTTGATCGCAAGGTGCTGGAGGTGCTGAGAGAGCCGCTGGAGTCGGGCTGCATCGTGATTTCCCGAGCCCGTGACCGCGTGCGTTTTCCCGCGCGCTTTCAACTGGTGGCCGCTATGAATCCGTGCCCCTGTGGATATCTTGGCGAGCCAAGCGGCCGCTGTTGCTGCTCACCGGACCAGATCCAGCGTTATCGCAACAAACTGTCGGGGCCGCTGTTGGACCGAATTGATCTGCATCTGACGGTTGCCCGCGAAGTCACGGCGTTGAATCCCGCGTTAAAACCTGGCGATGACACCGTAACCGCCGCCGCCCGGGTCGCGGACGCAAGGGAGCGGCAACACAAACGCCAGGGCTGCGCCAATGCCTTCCTCGATTTGCCGGGCCTGCGCCGACACTGCACGTTATCCACAACCGATGAACACTGGCTGGAAACCGCGTGCGAACGGTTGACCTTGTCGCTACGAGCGGCCCACCGACTGCTCAAGGTGGCGCGCACCCTGGCGGACCTTGAGCAAGTCGATAACATCACCCGCGAGCATCTGGCCGAAGCGTTGCAGTATCGACCGACCACGCACTAGTCGAAGTTATTCCTTGGTGAGATCCACCAACGGTGTTTGCCTTACCTCAGTCTCCCGTCCACCCTGAATCTCGCTCACCTGCGCCAACGCTTTATCCACAGCCGCTTTATCCGCCAGCAAGCTGTAACTGATCTGGAACTGCTTCTGCTCCTTGGCGGCAATCGTCGGCACCAGGTTCAGTGGCCGCTGATACCGGCGGTTGTAGGAAAAACTCGTCCCCGGCTCCAGCCCCGTGACATAGCCCTGCCCTTGGGTATCGGTGTTTTTCCACAGGGAGAACACCGGCAATTGCTTGGTATTGAAACCAACCGAGACCCCAAGGCTGCCCGCCTTGTTATGCAGCACGGTCAGCGTGTCGCCCTTGGCATCGGCATATGGCACGACGTTGTAGACGGTTTCGTCGTAGTCCTTGGTCGGCGCGCGGTAAGTTTGCCAGTCGGGCAAATCCCCCTTGGCCTTGTCGTTGAACGGTGACACCTGTTTCACCGGCGCAGCGAAACGGGCGCCCTGTTCCAGGAACGGGGTGCTGAAGTTGCTGTGGTAGAGCGCCTGGTATTCCTTCGGATAGTCGCCGTTGTTGGTCAGGGTGTCGTTGAGGGCGAAGCGCACGCTGCCGGGTTCGGTGACCAGTTCAGTCATTACCGAGAAGTCGACTTTCTTGAACGCCTGCTCTTTCAACTCACCGCGCAGGCTGATGGCGTAAGGCGGTTTTTCATCAATGTGCAGCGTGACCTTACTGGCCGGAATGTTCGCGGCGCGGCCATGCAGGGTCAGCAGTTCGCCGTTGTCCATGCCCGGGTGACCGACCCATTCGTAGCCGCAGCGGGTGACCAGTTCATTGAAGCCTTCGAGCCAGCCCAGTCCGCCACGCCCGTTGAGTTCGATAAAGGACGGATTGACCACGTCCTTGACCGGCGAATCCCAACCCATACGCACATTACCTACCGATGCCTGCAGGACGTTCATCCCGCGGGTCGGCACCACCGAGAGCTTCATCGTGCCGTTATCAATGTCGACGATGCTCACGCCCTCCTGCCGACCGCCGTGCAGGGTGCGCAGGGTCACGGAGAACGGTTTGTCGGTTTTCACACCGAGCTGCTGGCTGGTGATTTGCTGGTTCTGGGCAGCCTTGTCGGTGTCGAGCAACACGTAATCCCAAGCCATAACGTGGGAGGTAGCGGTCATTGCGCCGAGAGTGACGAGAAGTTTGAGCGGGGTCATGGTGAAAGCCTTTCTTGGAGTTGTGCGATTTTTATAGCGCTGATGAAACGTTTCAGCAAGCTTAAAAACGGCATAACTCCAGCAAAACTCAGTCGACGGGTTCAATCGCCAACAACAGGCTTGCCAACGATGGCGATTCCAGAGGTGACCTCAGCGAAAACGGTCAACCTCATGGCGCAACTCTGCCGCCAGGTTTTCCAGCTCCCTGGCAGTAATTGCCAGGTTCGACACCACTTCACGCTGCTCGCTGTTGGCCATGGCGATGCTTTGCAGGTTGCTGCTGAGCAAGGTCGCGGTGCTGCTCTGCTCTTGGGTGGCGGTAGTGATCGCAGCGAATTGCTGGCCGGCCGAGCGGCTTTGTTCGTCGATCAGCGCCAGCGCCGACGCGACATTGGCATTGCGCGTCAGGCCTTCGTGCATCAGCAGCTTGCCTTGCTCCATGGTGCTGATGGCGTTACCGGTTTCCTGCTGGATGCTTTGGATCATCCCGGAAATCTCGTCAGTCGCTTCGCGAGTGCGCGAGGCCAGGTTGCGCACTTCGTCTGCCACCACTGCAAAACCACGGCCCTGTTCGCCGGCACGTGCGGCTTCGATGGCGGCGTTGAGTGCCAGTAAATTGGTTTGATCGGCAATCGCGGTAATCACCCCGACAATGCCGCCGATTTCCTGGGAGCGCTGACCCAGGGTGTTGATCACCGTCGCCGTGCTGTTGAGAGCACTGGCAATCTGCTCAAGGGACGAAGAAGCTTCTTCCATCGAGGTACGACCGATCCGCGTCTGCTGGGCGTTTTCCTGGGCCAGACGCTCGGTGTTGCCCATGTTGTCAGCGATGTTCAGCGAGGTCGCACTGAATTCTTCCACGGCACCGGCCATGCTGGTGATTTCACCGGACTGCTGCTCCATCCCTTCATACGCACCGCCGGACAACCCGGATAATGCCTGCGCGCGACTGTTGACCTCTTCCGAGGCCTTGCGGATGTGCTCGACCATGGTCGATAGAGCCTGGCTCATCTGATTGAAGCTGCGCGCCAGTTGACCGATTTCATCCTGGCTCGACACGTTCAAACGCACGCTCAGATCACCCGCGCCCAAGGCTTCGGCCTGCCGCACCAGATCACCCAACGGCGCCAGCTTGCTGCGCAACAGCCAGACTGCCGCGCCTACCGCCAGCAGCATCGCCAGCAGGCTGCCAATGGCCAGGCGGATACCGATGCTCCAGGTCACTGCGCGGATTTCGCTTTTCGGCATGCTCGCCACTACTGACCATGGCCCGCCCTCGAATGGCACGGCAACGCTGTAGAAGTCTTCGGACTTGTCGCTCCAGAAGGCGCCCCGCCCCGGTGTCCTGGCCAAACCGGCGATGGTCGAAGTCGCCTGATCCAGCGCCTGCACGCCGGCCGGCGGCACCAGCCATTTGTTTTGTTCATCGAGCAGTGCCAGTGAACCGCTCTGGCCGATGCGGAAGCGCTTGAGGTTGTCGAACTGCGCGCTCTGCGCATCGGTGTAATCGAAACCCACGAACAACACCGCGATCACCTTGCCGCTGCTGTCGCTCACGGGGGTGTACTGCGTCATGTAGGAACGATCGAACAGCAAGGCCCGGCCGACATAGCTCTGCCCCGCCATCAGCCGCTGATAGGCCGGGTGCGCATGGTCGAGCAGCGTGCCGATGGCGCGGGTGCCGTCCTGCTTGCTCAACGAGGTGCTGACCCGAATGAAGTCCTCGCCACTGCGCACGAACAACGTCGCCACGCCGGCAGTCATTTGCTTGAACTCATCGACCTTGTCGAAGTTGTTGTTCAACACTTCGTTGCCCAGATGCAGGCCCGGAGTCTGCACGCCCGCCACCGTCACCGGCTGCTCCGGGTGCACGCTCAAACCGCCACTGAAACGCTTTTCAAACAACCCGCTCAGGCGCTGGGTGCTTTCGCGCAGGGTGCCGTGGAAGGTGCTCAACTGGTCGGCCAGCAACCGCGCCTCACTGGCCAGATGCTCTTCACGCGTGTCGAGGTTGGCAGAATCCAGCGAACGCAGGGCGAACACCGTGCTGCCACTGATGACGACCGCGAGGATGACGGCAAGGGCAAGCCCCAATTGTGAGGCGATCCGGGCACGAGGTTGAGACATGACAGCTCCTGGCCGAGGAGCCGGATCATCCTGATCGCGTCGCGTGGCTCGGCAAAATATCCAGTAATAGGGGAAGCGCGAAACCTTTCAGAACGAAGGTCCCACTTTCAGGGATTCGGCGGCGTGGATAAATACTTGAGCGATGCACAAGGATATCGCTCAAGGCTGCCATGGCGGTGGCTACATCGATTCAGCCGAGGCGCTCGACATCCGGCAATTCCATGGCCTGCACCTCACCCTGGAGGAAGTCGCTGAGACGGCGCAAACGTTCACCGCCGGGGCGGGTTTTCGGCCAGACCAGGTAATAATTCAGGCCGCTGGCCACGGCAGTCGGCCACGGCAAACTCAAACGCCCCTGAGCCACATCTTCGGCCACCATCAGCAAGTCACCCATCGACACCCCGTAACCACGGGCGGCGGCAATCATCCCCAGCTCCAGCGTATCAAACACCTGCCCGCCCTTGAGCGACACCTGCTCCGACAGGCCCATACACTCCAGCCAACTGCGCCAGTCACGCCGATCAGGAGTCGGGTGAAGCAGTTCAGTACTGGCCAGCCGCTCGACATCCCATGGTTGATCATTCAACAGATTCGGTGCGCCGACCGGGATCAGCAGTTCAGGGAACAGGTAACTGGCCTCCCAGTCCGGTGGAAAATGCCCGTTGCTCAACAACACCGCACAATCGAACGGTTCGTGATTGAAGTCCACCGAGTCGACGTCCATCCAGGCGCTGGTCAGTTGCACCTCGTTGCCCGGTTGCAAATGCCGAAAGCGACTGAGTCGCGCCAGCAGCCAGCGCATGGTCAGGGTCGAAGGAGCTTTCATGCGCAAGACGTCATCTTCGGCGCGCAAGGTATTGCAGGCCCGCTCCAGCGCACCAAAGCCCTCACGCACACCCGGCAGCAGCAAACGTGCGGCCTCGGTCAGTTGCAAATTGCGCCCGCTACGCTGAAACAGCCGACAGGCGAAATGCTCCTCCAGCGTACGCACATGTCGGCTGACGGCGCTTTGGGTGATCGACAATTCTTCGGCAGCACGGGTAAACGAACTGTGCCGCGCTGCGGCCTCGAAAGCGCGAAGGGCATACAACGGAGGAAGACGACGAGACATTGGGAAAGCTCCTATAGCGCGACCCCGGAACCTTATCAGAAACTCTCCAGCATGAGTTTTAGTCATGCCAGCAATCGTTTTTATCCCTTTGTGCAAACGCTTGCGAGCGCCGAGAATCAACCCTTCCCGATTTATCTGACTAAACGAGCGTGATGATCATGCAGCATCCAGCACGTACCGAACTCTGGGCCATCCTGCGGCTGGCGGGGCCGCTGATTGCCTCGCAGTTGGCGCACATGCTGATGATCCTCACCGATACCTTGATGATGGCTCGGCTCAGCCCGGAAGCCTTGGCCGGTGGCGGCCTGGGCGCGGCGAGCTATTCGTTCGTGTCGATTTTCTGCATTGGCGTGATCGCGGCGGTCGGCACGCTGGTGGCGATCCGCCAGGGCGCCGGCGACATTGAAGGCGCCACGCGGCTGACCCAGGCCGGGCTTTGGCTGGCGTGGTTGATGGCGCTGGTGGCGGGTCTGCTGCTGTGGAACCTCAAGCCAGTGTTGCTGCTGTTCGGCCAGACTGAAAACAACGTGCATGCGGCCGGCCAGTTCCTGTTGATTCTGCCGTTCGCCCTGCCCGGCTACCTGAGCTTCATGGCCCTGCGCGGTTTTACCAGCGCCATCGGCCGGACGACACCGGTGATGGTCATCAGCCTCATCGGGACCGTGGCCAACTTCCTGCTCAACTATGCGCTGATCACCGGTATGTTCGGCCTGCCGAAAATGGGTTTGATGGGGATCGGCCTGGTCACCGCCATCGTCGCCAACTGCATGGCGCTGGGCCTGGCCTGGCATATCCGCCAGCACCCGGCTTACGCCGCGTACCCACTGCGCAAGGGCCTGTCACGGCCCAATCGCCAGTACCTGCGCGAGCTATGGCGTCTCGGCCTGCCGATTGGCGGCACCTACGCGGTAGAGGTCGGTCTGTTTGCGTTTGCCGCGTTGTGCATGGGCACCATGGGCAGTACGCAATTGGCGGCGCATCAGATCGCCCTGCAAATCGTCTCGGTGGCGTTCATGATTCCGGCGGGGCTTTCATATGCGATCACCATGCGCATCGGCCAGCACTACGGCGCCGGGCAGTTGCTCGATGCGCGCTTGGCCGGGCGGGTCGGGATTGCCGTTGGTGGCGCGGCGATGCTCGGGTTTGCCATGGTCTTCTGGCTGCTGCCGAACCAACTGGTGGGACTGTTCCTGGACCATAACGACCCGGCGTTTCGCGAAGTGATCAATCTTGCGGTGAGCCTGTTGATGGTGGCGGCGTGGTTCGAGTTTTTCGACGGCACGCAAACTATCGCCATGGGCTGTATTCGCGGTCTGAAGGACGCCAAGACTACCTTCCTGGTCGGCCTCGCCTGCTATTGGCTGATCGGCGCTCCGGCTGCATGGTTGATGGCTTTCCACCTCCATTGGGGGCCGACCGGCGTCTGGTGGGGTCTGGCGCTGGGGCTCGCCTGCTCGGCCGTGAGCCTGACGCTGGCATTCGAATGGAAGATGAAGCGGATGATCCGCCGTGAACAACCGGAACAGGCAGTGCAGTACAGCACCGTCCAGCCTGATTAACCCGTAGGAGCACGGCTTGCCCGCGATAGATATCACGCGTTGTATCAGATACACCGCAGTGATCCCATCGCGGGCCAGCCTTGCTCCTACGAGTTTTGTTAAGCCAGGACAGCCTGTTGGCTACTGCCAAACGTCAGATACTCAACCAGCTCGGCCAGCGGCAACGGCTTGCTGATCAGGTAACCCTGCACCTGATCACAACCAAAATCACGCAGCAGCTCAAGCTGTTCAAGGGTTTCAACGCCCTCGGCGACCACTTCCAGGTTGAGGTTGTGGGCGAGGTTGATCATCGCGTGGACCAGCTTGCGATTTTCCTCACGCGTCTCCATGCCACCGACAAAGCTTTTGTCGATCTTCAACAAGGCAATCGGCAGGCTGTTGAGGTGCACGAATGACGAAAAACCGGTGCCGAAATCGTCCAGGGAGAAACGCACGCCCAGACGCCCCAAAGCGTCCATGGTCTGTTTGACCAGATCGCTGCGGCGCATCACTGCAGTTTCCGTCAGCTCGAATTCCAGCCACTGCGCTTCGACACCGCGCTCGGCAATCAACCGGCTCAACGTCGACAGCAACTGACTGTCCTGGAACTGCCGGAACGACAGGTTGACCGCCATGTGCAACGGCGGCAGACCGCGTTCGCGCAACGCCTGCATGTCGCGCAAGGCACGGGAAATTACCCAGTACCCCAACGGCACGATCAAACCGCTCTGCTCGGCCAGCGGCACGAACTCGCTCGGCGGCAGCAGCCCGCGCTCGCCATGACGCCAGCGCACCAGAGCCTCGAGGCCGACAATTTGCCCGTCGTCGAGGTTCAGCCGTGGCTGGTAATGCAGTTCCAGCTCATCGCGGCGCAAGGCCCGGCGCAGTTCGCTTTCAAGATCGGCGAGGCTGCGCGCGTTGCGGTTGATGCGTTCATTGAAGATATGAAAGGTGCAGCCTTGGGTGCTTTTGGCCTGCTGCATGGCGATATGCGCGTGCCACATCAGCGGGTCGGCGCCAGCCTGCGCGCGCGCGTGGGCGATGCCCAGGCTGCAGCCGATCAACAGGCTTTCGCCGTCGACCCAGTAGGGTTCGGCCATGACTTCGGTGATGCGTTCGGCCATCCACTCGGCGCGTTGCGGTGCGCGGCGGGTGTCGATGAGCAAGGCGAATTCGTCGCTGCCCAGACGCGCCAGTTGATCGCCGGCCTCAAGCTGGCTCTTGAGCCGCGAGACCACTTGCAGGATCAGCCGGTCGCCGGCCTGGTGGCCGAGAGCGTCGTTGGCGTGTCGAAAGTTGTCGAGATCGAGGTGCCCGAGTGCCAGGCCACGGCCGTCGTTTTCCGCCAGACGCGCCGCCAGCAGGGTCTGAAACCCCTGGCGGTTGGCAATCCCGGTCAGCGGGTCCTGCTCGGCGAGGCGCTGCAAGGTGTTTTCGAGCACGCCGCGCTCACGCACATGGCGCAGGCTGCGGCGCAATGTATCCACATCCAGCGCATCGCGAACCAGCCAGTCGCTGACACCGTCCGGTGGGGTGGACGGTTCATGTTCGAGCAACAGCACCGTCGGCAGGCTGCAACGGCCTGGCTCCGGTTGAAGTGCGGGAATGGTCAACAGGACAGCACTGCGGTTGTCAGCAAATAGACTGCTCACCGACTCCCAGGTCGGTGCACTGATCAGCACAGCCGAGCTCCCCATAGGAGCCAGACACTCGCGTAACAACGCTGCCCACGCTGGCTCTTCGGCCAGAAGCAGCAAACGCAAGGGTTCGACAGGCGTAGACAAGCTAGCTCCCTAGACTCTGCAAAAGATGTTGGCGGCGGGCATTATGACGCGCAGATAAACAATGACAAATGATATTGATTATCAAACAGCCCGTTGTACCGCGATGAATCGAACATTAGTAGTCGCCAATTCAGCACGCATCCTGCGGGAAAGTAACAAAACCGGCAAATTTAGATAGCGTGGTACGTCACAAGTCGGAGAGAGGCAGCAGAATCTGTGCATCCTGTTAAAATGCCCGCCCTTTTCGCAAACGACTCCCTTTTCCGTCATGTCCCGACTCAATCCCCGGCAGCAAGAAGCCGTGAGCTACGTCGGCGGCCCTCTTTTGGTGCTCGCCGGTGCTGGCTCCGGCAAGACCAGTGTCATCACCCGCAAAATCGCCCACCTGATCCAGAGCTGTGGCATTCGTGCCCAGTACATCGTCGCCATGACCTTTACCAACAAGGCCGCGCGCGAGATGAAGGAGCGGGTCGGCACATTGCTCAAGGGTGGTGAAGGACGCGGTCTGACGGTGTGCACGTTCCACAACCTTGGGCTGAACATCATCCGCAAGGAGCATGTGCGTCTGGGCTACAAACCCGGTTTCTCGATTTTCGACGAGACCGACGTCAAAGCCCTGATGACCGACATCATGCAAAAGGAATATTCGGGCGACGACGGCGTCGACGAGATCAAGAACATGATCGGCGCCTGGAAGAACGACCTGATCCTGCCACCCGAAGCCCTGGAAAACGCCCGCAACCCCAAGGAGCAGACCGCCGCCATCGTCTACACCCACTATCAGCGCACGCTCAAGGCGTTCAACGCAGTGGATTTCGATGACCTGATCCTGCTGCCGGTGAAGCTGTTCCAGGAACACGCCGACATCCTCGAAAAGTGGCAGAACAAAGTCCGCTACCTGCTGGTGGACGAATACCAGGACACCAACGCCAGCCAGTACCTGCTGGTGAAATTGCTGATCGGCACCCGAAACCAGTTCACCGTGGTGGGCGACGATGACCAGTCGATCTACGCCTGGCGCGGTGCCCGTCCGGAAAACCTGATGCTGCTCAAGGACGACTACCCGTCCTTGAAAGTGGTGATGCTGGAGCAAAACTACCGCTCCACCAGCCGCATCCTGCGCTGTGCCAACGTGCTGATCTCGAACAATCCCCACGAGTTTGAAAAACAGCTGTGGAGCGAGATGGGCCATGGCGACGAGATCCGGGTGATCCGCTGCCGCAACGAAGACGCCGAAGCCGAGCGCGTGGCCGTGGAAATCCTCAGCCTGCACCTGCGCACCGACCGCCCGTACAGCGATTTCGCAATTCTCTACCGCGGTAACTACCAAGCCAAGCTGATCGAGCTGAAGCTGCAACACCACCAGGTCCCTTATCGACTGTCCGGTGGCAACAGCTTCTTCGGACGTCAGGAAGTCAAAGACCTGATGGCCTACTTCCGCCTGATCGTGAACCCGGATGACGACAACGCCTTCCTGCGGGTGATCAACGTCCCACGCCGGGAAATCGGTTCGACCACGCTGGAGAAGCTCGGTAACTACGCGACTGAACGCAAGATCTCGATGTATGCCGCGACCGATGAAATCGGCCTGGGCGAACATCTGGACAGCCGCTTCACCGATCGTCTGGCGCGCTTCAAGCGCTTCATGGACCGCGTGCGCGAGCAGTGTGCCGGCGAAGACCCGATCTCCGCCCTGCGCAGCATGGTCATGGACATCGACTACGAGAACTGGCTGCGCACCAACAGCTCCAGCGACAAGGCCGCCGACTACCGCATGGGTAACGTCTGGTTCCTGATCGAGGCGCTGAAGAACACCCTGGAAAAAGACGAAGACGGCGAAATGACCGTCGAAGACGCGATCGGCAAGCTGGTCTTGCGCGACATGCTCGAACGCCAGCAGGAAGAGGAAGACGGCGCCGAAGGCGTGCAGATGATGACCTTGCACGCCTCCAAGGGCCTGGAATTCCCCTACGTGTTCATCATGGGCATGGAAGAGGAAATCCTCCCGCACCGCTCCAGTATCGAAGCCGACACCATCGAAGAAGAACGCCGTTTGGCCTACGTCGGGATTACCCGCGCACGTCAGACCCTGGCGTTCACCTTTGCCGCCAAGCGCAAACAGTACGGCGAAATCATCGACTGCTCGCCGAGCCGTTTCCTCGATGAACTGCCGCCGGACGATCTGGCGTGGGAAGGCAACGACGACACCCCGACCGAAGTCAAAGCCGTACGTGGCAATAGCGCATTGGCGGATATACGCGCGATGTTAAAACGCTAGAATCGGCTACTTTTTAATCTACTTTCGGCGCCTGTAGCGCCAACAGAGGAAGCTGTTGTGGAAGCACTGCACAAGAAAATTCGCGAAGAAGGCATCGTGCTTTCCGACCAGGTCCTGAAAGTCGACGCCTTTCTGAACCACCAGATCGACCCGCAATTGATGAAGCTGATCGGCGACGAATTCGCCACGCTGTTCAAGGATTCGGGGATCACCAAGATCGTCACCATCGAAGCGTCGGGCATTGCTCCGGCGATCATGACCGGTCTGAACCTCGGCGTGCCGGTGATCTTCGCCCGCAAGCACCAGTCCCTGACCCTGACTGAAAACCTGCTGTCGGCGAGCGTTTACTCGTTCACCAAGCAGACCGAAAGCACCGTGGCCATTTCTCCACGTCATCTGACCAGCAGCGACCGCGTGCTGATCATCGACGACTTCCTGGCCAACGGTAAGGCGTCGCAGGCGCTGATTTCGATCATCAAACAGGCCGGTGCCACCGTGGCAGGCCTGGGTATCGTGATCGAGAAATCGTTCCAGGGCGGCCGCGCCGAGCTGGACGCGCAAGGCTACCGCGTCGAATCCCTGGCCCGGGTCAAGTCCTTGGCCGACGGCGTCGTGACCTTCCTGTAGGCGCCTTCTGGCAGACCGCGTTATTGCTCATCGCGGGCAAGCCTTGCTCCTACAGGATGGGTGTTTGTCACATGACTTGGCACGACACATGATCTGTAGGAGCAAGGCTTGCCCGCGATGGCGCCCGTACAAGCACCACGGGATTCAGACTATTGCGCGGTAGCCTTCAGGCCCGCCAGCAGCAACCGCTGATACAAGTCCTCCTTCAAGCCCTCAGGCTTCGTCAGCTGCATCCGCTCCAGATGAACCGGGTACTCCGAAGGTTCCGGCGCATCCAGCGCGGCCTTGCCCAGCTCCAGAATCTCGGTGAGTTTGAACTTGCTCTTGAGCCAGTTCAGCGCCCGCAACAAATCCCGCTCTTCGCTGCTGAAATCACTGCCCAACGGATACTCCGGAAACAACCGCGGGTGCCGTGCAGCAATCGCCTGCAAGCGCTGTGGGCTGTTGTCGGTGAAACGCGGATCGAGGCGAAAATCCTTCGGCAGTTTGCCGGCCTTCTGCGCCTGTTCGATCAAGCCCGGCTGGAAGCGTGAATCGCTGATGTTGAGCAACGCTTCGATCACCTTGGCGTCGGTCTTGCCGCGTAAATCGGCGATGCCATATTCGGTGATCACAATGTCACGCAAGTGCCGTGGAATCGTGCAATGGCCGTATTCCCAGACCATGTTCGAGCTCACTTCACCGCCCGACTCACGCCAGCTGCGCAGGATCAGAATCGAGCGCGCGCCTTCCAGCGCATGGCCCTGGACGACGAAGTTGTATTGTCCGCCGACACCGCTGAGCACCTGACCGCCTTCCAACTGATCAGCAACACCGGCGCCGAGCAGGGTCATGGTGAACGCGCTGTTGATGAAGCGCGCATCCAGGCGCTGCAAGCGCTTGAGCTCTTCCTGGCCGTACAGCTCGTTGATGTAACTGATGGCGGTCATGTTGAATTCAGCGAGCTTGCTGTGGGGTAATTCCCGCAACCGCTGATAGAAACTACGCGGCCCAAGGAAAAAACCACCGTGTATCGCGATGCCGCCCACTTGAGCCGACTCATCCAGGGTTCCGGCATTGGCGTGCTGTTGCAGGGCGATGCTCGGATAAACCTTGCGTCGCACGATCCCGGCATCGGACAACGCCAGCAGACCGTTGACGAACATCTCGCTGCAACCATAAAGCCCCTTGGCAAAAGGCTCCACGCCACCTTCACGGCTAATCAGCGGCGCCCAGTAACGCGCATCAAGGTCCGTCAACAACGCACGGTAGCCGTCGTTATCCGCCTGCCGTGAGAGCAACGCGGCGGTCAGCGCATCACCCATGGCACCGATGCCGATTTGCAGGGTTCCGCCGTCCCGCACCAGGGTGCTGGCGTGCAGGCCGATGAAATGATCCTGAACGCCCACCGGCATGTTCGGTGTGGAAAACAGCGTGCTGCCCTCCTCCTCGTCGATCAGCAAATCGAACGCCTCACGGTCGACTTCCGAGTCTCCCGGCATGTACGGCAGATCCCGATGAACCTGGCCGAGCAGCAGGATGGTTTCCCCGGCAGCGCGACGCTTGGCGATCATCGGCAACAGGTCGAGGGTGATGTCCGGGTTGCAGCTCAGGCTTAGTCGCTCCGGCTGCTGCGGATCATGGGCCACCAATTGCGCCACCAGGTTCAACCCGGCGGCATTGATGTCCCGGGCGGCGTGGCTGTAGTTGCTGCTGACGTAGTCCTGCTGCGCCGACGCGCTGTGCAGCAAGCTGCCGGGCTGCATGAAGAACTGCTCGATGTGAATGTTCGCCGGGAGGCTGTCACGGTGCAGGTCGGCGAGAAAATCCAGCTCGGGATAATCGCCAAACACTCGCTCGATGAAGGGTTCCAGAAAGCGCCGCTGCAAGCCGTCGCCCAATGACGGACGACCCAGGCTCAACGCGGTGTAGACCGTCAGATGCCGCTCGGGCAACTGGGCGATGCGCTGATAGAGCGCGTTGACGAAGCGGTTGGGTTTTCCCAGCCCCAGCGGCAGGCCGAGGTGTATATGCGCTGGCAAACGTGCGAGCACATCATCGACTGCCTGTTCGATTGATACCGACTGCACCATCAGACCCTCCCGACCTGTCCATGAATTGAGGTCGGTTCGAGCTTGCCGCTTCCTCATCGCGATGACCAGTCTCAAGGTCAAATCCCAGGTACAAAAAAGCCGCTCGCAAGCGGCTTTTTCGCTGAAGACGGGGCTTATTTCAGGCCGGACATCTTCTGGATGGCGCCTTCAAGGTCTTTCACTTCGCAGTCGCTGCAGGTGCCTTTTGGCGGCATCGCGTTGAGACCTGTCAGCGCTACTTTCGCCAGGCCAGCAGCAGTGCCGCCTTCTTTGTCGGCGCGTTTTTTCCAGTCTGCAGCATCACCGATTTTCGGTGCGCCCAGCAGACCCGTGCCGTGGCAAGCATTGCAATGTTTGGCAATGATTTCATCGGGAGTTTTCGCTGCACCGCCGCCTACCGAAGCGGCGACTTCCATCCCCTTGCACTCCTGACCTTGTACACAGACCTGGCCGACAGGCTCAAGGCGTTTGGCGATATCGTCAGTGGTCGACGCTTGTGCGCTGACTGCCCAAAGGGCCAATACGGTTGCTGGTGCGGCCAGCATTTTCATAATTAGATTCACGCGTACACCCTCAATGGTGGCTAGTCACGCCCACGGCCACGGTTTCGCAGGCGGGCGCAAGTATAGCGGTTAGCCCGCCACACTGAAACAACCCTAAAGTCCAAGGGGTATTAAGTCGTGGCGAAATACAGCATGGGGCGACTCGCAAAACCTTGCCGGACGCCTCTTTTCCTAGAAATTCGCCGGTGTGGCTGCGCTGATTAGTCGCGCTGGCGCATCGAACGGATTTCGGAAACGGTGCGGTTTGGTGCTTTCGAAATAGTAGCTGTCACCGGCCTCGAGCACGAATGTCTCGAGCCCGACCACCAGCTCAAGGCGACCTTCGAGCAGAATCCCGGTTTCCTCGCCCTCATGGGTGAGCATCTCTTCACCGGTATCGGCGCCTGGCGGGTAGATCTCGTTGAGGAACGCGATAGCACGGCTCGGATGGGCCTTGCCGACCAGTTTCATGGTCACGGCGCCATCGGAGATATCGATCAGCTCATTGGCCTTGTAGACAATCTGCGTCGGTTTTTCCTGAAGAATTTCTTCGGAAAAGAACTCGACCATGGACATGGGGATGCCGCCAAGTACCTTCCTCAGCGAACTGATCGAAGGGCTGACGCTGTTTTTCTCGATCATTGAAATGGTGCTATTGGTAACGCCTGCCCGCTTGGCGAGCTCTCGCTGGGATAGACCTTTCAGTTTACGGATCGATTGCAGTCGTTCACCGACGTCCAATGCATTAGCCTCCCAGGATTCAGATTGTGTGGATAGTGAGCGTTATCATGGCGACAGCGTTCAGTATTTACAACACTTGGGTCTGAATCCTGTTTGGCAAAGCGACTTCTGGTCTGGACTGCCCGCCTCAGCTCCCGGAATAGAGCCGTGGCACGCGACGCAGGTTGCAGAAGATCTGGTAGGGAATGGTCCCGGCAGCCATGGCGACGTCGCTGGCGAGGATGTTTTTACCCCACAATTCGACCGTCGAACCGAGGCCGGCCTGCGGCACATCGGTCAAATCTATGCAGAGCATGTCCATCGACACCCGTCCCAGCAGCTGGCTGCGCTGCCCGGCCACCAACAACGGCGTGCCGGTAGGCGCCTGACGCGGATAACCATCGGCATAGCCCATGGCAACCACGCCGATGCGCATCGGCTTCTGGGTGATGAACTTCGCCCCATAGCCCACCGGCTCACCGGCCGGCAGTTCGCGCACGCTGATGACTTTCGATTCCAGGGTCATCACCGGCTGCAGGCGCGCCGCCACTGGATTGGCTTCTTCGAAAGGTGTCGCGCCATAAAGCATGATGCCCGGGCGAACCCAATCGCTCGGCACCTGCGGCCAGCCCAGCACCGCCGGCGAGTTACACAAGCTGACCTGCGCCGACAAGCCCTGGCGCGCCGCTTCAAACACCGCAACCTGCTCCGCCGCGCTGCTGCTATGCAGCTCGTCGGCACGCGCAAAGTGGCTCATCAGCACGATCTTCGAGACTTTGCCGCTGGCCAGCAAGCGCTGATACGCCGCCTGGTAATCCGCGGGATGCAGGCCGACCCGGTGCATGCCCGAATCCAGCTTGAGCCAGACCGTGATCGGCTTGCTCAACGCGGCTTTCTCGATTGCTTCGAGCTGCCACAGCGAATGCACCACGCACCAGAAATCATGCTCAACGATCAGCGACAGCTCATCGGCTTCGAAAAAGCCTTCGAGCAGCAGGACCGGCGCACGAATACCGGCGGCGCGCAGCTCCAGGGCTTCTTCGATACAGGCCACGGCGAAACCGTCCGCCTCGGCCTCCAGGGCCTGGGCACAGCGCACCGCGCCATGGCCATAGGCATCGGCCTTGATCACCGCGAGGGCGCGCGCCCCCGAGACTTCACGGGCCAGTTGATAGTTATGACGCAGGGCTTGAAGATCGATCAGGGCACGGGCAGGACGCATGGCGGCAGACTTCTAGGCGGTCATGAGGAAGAAAAAACCGGTGCTGACTGACGGCGTGAACCGCCAACAGCACCGGGAGAGGGATCGTTGCTTAAGGCAGAGCAGCCACTACCGACAGCTCAACCAGGATTTCCGGTTCGCACAGCTTGGCTTCGACTGTCGCACGGGCGGGCGCGACATTCTTTGGCAACCAAGTGTCCCAGACACTGTTCATGCCCTCGAAATGGGCATCGATGTCTTTCAGGTAAATCGTCACCGACAGCAGCTTGGTCTTGTCGGTCCCGGCCAGATCCAGCAAACGCTCGATGTTGGCGAGGGTTTCACGAGTCTGCTGTTCAATCCCGGCATTCATGTCGTCGCCGACTTGCCCTGCCAGATACACGGTACCGTTGTGGACAACGATCTGGCTCATGCGCTCATTGGTGAGCTGGCGCTGGATTGACATGCTTTTCAGACTCCTTTGGGGTGTTGCCATAACGGGAAATATCGAGACCTTCGGCACTGATTTGCGGCGTTTTCTTCGCCATCAGGTCAGCCAGCAAGCGGCCGGAGCCACACGCCATGGTCCAGCCGAGTGTGCCATGACCGGTGTTCAGGAACAGGTTCTTGAACGGGGTGGCGCCAACAATCGGCGTGCCGTCCGGTGTGGTCGGACGCAGGCCGGTCCAGAAACTCGCCTCGGCCAGGTCGCCGCCCTGAGGATAAAGATCGTTGACGATCATCTCCAGCGTTTCGCGTCGACGCGGGTTCAGCGACAAGTCAAAACCGGCTATCTCAGCCATGCCGCCGACACGAATGCGGGTATCGAAGCGGGTGATCGCAACCTTGTAGGTCTCGTCGAGAATAGTCGATGTCGGGGCCATCGCCGGATTAGTGATCGGCACGGTCAACGAGTAACCCTTGAGCGGGTACACCGGGGCCTTGATGCCCAACGGCTTGAGCAACTTCGGCGAGTAGCTGCCGAGCGCCAATACGTAGCGGTCGGCGGTTTCCAGCTTGCCGTCGATCCACACGCCGTTGATCCGGTCTCCGGCGTAGTCGAGGCGCTGAATGTCCTGGTCAAAGCGGAATTCCACGCCCAGTTTCACGGCCATTTCGGCCAGGCGCGTGGTGAAGATCTGGCAGTCGCCGGTCTGGTCGTTCGGCAGGCGCAAGGCACCGGCGAGGATATCGGTCACGCTGGCCAGCGCTGGTTCGACGCGGGCAATGCCGGCGCGGTCGAGCAGTTCAAAGGGCACGCCGGACTCTTTCAGGACCGCGATGTCTTTTGCCGCGCCATCCAGCTGCGCCTGAGTGCGAAACAGTTGCGTGGTCCCCAGGGTGCGGCCTTCGTAGGCGATGCCGGTTTCAGCACGCAGTTCATCGAGGCAGTCACGGCTGTACTCGGACAGACGGACCATGCGCTCCTTGTTCACCGCATAACGGCTGGCGGTGCAGTTGCGCAACATCTGCGCCATCCACAGGTATTGGTCGATATCGGCGGTGGCCTTGATCGCCAGCGGTGCGTGGCGTTGCAGCAGCCATTTGATGGCTTTGAGCGGCACGCCCGGCGCGGCCCACGGCGAGGCATAGCCCGGCGAGACCTGGCCGGCATTGGCGAAACTGGTTTCCATGGCAGCAGCCGGCTGACGGTCTACAACCGTTACTTCAAACCCGGCCCGAGCCAGATAGTAGGCACTGGCGGTACCGATGACGCCGCTACCCAAGACCAGAACGCGCATTTTCGTATCCCTCATCGCGGCTTACCGCTGACGTTTGTTGTTCAAATCACAGATGTGCGCAGTGTAAAAAACATTGGCCAGTGCTTTTCACTATATAAGCACCTATATTTGGCGACAATTCTCGGCAAAATAGCTTTTTACGGAGGCGCATCCCCTATGCGGACCAATACTCAGACCAAACGCGAACTGGACAAGATCGACCGTAACATCCTGCGCATCCTTCAGGCAGACGGGCGGATTTCGTTTACCGAGCTTGGGGAGAAAGTCGGGCTGTCGACCACGCCCTGCACTGAGCGGGTGCGACGCCTGGAACGCGAAGGGATCATCATGGGCTACAACGCCCGGCTTAACCCGCAGCACCTCAAGGGCAGCCTGCTGGTGTTCGTCGAGATCAGCCTCGACTACAAGTCTGGCGATACCTTTGAAGAGTTCCGACGCGCCGTGCTGAAACTGCCACACGTACTGGAATGCCACCTGGTGTCAGGGGATTTCGACTACCTGGTGAAAGCGCGGATTTCCGAGATGGCCTCGTACCGCAAACTGCTGGGCGACATCCTGCTCAAATTGCCCCACGTGCGTGAGTCCAAGAGCTATATCGTGATGGAAGAAGTGAAAGAGAGCCTGAATCTGCCGATTCCGGATTGAAGATCAAAAGATCGCAGCCTTCGGCAGCTCTTACGGGTGTATGCGCGCAGGCTGCGATCTTTTAAACCAACACCTGCCGGGTGCTGGCCATGTATTCATGGATCTGCTTCTCGACCCGAGGATGAATCAACTCCACCGGGCGGCGACCGTTGGGGCACGGCAGGGTTGCCGTGGTGCCGAACAGCCGACAGATCAACGGCCGCTCGTCATACACCGTGCAGCCATCGGGGCCCAGGTGCACACAGTTCAGCTCATCCATCGCAGCGTCCTGCTCGGCCCTGGTCTTACGCGGCAGACGCGACATTTCTTCTGGCGATGTAGTCACCGGGCCACAGCAGTCATGGCAGCCGGGCACGCACTCAAACGAGGGGATTTGCTGGCGAAGAGCGCGGATTTTCTGACTGTTGCAGCTCATCGAAGCGAGTACCGGGAAAGTGAACGAGGTGGGATTTTGCCCTAAAAGCCTCGCGCCAGACAGCATTAGCCGACCAGTGTTGCCCAGCCCGAAAGGCCCGGCTTATGCTCCGTAAAATTTACTACACACACGAAACCCGGATGACACACATGAACGCCCGTGTTCACCAGCCTGCCCCGAACAACCGGCATACAGCGTCTTACTACGCCGCCAGCAGCCTACCGCAGCCCGATTATCCGGCGCTCAAAGGCGAACTGCTGGCGGACGTGTGCGTGGTGGGCGGCGGGTTTTCCGGGCTGAACACTGCTATCGAGTTGGCCGAACGCGGCCTCAACGTGGTGCTGCTCGAAGCGCGCAAGATCGGCTGGGGCGCCAGTGGGCGCAACGGCGGGCAGCTGATTCGCGGCGTGGGTCATGGCCTCGATCAGTTTGCCGAGGTGATCGGCACGGACGGCGTCCGCCAGATGAAACTCATGGGGCTGGAAGCGGTGGAGCTCGTCCGGCAACGGGTCGAGCATTTTCAGATCGCCTGCGACCTGACCTGGGGTTACTGCGACCTGGCCAACAAACCTCGCGACCTTGAAGGTTTCGCCGAAGACGCGGCCGAACTGCACAGCCTCGGCTATCGCCATGAGACCCGATTGCTGCAAGCCCATGAGATGCACAGCGTGGTCGGTTCCGACCGCTACGTCGGTGGCTTGATCGATATGGGCTCCGGGCATCTGCACCCGTTGAACCTGGCCTTGGGCGAAGCCGCTGCGGCGCAGCAACTGGGCGTGAAGCTGTTCGAACAATCGGCCGTGACCCGCATCGACTATGGCAGCGAGGTCAAGGTCCACACGGCGCAAGGCTCGGTCCGCGCCAAGTCCCTGGTGCTGGGCTGCAACGCCTACCTCAACAACCTTAACCCCGAGCTCAGCGGCAAAGTGCTGCCCGCCGGCAGTTACATCATCGCCACCGAACCCTTGAGCGCAGCGCAGGCCCACGCATTACTGCCGCAGAACATGGCGGTCTGCGATCAGCGAGTGGCGCTGGACTACTACCGGCTCTCGGCGGATCGGCGCTTGCTGTTCGGCGGCGCCTGCCACTATTCCGGTCGCGACCCGTCGGACATCGCCGCCTATATGCGACCGAAGATGCTCGACGTCTTCCCGCAACTGGCCGGGGTGAAGATCGACTATCAATGGGGCGGGATGATCGGCATTGGCGCCAACCGCCTGCCGCAGATCGGCCGGCTCAAGGACCAGCCGAATGTGTATTACGCCCAGGCCTATTCCGGTCATGGGCTGAACGCTACCCACCTGGCCGGCAAGCTGCTGGCCGAAGCCATCAGCGGTCAGCAAGGTGGGGGGTTCGATCTGTTCGCCAAGGTGCCGCACATTACCTTTCCGGGCGGTAAATACCTGCGTTCGCCGTTGTTGGCGCTGGGGATGTTGTGGCATCGGATGAAAGAGTTGGTCTGAAAGACTCTTTGCGCCCCTACGGACGCCATCGCGGGCAAGCCTTGCTTCCTACAGGTCCAGCGTTGATCGCACGACGGATACCACCCCTGTAGGAGCAAGGCTTGCCCGCGATTGGGCCGGGAGAGCGCCAAATAGCTCAAAGCCGCCAAAAGGGCTTGAGCCCCTCCTCCCGCGCCTCTGCACGACTCAGCCCCACATCGCGCAGCTGCTCGGGCGAAAGCTCAAGCAAGCTCTTGCGCGTATGCAGACGATGCCAGAACAGTCCCCAGCGACCGAGACCGGACGGGGCGTTGCGCATCGTTGACGCGCGCATGCCCTTATCCTGCCCAGCCTCCAGTTCCTGACTGCGTAACGTCAGCCGCACATCGCTCAAGCCGTTCATTTTGATTGCTCCTGTTTACTTGGGTCGCCAGAGATTCCATGATGCGCGGGGTGGCAAAACCGTTACAGATTCAAAAGAGCCGTATTACCCCCATACAGAGCTCCCGTTTTAGCGACTGAATCCTGTATTTTTGCCCAATCTGTACTGGTCCACTGAATCTATTCACCGAGGCTGCACCATGACCCTTTACGTCAACCTCGCCGAATTGCTCGGCACGCGTATCGAACAGGGCTTCTACCGTCCGGGCGATCGACTGCCGTCGGTACGGGCATTGAGCGTCGAGCACGGGGTCAGCCTGAGCACGGTGCAGCAGGCCTATCGGGTTCTGGAGGACAGTGGGCTGGCAATGCCGAAGCCGAAATCCGGCTACTTCGTGCCGGCCGGGCGCGAGTTGCCGGAGTTGCCGGTCGTTGGCCGTCCAGCCCAGCGCCCGGTGGATATTTCCCAGTGGGATCAGGTGCTGGAGCTGATTCGCGCCGTCCCGCGCAAAGACATCGTGCAGCTCGGTCGCGGCATGCCGGACGTCACCACGCCGACCATGAAGCCTCTGCTGCGCGGGCTGGCGCGGATCAGTCGACGGCAGGACATGCCCGGCCTGTATTACGACAACATCTACGGAATCCTCGAACTGCGCGAACAGATTGCCCGCTTGATGCTCGACTCCGGCTGTCAACTGAGCGCCAACGACCTGGTGATCACCACCGGCTGCCACGAAGCGCTGTCCACCAGCATTCGCGCGATCTGCGAGCCGGGCGACATCGTGGCCGTCGACTCGCCGAGCTTTCACGGCGCCATGCAGACCCTCAAAGGGCTGGGCATGAAAGCCCTGGAGATTCCCACCGACCCGATTACCGGGATCAGTCTCGAGGCGCTGGAACTGGCGCTGGAACAGTGGCCAATCAAAGCCATACAGTTGACCCCCAACTGCAACAACCCGCTGGGCTACATCATGCCGGAGGCACGCAAACGGGCACTGCTGACCCTGGCACAGCGCTTTGACGTGGCGATCATCGAAGACGATGTGTATGGCGAACTGGCCTACACCTACCCACGTCCCCGCACGATCAAATCCTTCGACGAAGACGGCCGCGTCCTGCTCTGCAGCTCGTTTTCCAAGACCCTGGCTCCGGGGCTGCGCATCGGCTGGGTCGCGCCGGGCCGGTATCTGGAGCGGGTGTTGCACATGAAATACATCAGCACCGGCTCCACCGCTCCACAGCCACAAATTGCGATTGCCGAATTCCTCAAAGGCGGGCACTTCGAACCGCATTTGCGACGGATGCGCACGCAATACCAGCGCAATCGCGACTTGATGCTCGACTGGGTCAGCCGCTACTTTCCCGTCGGCACCCGTGCCAGCCGCCCACAAGGCAGCTTCATGCTGTGGATTGAACTGCCGGAAGGTTTCGACACACTGAAACTGAATCGTGCGCTGATCGACCAAGGCGTACAGATTGCCGTCGGCAGCATTTTTTCCGCCTCGGGCAAGTACCGCAATTGCCTGCGCATGAACTACTCGGCCAAACCGACACCGCAGGTTGAAGAGGCAGTGCGCAAGGTCGGCGCGGCAGCGATCAAGCTACTGGCCGAGCATCACGAGGACATATGACGCAATCAACCGACGCTTGAGCATTCACGGAGCATTGCCAAATGCCATGCCATACTCCGGATCCTGCCCATTCGCGGAAACTCCGATTTGCGCCCCAGAAAAGCCCTGCTTTTTCTGCCCCTCGTCTTGCTACTGAGCGGCTGCACCTCTCTCACCGTACATCACGAGCCGAGCCAGGCGCTGCCGGCGGCGGACTCTGCGTTCGGGCGCTCGATCCAGGCACAGGCTGCGGCGTATCAGGGCCGTTCCGGCTTCCGCCTGCTGCCCAACAGCAGTGAAGCCTTCATGGCGCGTGCCGAGCTGATTCGCAATGCGCAAAGCAGCCTCGACTTGCAGTACTACATCGTTCACGACGGTGTCAGCACACGGTTGCTGGCGGCGGAGCTGCTCAAGGCTGCCGACCGCGGCGTGCGCATACGCATTCTGCTTGACGACACCACCAGCGATGGCCTGGACCAGATCATCGCCACCCTTGCTGCGCATCCGCAGATTCATATTCGCCTGTTCAACCCGCTGCACCTGGGCCGCAGCACCGGGCTGACCCGCACCATGGGGCGGCTGTTCAATCTGTCTTTGCAGCATCGGCGCATGCACAACAAGCTGTGGCTGGCGGACAACAGCGCAGCCATTGTCGGTGGCCGTAATCTGGGCGACGAGTACTTCGATGCCGAGCCCGACCTGAATTTCACCGACATCGACATGCTCGGCATCGGCCCGGTAGCCGAGCAGCTCGGGCACAGTTTCGACCAGTACTGGAACAGCGCCCTGAGTAAACCGATCGATGAGTTTATCTCGAGCAAACCCACGGCAAAGGATCTGGCCAACACCCGACTGCGACTGAAAGAGTCGCTGGAGGGCACCCGCCAACAGAACCATGCGCTGTACCAGCAACTGAAGGTTTACCAGACCCATCCACGCCTGGATATCTGGCGGCGCGAATTGATTTGGGCCTGGAACCAGGCATTGTGGGACGCCCCCAGCAAGGTGCTGGCCAAGGACGAACCGGATCCGCAACTGCTGCTGACCACCCAACTGGCGCCCGAACTACAAGGTGTCAGTAACGAGCTGATCATGATCTCGGCCTATTTCGTCCCAGGCCAGACGGGGCTGGTCTACCTGACGGGACGCGCGGATGCCGGGGTTTCCGTCAGCTTGCTGACCAACTCCCTGGACGCCACCGACGTGCCCGCCGTGCACGGTGGCTACGCGCCGTACCGCAAGGCGCTGCTGGAACATGGCGTGAAATTGTTCGAGTTGCGCCGCCAACCCGGCGAGCACGGCGGCAGTGGCCCGCACCTGTTCCACGGCGCCGCCTCCCGTAGCTCCGATTCCAGCCTGCACAGCAAGGCGATGATCTTTGACCGGCAAAAGGCGTTCATCGGCTCATTCAATTTCGATCCGCGCTCGGTGCTCTGGAACACTGAAGTCGGGGTGCTGGTGGACAGCCCGGAACTCACCGAACAGGTTCGCGAACTGGCCCTGCAAGGTATGTCACCGGCCCTGAGTTACGAGGCCCGGCTAGAGAACGGTCGGATGGTGTGGGCCACTGAAGACAACGGCCAGCCACACACCCTGACCCGAGAACCGGGGAGCTGGTGGCGACATTTCAATGCCTGGCTCAGCAAATCGGTGGGGCTGGAGCGGATGCTCTAAGCACTGCATCCCCCCCGCGCCATCACACGATCCGTAGCAGCTGGCGCAGCCGGCGTTCGGCTGCGCAGCAGTCGTAAATGCGGATATCGCGGTCTTTCAGATTAACCGTGGCTTGCAGGGTTTGCGTCTGCTGCGCAGCCGAACGCAGGCTGCGCCAGCTGCTACACATTATGCAGGCTGCACCGTGCCAAACGCCCCTTGGCGCAGCAACAGGATCACCAGCCCAAACGCCCCCGTCGCCATCAGCAACGGCAAGGCGTGCCCACTGATCCATTGACTGCCCGCACCAGCCGCCAATGGGCCGATCAGACAACCGATACCCCACAATTGCGCAATGTGAGCGTTGGCTCGCACCAACGCATCATCGCGGTAGCGCTCGCCGATCAGAATCAGCGACAAGGTAAACAAGCCGCCGGCACTGGCGCCAAACAGCACCCACAACGGCCAGATCAGCAAGGTCTCGAGCAACAGTGGAATCGCCAGGCTCGAGAGCATCAGGATGACTGCACAACCGGCAAATAACGTACGCCGCGACAGTCGATCTGCCAGCGCGCCAATCGGCAGTTGCAACAAGGCGTCGCCGACCACCACGGTGCTGACCATCGCCAGGGCGATTTCAGCGCTGAAGCCCTGGCGCAGGCAATACACCGGCAGCAAGGTCAGGATCATCGCCTCGAACGCAGCAAACAGCGACACCGCCCAGGCAATCGCCGGCAGACCCCGACAAAAACTCAGCAAGTCGCTGAACGTCACACTGCAGGCTTCGCTACTCGGCGCGCCGCTGCGTCCCAACAGCAACAGCGGCGATGTCACCAGCAAGCCGACACCAACCCAGAAACCGTAATCGTCGTCGGTGCCCAACGCGCCCAGCAGCAATGGACCGGACAGTTGGCTCAGGGCATAACTGCTGCCATACAGCGCCACCAGCCGCCCGCGCCATTGCTCGACCACCAGCTGATTGATCCAGCTCTCGCCGAGGATGAACACGAGGGTCAGGATCACCCCGATCATCAAACGCAGCACCAGCCAGACCGGATAACTTGGCAACAGCGCCAGCAAACCGATGGAAAACGCCCCGGCCCACAGGCACAGGCGCATCAGATTGGCCGTGCCGAAACGCGCCGCCAGATGACTGGAGACTTTGGCCCCCAGCAGCACGCCAATCGCCGGCATCGCCGCCATGACGCCGATTGCAAACGAGCCATAACCCCAGCTTTCCAGACGCAACGACACCAACGGCATGCTGACGCCCAAGGCCAGGCCGACGCTCAGGACAGAGGCCAGCACGGCGAAATAAGTCGCCCAACGCATGTTCCACGCTCCTGTGGATAATTATTTTTTACAAACGGCACAAAACAAACGTGGGAGCGGGCTTGCTCGCGAAGAGGCCAGCACATTCAACATCAATGTTGACTGTTACACCGCCTTCGCGAGCAAGCCCGCTCCCACATTAGACCTGCGTTGTATCGAGCCCCGAATGTGATCCGGGCCCTCTACAGGTTTACAACTTGATCCAGGTCGCCTTCAGCTCGGTGTACTTGTCGAACGCGTGCAGCGACTTGTCCCGGCCGTTGCCCGACTGTTTGAAACCACCAAACGGTGCGGTCATGTCGCCACCATCGTACTGATTGACCCACACGCTACCGGCCCGCAGGGCCTTGGCGGTCAGGTGGCCCTTGGAGATATCCGAGGTCCAGACTGCCGCGGCCAGGCCATATGGCGTGTCGTTGGCGATCCGGATCGCTTCCTCGACGCTGTCGAAGGTGATGACCGACAGCACCGGGCCAAAGATCTCTTCCTGGGCGATCTTCATGGCATTGCTCACGCCATCAAAAATCGTCGGTTCAACGTAGGTGCCACCGGTTTCCTGAAGAATCCGCTTGCCGCCCGCCACCAGCTTGGCGCCGTCGGTGTGACCGGATTCGATGTAGGACAGCACGGTGTTCATCTGTTGCGTGTCGACCAGTGCGCCGACGTTGGTCGCCGGATCCAGCGGGTTGCCCGGCTTCCAGGCCTTCAGGGCCTCGATCACCAGCGGCAGGAATTTATCCTTGATCGAACGCTCGACCAGCAGACGCGAACCTGCAGTACAGACTTCGCCCTGGTTGAACGCGATGGCACTGGCAGCGGACTCAGCCGCAGCTTGCAGGTCCGGCGCATCGGCAAACACGATGTTCGGGCTCTTGCCGCCCGCTTCCAGCCAGACGCGCTTCATGTTCGATTCGCCGGAATAAATCATCAGTTGCTTGGCGATCTTGGTCGAACCGGTGAACACCAGCGTGTCGACATCCATGTGCAAGGCCAACGCCTTGCCGACGGTGTGACCGTAGCCTGGCAGCACGTTCAGCACGCCTTTCGGGATACCGGCCTCAACGGCCAGCGCCGCGAGGCGGATGGCGGTCAACGGGGACTTTTCGGACGGCTTGAGGATCACCGAGTTACCGGTGGACAGCGCCGGGCCGAGTTTCCAGCAGGCCATCATCAGCGGGAAGTTCCACGGCACGATGGCTCCCACCACACCCACTGGCTCACGGGTCACCAGACCCAGTTGGTCATGCGGGGTGGCGGCCACTTCGTCGTAGATCTTGTCGATGGCCTCACCGCTCCAGCTCAGCGCTTGCGCCGCGCCCGGAACGTCGATGTACAGGGAATCACTGATCGGCTTGCCCATGTCCAGGGTTTCAAGCAGCGCCAGCTCTTCGGCGTGCTGCTTGAGCAGGCCGGCGAAACGAATCATGGTGGCTTTGCGCTTGGCTGGTGCCAGACGCGACCAGACGCCCGAGTTGAACGTGCTGCGAGCGTTTTCTACGGCGCGCTGGGCGTCGGCGGCATCACAGCTGGCGATCTTGCCCAGCAGGCGGCCATCGACGGGGCTGATGCAGTCGAACGTCTCGCCGGAGACCGCTGCAGTGTATTCGCCATTGATGTAGGCACGGCCTTCGATCTTCAGGTCGCGGGCGCGTTGTTCCCAGTCGGCACGAGTCAAGGTAGTCATACGAGAGTCCTCCTCTTATTGAATACGAGCGCCACGCGATCTACGCAGGCACCTACAGGAATTCTGCCCGACCAGTTTTCAATTCGGTCCAAGGCAACTGCCACCCTAAACCAGCGCCCCCTCATGTTTCAATATATTTGACATAAGGCTGGCAAACGGCCTTGCGATGTTCATTTTAATAAACATAGACTTTGATTTTCAGGCAATCACGGGGAATTACAAGAATGAGCATCCAGGACATTGTCGACTTCAGCCAGGCCACCACACCCGTCGAGCGCTACCGCCCGGACGCCGCAAAAGTGCTCAAGGGCGACCCCGAGCAAGCCGTCTACAACCACTACAGCAGCCCGTGCGGTCAGTTGAACGCGGGTGTGTGGGAAGGAGAAGTCGGGCAATGGACGGTGAACTTCACCGAACACGAATACTGCGAAATCGTGCAGGGGGTTTCGGTGCTGCGTGACCACGACGGCAATGCCAAGACCCTGCGGGCGGGCGATCGCTTTGTCATTCCGGCCGGTTTCCGCGGCACCTGGGAAGTGCTGGAACCGTGCCGCAAGATCTACGTGGCGTTTGAACAGAAGGCCTGAAGCTTTTCTGACCCCAACAAAAAAGGCCCGTATCTTGCGATACGGGCCTTTTTCTCAAGAGGGAAAAATCAATTACTTGATTTTGCCTTCTTTGTAGATCACGTGCTTGCGAACAACCGGATCAAATTTCTTGATCTCGATTTTGTCCGGAGTAGTGCGCTTGTTCTTGTCGGTAGTGTAGAAGTGACCAGTACCAGCGCTCGAAATCAAACGAATCAATTCACGCATGATTAGCTCCCTTAGATCTTGCCAGCTTTGCGGATTTCGGCCAGCACGACAGTAATGCCACGCTTGTCGATGATACGCATGCCTTTGGCAGATACGCGCAGACGCACGAAACGTTTCTCTTCTTCAACCCAGAAGCGGTGATGCTGCAGGTTCGGCAGGAAACGACGACGGGTTTTGTTGTTTGCGTGGGAAATGTTATTCCCAGTCACCGGACCCTTACCGGTAACTTGACAGACTCTCGACATGCCTCAGCCCTCTAAAACCACATGCCCAACCCGGCATGGGTTGGCCGCTTAATCTCTCAGTCATTTGGCGCCAGGCGCCGCGTTTCTTTAAGGGTCTTACCGGCTACACCTACAGTGAAGGAACCGGGCCCCTAGAAAAGAGCGCTGCTTTATACCAGAAAGACTAGAGAGCAACAACAATCGGTGTGCATTGAATTAACAAAACCCCTATTTTTCGGGCTCCGAGCGCCTTGGACAAAGGCTGTCGTCGATGGCGACCGCTCGTCGCAGAAAGTCGGCCAACAGGCCAATCCAGGGTTTTCCTTCGGCAGTACTCACCAAAAACAATCGCACATAGTCCCCTTAAAATGAAAAAGGGGATAGTCATTTGTAAAAGAGCCCACTAGGGTAAGCCTTTTCCAGACTGCACTCGCAGATGGGCCTTCGATCTGCACAGGAATTCACACATGCGCCTCGCTGCCCTACCGTTGTTGCTCGCCCCACTCTTGCTGAGCCCATTGGCCCAGGCTGCCGCTTTAAGCGTCTGCACCGAGGCCAGCCCGGAAGGGTTCGATGTCGTTCAATACAACTCGCTGACCACCACCAACGCTTCGGCCGACGTGCTGATGAACCGCCTGGTGGACTTCGACACCACCAGTGGCAAAGTCGTCCCCAGCCTGGCTGACAGCTGGGAAGTGTCGGCTGATGGCCTGACCTATATCTTCAAGCTGCACCCACAGGTGAAGTTCCACCACACCGAGTACTTCACCCCGACCCGCGATCTGAACGCCGAAGACGTGAAGTTCAGCTTCGAGCGCATGCTCGACCCGGCCCACCCTTGGCACAAAGTCGCCCAAAGTGGCTTTCCTCACGCTCAATCGATGCAATTGCCTGCACTGATCAAGAAAATCGACGCGCTGGATCCGCTAACTGTGCGCTTTACCCTGGACCACCCCGACTCGACCTTCCTTGTCACCCTGAGCATGGGGTTTGCCTCGATCTATTCGGCCGAGTATGCCGACCAGTTGCTCAAGGCCGGCACGCCCGAGAAACTCAACAGCCAGCCAATTGGCAGCGGCCCGTTCATCTTCGGGCGCTTCCAGAAAGATGCGTCGATTCGCTACAAGGCCAACCGCGACTACTTCGCCGGCAAACCGGCCGTGGACAGCCTGGTGTTCGCCATCACCCCGGACGCCAACGTGCGCTTGCAAAAACTGCGGCGCAACGAGTGCCAGATCGCCCTGTCGCCCAAACCGCTGGACGTGCAAGCCGCCGCCCAGGACCCGACCCTGAAGATCGAGAGCACGCCGGCGTTCATGACCGCGTTCGTGGCCATCAACAGTCAGCATCCGCCACTGGATAAACCCGAAGTCCGCCAGGCGATCAACCTCGCCTTCGACAAGGCCAGCTACCTCAAGGCCGTTTTCGAAGACACCGCGCAGGCTGCCAACGGTCCGTACCCGCCCAACACCTGGAGCTACGCCAAGGACTTGCCGGGCTATCCGAAAGACATCGCCAAGGCGCGCGCGCTGCTGGCCAAGGTCGGGCTCAAGGAGGGGTTTAAAACCACGATCTGGACCCGTCCATCCGGCAGCCTGCTCAACCCGAATCCAAGCCTTGGCGCCCAGTTGCTGCAGGCGGACCTGGCCGAAGTCGGGATTCAGGCGGAAATCCGGGTGATTGAATGGGGCGAGCTGATTCGCCGCGCCAAGGCCGGCGAACACGACCTGCTGTTCATGGGCTGGTCCGGCGACAACGGTGACCCGGATAACTTCCTCACGCCACAGTTCTCCTGCGCGGCGGTCCAGTCCGGTACCAACTTCGCCCGCTACTGCGACCCGGCCCTGGATAAAGTTATCAGCGCCGGCAAGACCACCACCGAACAAGGCGTGCGCAGCAAGCTTTACGAACAGGCCCAGGCGCAGATCCAGCAACAGGCGCTGTGGCTGCCACTGGCACACCCGACCGCCTACGCATTGACGCGCAAGGACGTTCAGGGCTACCAGGTCAGCCCGTTCGGCCGTCAGGATTACTCGAAAGTCAGCCTGAAATAGCCCCGGACTACATCCATCCGTACTCGGCCATCGACAGCGGATCGCCATCGCCGACGATGAAATGGTCGAGTACCCGCACATCGATCAGGTCCAGCGCCTCTTGCAGGCGCCGGGTCAGCGCTCGATCCGCCTGACTGGGCTCGGCACTGCCTGACGGATGGTTGTGGCACAGGATCAACGCCGCGGCGTTGTGCGCCAGTGCACGCTTGACCACCTGACGTGGGTAGACACTGGCGCTGTCGATCGAGCCGCGAAACAGTATCTCGAACGCCAGCACCCGATGCCGGGAGTCCAGGAACAGACAGCCAAACACTTCATGCGGCTCATGGCGCAACATCGCCTTCAGGTAATTGCGCACCTCGATCGGGCTCTTGAGCACCGAGTCGCGACGCAAGCGTTCCGCCAAGTGCCGCCGCGCCATCTCCAGCACTGCCTGCAATTGGGCAAACTTTGCCGGCCCCAGCCCAAGTTGACTGCCGAACGTCTGCTGATCGGCCTCCAGCAACGTGCGCAGGCTGCCGAATTGATGCAACAGGTGTCGCGCCAGATCGACTGCGCTTTTGCCGGTCACCCCGGTGCGTAGAAAGATCGCCAGTAACTCGGCGTCCGAAAGGCTCGCCGAACCCTGCTCCAGAAGCTTCTCCCGCGGACGCTCTGCCGCCGGCCAATCGCGAATGCTCATAGCACCTCCATGTGTGTGTGGGCGCCGCTGTTCCGTTGCGGTCGCTGTGATATCGTAGTCCATCTTTTTTGCGGGCGATTTCACCCTGGGGAGGGGTTTCGCCACGTAGTCATCAATGAATTGAAAGGCAGGCCTATGCAGCGGCTGTATCGGAAACGCATCGTTCTCGGCGTCGGCGGCGGCATTGCCGCCTACAAGAGCGCCGAGCTGGTTCGCCGACTCATCGACCAGGGCGCCGAAGTGCGCGTGGTCATGACCCGTGGCGGCAGCGAGTTCATCACCCCGCTGACCATGCAGGCACTCTCCGGGCACCCGGTCCACCTGGACCTGCTGGACCCGGCGGCCGAAGCTGCGATGGGCCACATCGAGCTGGCCAAATGGGCCGACCTGGTGCTGATCGCGCCGGCCACCGCCGATCTGATCGCGCGCCTGGCCCAAGGCATCGCCAATGACCTGCTGACCACCCTGGTACTGGCCACCGACGCCACCGTCGCGCTGGCCCCGGCGATGAACCAGGCCATGTGGCGCGACCCGGCCACCCAGGCCAACACCCAATTGCTCGAAAGCCGTGGCTTCAAGGTCTTCGGCCCGGCGTCCGGCAGCCAGGCCTGCGGCGACGTCGGCATGGGCCGCATGCTCGAAGCCGACGATCTGGCGCAATGCGCCGCCGACTGCTTCCAGCGTCAGGCGCTGACCGGCAAACACGTGCTGATCACGGCCGGCCCGACCCAGGAAAACATCGATCCGGTGCGCTACATCACCAACCACAGCTCCGGGAAAATGGGCTTTGCGCTGGCCGAAGCCGCGGTTGAAGCCGGCGCCCGGGTGACCTTGATCACCGGCCCCGTGCACCTGCCGACCCCGGATCGCGTCACCCGGATTGACGTGGTCAGCGCCCGCGACATGCTCGCCGCCTGTGAAGCCGCGATCCCTTGCGACCTGTTCATCGCGTCTGCTGCGGTTGCGGACTATCGCCCGGAAGTCGTCGCCCCACAAAAACTCAAGAAAGACCCTACGAACGGCGACGGCTTGTTGCTGCAAATGGTCCGCAACCCAGACATTCTGGCGACCATAGCCACACGCCCCGACCGTCCGTTCAGTGTTGGTTTCGCCGCCGAAACCGAACACCTGCTCGACTACGCTGCACGCAAGCTGAAAGACAAAAACCTCGACCTGATCGTCGCCAACGACGTGGCCAACCCGAGCATTGGCTTCAACAGCGAGGAAAACGCTTGCAGCGTGATCGACCGGGAGTTGCACGCAACACTCTTCGCCCAGACCAGCAAGGGCAAAATCGCCCGCCAGCTGATCACTTTTATCGCCGAACGTCTGAACCAGGTTTAACTCGCATGCACGCTTTACAAGCCAAGATCCTCGACCCACGCATTGGCCGCGAATTCCCGCTGCCGCAGTACGCCACGCCAGGCTCCGCCGGCCTCGACCTGCGGGCGATGCTGGAACAGGACACGGTCATCAAGCCGGGTGAAACCCTGCTGATCCCGACCGGCCTGTCGGTGTACATCGGCGACCCGGGCCTCGCCGCACTGATCCTGCCGCGCTCGGGCCTGGGCCATAAGCACGGCATCGTGCTGGGCAATCTGGTCGGGCTGATCGACTCCGATTACCAGGGTCCGCTGATGGTCTCCTGCTGGAACCGCGGCCAGACCGACTTCAACATCGTGGTCGGCGAACGCCTTGCCCAACTGGTGCTGGTGCCGGTGGTTCAGGCGCACTTCGAGATGGTGGAAGAGTTCGTCGAAACCCAGCGCGGCACCGGCGGATTCGGACACTCGGGCACCAATTGATACGATGGAGATCCTCTGTGGCGAGGGAGCTTGCTCCCGCTGGGCTGCGTAGCGACCCCCGAGACTTTGTGGGCGCTACGCACCCAAGCGGGAGCAAGCTCCCTCGCCACAATGTTTATGCAGTCTCACTTGCAAGGTTCACCGCGAGAATCAAGGCATGAGCCGGCTTTCATGAGTGTCATGGCCCTTTCGCACCACGAACTCTCTGCGGAAAACGCCGTCATAACTTCCAGTTTGAGCCTGCCGACGAATGATTCGCAGGCAGGTCCAGCCACTTTCGAGATGGAGCATTTCCACAGATGAGCACCCCAACCCGCGTCGCCCCCAAGTTCCCCGACAGCATTTTCCGCGCCTACGATATTCGTGGCACCGTTCCGGAATTTCTGAACGCTGAAACGGCTTACTGGCTCGGTCGCGCCATCGGTGCCCAAAGTCTGGCCCAGGATGAGCCGAATGTTTCTGTCGGCCGTGATGGTCGCCTTTCCGGCCCGGAACTGGTGGAACAACTGATTCAGGGCCTGTACGACAGCGGCTGCCACGTCAGCGACGTCGGCCTGGTGCCAACCCCGGCGCTCTATTACGCGGCCAACGTGCTGGCCGGCAAGTCTGGCGTAATGCTCACCGGCAGCCACAACCCGTCGAACTACAACGGCTTCAAAATCGTCATCGCCGGCGACACCCTGGCCAACGAACAGATCCAGGCCCTGCATGACCGCCTGAAAACCAACAACCTGAGCAGCGGCAAGGGCAGCATCACCAAGGTCGAGATCCTCGACCGCTACGCCACCGAAATCGTCCAGGACATCAAACTCGCCCGACGCCTGAAAGTCGTGGTCGATTGCGGCAACGGTGCCGCCGGCGTTATCGCGCCTCAGTTGATCGAAGCGCTGAACTGCGAAGTCATCCCGCTGTTCTGCGACGTCGATGGCAACTTCCCGAACCACCATCCGGACCCAGGCAAGCCTGAAAACCTGGTGGACCTGATCGCCAAGGTCAAGGAAACCAAGGCTGACCTGGGCCTGGCCTTCGACGGTGACGGCGACCGCGTCGGCGTGGTGACCAATACCGGCGACATCGTGTTCCCGGATCGTCTGCTGATGCTGTTCGCCAAGGATGTGGTTGCACGCAACCCGGACGCCGAGATCATCTTCGACGTCAAATGCACCCGTCGCCTGACCCCGCTGATCAAGGAATACGGTGGCCGTCCGCTGATGTGGAAAACCGGTCATTCGTTGATCAAGAAGAAGATGAAACAAACCGGCGCCCTGCTCGCAGGCGAAATGAGCGGGCACATCTTCTTCAAGGAGCGCTGGTTCGGTTTCGACGACGGTATTTACAGCGCCGCGCGGCTGCTGGAGATCCTCAGCAAGGAAAAATCCACTGCGCAAGAGTTGTTCGAGACCTTCCCGAACGATATTTCTACGCCAGAAATCAATATCCATGTGACCGAAGAGAGCAAATTCAGCATCATTGATGCACTGCACGATGCCCGTTGGGGTGAAGGCGCCGAATTGACCACCATCGACGGTGTGCGAGTCGACTATGCCAAAGGCTGGGGCCTGGTTCGCGCGTCCAACACCACACCGGTGCTGGTCCTGCGTTTCGAGGCCGATAACGACGCCGAACTGCAGCGCATCAAGGACGTGTTCCACACCCAACTGAAACGTGTTGCACCTGACCTCCAACTACCATTTTGATTTTTTGAAGCGCCTTTTATTGAAGTGCCGGAGCCCCGAATGACCATCGAACGCGAAGCCGCCGCCAACACCGCCAAGGTCCTGTCCGAAGCGCTGCCTTACATTCGCCGCTATGTCGGCAAGACCCTGGTGATCAAATACGGCGGCAACGCGATGGAAAGCGAGGAGCTGAAAACCGGCTTTGCCCGCGACATCGTGCTGATGAAGGCCGTGGGCATCAACCCGGTGGTGGTTCACGGTGGCGGCCCGCAAATCGGCGACCTGCTCAAGCGCCTGTCGATCGAGAGCCACTTCATCGACGGCATGCGTGTCACTGACGCCCAGACCATGGACGTGGTGGAAATGGTCCTCGGTGGCCAGGTGAACAAAGACATCGTCAACCTGATCAACCGCCACGGCGGCAGCGCCATCGGCCTGACCGGCAAAGACGCCGAGCTGATTCGTGCGAAGAAGCTCACCGTGACCCGTCAGACACCGGAGATGACCCAGCCGGAAATCATCGACATCGGCCAGGTGGGCGAAGTGGTCGGGATCAACACCGACCTGCTGAACCTGCTGGTCAAAGGCGATTTCATCCCGGTGATCGCGCCAATCGGTGTCGGTGCCAACGGCGAGTCATACAACATCAACGCTGACCTGGTAGCCGGCAAGGTCGCCGAAGCACTGAAAGCTGAAAAGCTGATGCTGCTGACCAACATTGCCGGCCTGATGGACAAATCCGGCACGGTCCTGACCGGCCTGAGCACCCAGCAGGTCGACGAACTGATCGCCGACGGCACCATCTACGGTGGCATGCTGCCAAAGATCCGTTGCGCGCTGGAAGCCGTACAGGGCGGCGTCGGCAGCTCGCTGATCATCGATGGCCGGGTGCCGAATGCGATTCTGCTGGAAATCTTCACCGACACCGGTGTGGGCACCTTGATCAGTAATCGCAAGCGTCCATAAGCAACACACACAAAAAGACCCCGCTCAGCCTGGCTGAGCGGGGTCTTTTTTTGCCTGCGATCTCAATAGGACAGCATTTTGTGGCGAGGGAGCTTGCTCCCGCTTGAGTGCGCAGCGCTCACAAAATCCTTGGGTCTGCTACGCAGCCCAGCGGGAGCAAGCTCCCTCGCCACACAAGCTCCCCCCCATAAGCGTTGTGGTTAGACGCCGAACTGCGCGCGGTAGGCTTCTACCGCTGGCAAATGCTGCTTGAGCTGTGGATCGTCGGCGAGGAATTCCAGCACCTGATTCAGCGAAACAATGCTGATCACCGGGATACCGAAGTCACGCTCCACTTCCTGGATTGCCGACAATTCACCGTTGCCACGCTCCTGACGGTTCAGCGCGATCAGCACGCCGGCCGCCTTGGCGCCTTCCTGGGAAGCGATGATCTGCATCACTTCACGGATGGCGGTACCGGCGGTGATCACGTCGTCGATGATCAGCACGTCGCCGGTCAATGGCGCGCCGACCAGGCTGCCGCCTTCGCCGTGGGCCTTGGCCTCCTTGCGATTGAAGCACCATGGCAGATCGCGGTCATGGTGCTCGGCCAATGCCACGGCGGTGGTCGCCGCCAAAGGAATGCCTTTGTACGCTGGGCCAAACAGCACGTCGAACGCGATGCCGCTCTCGACGATGGCTGCCGCGTAGAAACGACCCAGCTGCGCCAGCGCAGAACCCGAGTTGAAAAGGCCGGCATTGAAGAAGTAAGGACTGGTACGCCCGGACTTCAGGGTGAACTCACCGAAGCGCAAAACGCCGCGATCGATGGCAAAACGAATGAAGTCGCGCTGATACGCTTGCATGAAAAAAACCCCAAATACCACGGATTTAGCTAATTAGGTAGACGCCGTGTATCATACACGCACGCGATTTTTGGGGCCATTTATGCGGATCATCAGTGTGAACGTCAATGGTATTCAGGCTGCAGTCGAGCGTGGTTTGCTCAGTTGGCTGCAGGCACAGAATGCCGACGTCATCTGCCTGCAGGACACCCGCGCCTCCGCCTTTGAACTGGACGATCCAGCCTTCCAACTGGATGGCTACTTCCTTTATGCCTGCGATGCCGAAGTTCCCGCCCAAGGTGGCGTGGCTTTGTACTCGCGGTTGCAACCGAAGGCTGTCATCAGCGGTCTCGGCTTTGAGACGGCCGACCGCTACGGGCGCTACCTGCAAGCCGATTTCGACAAGGTCAGCATCGCGACCTTGCTGCTCCCTTCGGGGCAGAACGGCGATGAAGACTTGAACCAGAAGTTCAAGCTAATGGACGATTTCGCCCGTTATCTGGATAAACAGCGACGCAAACGTCGCGAGTACATTTATTGTGGCTCGCTGTACGTGGCGCAACAGAAGCTGGATATCAAGAACTGGCGCGACAGCCAGCAATCCCCGGGCTTCCTGGCGCCAGAGCGTGCCTGGATGGACGAGATTGTCGGCAACATGGGGTATGTCGATGCCCTGCGCGAAGTCAGCCGTGAAGGCGATCAGTACAGCTGGTGGCCAGACAACGAACAGGCTGAAATGCTCAACCTGGGCTGGCGTTTCGACTACCAGCTGCTGACCCCGGGCCTGCGCCGCTTTGTACGCAGCGCTCGCTTGCCACGTCAGCCGCGGTTCTCGCAACACGCGCCGCTGATCGTGGACTACGACTGGACGCTGACGATCTAAGCGTCTTTTCGCAGCTGCAAAAAAGCCGACAGAGATGTCGGCTTTTTTGTAGACGCCCAACTCCCGTAGGAGCAAGGCTTGCCCGCGATGAACGATAACGCGATGCACCTGATACACCGCGGCGCCTCAATCGCGAGCAAGCCTTGCCCCTACAGGTCGATGTGGTTGCGGGTTATTTGATCGGCCGCCAGGTGAAGGGGTAGCGGTAAGCCACGCCCTCATTCGCCTTGACGCCGCCAATGATGGTCAGCACCACCGCAGCGATCACCAGCAAGCCGAACAGCGGGATGCCGATCAATACGAACATCAGCGGAATACAGATCGTGGCCGCCACCGCCACGGTGATCTGGAAATTCAGCGCTTCCTTGCCCTGCGCGTCGATGAACGGGTCCTGCTCGCGCTTCATCTGCCACAGGATCAGCGGCCCGATCAGGCTGCCGAACGGAAACCAGTAGCCAAGAAACGCCGACAAATGACAGAACATCGCCCATTGCCTGACTTCCTGGCTCGGTGCGGGTGCGGGTAGCTGCTCGTCATTCATGGCGCTCTCCTTATCCTGGAATGAGTTCGAATCGTCAGTCGGCCAACGCAGCGTTCTGCAGATCGAAAATATCGTTCATGCCTTTCTTCGCCAGCTCCAGCATCGCGTTCAGCTCTTCAGGCTGGAACGGCGCGCCTTCAGCGGTGCCCTGCACTTCGATGAAACCACCGGTGCTGGTCATCACCACGTTCAGGTCGGTCTCGGCAGCCGAGTCTTCCAGGTAGTCCAGATCCAGCACTGGCTCGCCCTGATACATGCCCACGGACACAGCAGCAATCATCTGCTTGAGCGGGTCACCGCCTTTCAGGCCGCCGCGTTTCTTGATCACTTTCAAGGCGTCGACCAGCGCAACCATGGCGCCAGTGATCGAGGCAGTACGCGTACCGCCGTCGGCCTGGATCACGTCGCAGTCGACGTACAGGGTCACGTCGCCCAGCTTGGACATGTCCAGCGCAGCGCGCAGGGAACGACCGATCAGACGCTGGATCTCCAGCGTACGGCCGCCTTGCTTGCCGCGGCTCGCTTCACGCTGGTTACGCTCGCCAGTGGCGCGCGGCAGCATGCCGTATTCGGCGGTCAGCCAGCCTTGGCCCTGCCCCTTGAGGAAGCGCGGCACGCCGTTTTCGACGCTGACGGTGCAGATCACCTTGGTATCACCGAACTCGACCAGTACAGATCCCTCGGCGTGTTTGGTGTAGTTGCGGGTAATGCGGATCGAGCGGAGCTGATCGGCAGCGCGACCACTTGGACGTTTCATAGAGGAACACCTGTACAGAGGACGGAAATCTGCCGAGCATTATAGGGCGACCAGGCGCGCCTGGGCACTTCTAAAAAAAACGGGCGACGAGCGAGGGCTCTGAACCGGGCTCTGCGACGACCTGCAGCGCTTTGTCACACGCGCCATTTGGGAGCATCCGCCGCACTGCGCTACAATCCTGCGCCTTTGCAGCCTGTGGGCTTTAATTCATCTAACCAGGTCCGTTGAGCCCGCTGGGTTCGGCGCCGGCCTGAATCGCGAGGTACCTCCATGGTGCACAGCATGACCGCCTTCGCCCGCGTCGAAAAAGCCGGCAGCCAGGGCACCCTGAGCTGGGAGCTGCGTTCGGTCAACAGCCGTTACCTGGAACCGCACCTGCGCCTGCCCGAGTCCTTTCGCGACCTCGAAGGCAACGTGCGCGAAGCACTGCGTCAGGGCCTGTCGCGCGGCAAGCTCGAATGCACCCTGCGCTTCACCGAAGAAACCGCCGGCAAACCGCTGCAAGTCGACCGCGAACGCGCCGCGCAACTGGTCGCCGCCGCCGAGACCGTCGCCAGCCTGATCAAGAACCCTTCAGCCCTCAACCCGCTGGAAGTGCTGGCCTGGCCTGGCGTGCTGGTTGCCGATGCAAGCGACCCGCAAGCGCTCAACGCCGAGGCGCTGGCCCTGTTCAATGAAGGCCTCAAGGAACTCAAGGCTGGCCGCGAGCGCGAAGGTGCGGAGCTGGCCCGACTGATCAACGAACGCCTGACGTCGATTGAAGAAGACGTGGTGACCCTGCGCGAACTGGTTCCGCAGATGCTCGCCACCCAGCGTCAGAAGGTGCTCGACCGCTTTGCCGACATGAAGGCCGAGCTCGACCCACAGCGCCTGGAACAGGAAATGGTCATGCTCGCGCAAAAAAGCGACGTCGCCGAAGAACTGGACCGCCTGAGCACCCACATCATTGAAGTTCGCCGCGTGCTCAAATCCGGCGGCGCTGCCGGCCGGCGCCTCGACTTCCTGATGCAGGAGCTCAACCGCGAAGCCAATACACTGGGCTCCAAAGCCTTCGACCCGCGCAGCACCCAGGCTGCGGTCAACCTCAAAGTGTTGATCGAGCAGATGCGCGAACAAGTGCAGAACATTGAGTAAGGCTACCCCGACATGACCCACAGCACTGGCACCCTGTACATCATTTCCGCCCCGTCCGGCGCTGGCAAAACCAGCCTGGTCAAGGACCTGATCAACGATCTTCCACAGATCCGTCTTTCGATCTCGCACACCACCCGCACCATGCGCCAGGGCGAAGTGGACGGAGTGAACTACCACTTTGTCGACCGCACCCAGTTCGTGAAGATGATCGAGCACGGCGACTTCCTGGAGCGCGCCGAAGTGTTCGGCAACCTCTATGGCACTTCGCAAAGCCACCTGCAGCAGACCCTGGATGAAGGCCACGACCTGATCCTGGAAATCGACTGGCAAGGTGCCGAACAGGTGCGCAAGTTGATGCCGCATGCGCGCTCGATCTTCATTCTGCCGCCCTCCCAGGAGGCCTTGCGCCAACGCCTGCACGGCCGTGGCCAGGACAGCCACGAGATCATTGAAGGCCGGATGCGTGAAGCGGTCAGCGAGATGAGCCACTACGTCGACTACGACTACCTGATCATCAACGATGATTTCAACCAGGCGCTGGAAGACCTGAAAGCGATTTTCCGCGCCAATCAGCTGCATCAGAAACGTCAGCAACAGCGTTTCGGTAAATTGCTTGCCGAATTGCTGGGCTGAATCAGCTCTTCCCAAAACCGCTGCAAGGGCTTTACATTGGTACTTGCAGCGCGTTGAAGGGCTTGGTTAAAAAATCAGCGCTTCCCTAATCGCTGGTGATTTTTTAAACTGTTGAGTCCGCTCGCCCAACCGGGCAGCGCGCATATTGCATTCGCTCCGAGGAATACCATGGCCCGCGTAACCGTTGAAGACTGCCTAGAACACGTGGAAAACCGCTTTGAGCTGGTCATGCTCTCTACCAAGCGTGCCCGTCAACTGGCCACCGGCGGCAAAGAGCCTCTGGTCCAGTGGGAAAACGACAAACCGACCGTTGTGGCCCTGCGTGAAATCGCTGAAGGCCTGATGAGCTACGAGTTCATCGCCAATGCTGAAATCGTCGAAGACGAACCGCTGTTCGCAGCGTTCGAGGACGAGTCCAACGAGGCCGTCTAAGTCCATGCCTGGTCGACGTAGTACGGCGCGGGGTCACAGCCATCGGCAGGAGTCATCATGCCGAGCATAGACGCCCTCGCCGAACGCTTATCGACCTACCTCGGCACTGACCAGGTCAACCTGGTCCGCCGAGCGTACTTCTACGCCGAACAAGCCCACGACGGCCAGCGCCGCCGCAGCGGCGAGGCGTACGTCACGCACCCGTTAGCGGTCGCGAACATTCTTGCCGACATGCACATGGACCATCAGAGTTTGATGGCCGCGATGCTGCATGACGTGATCGAAGACACCGGTATTGCCAAGGAAGCGCTCTCTGCGCAGTTTGGCGAAACCGTGGCCGAACTGGTCGACGGGGTCAGCAAACTGACCCAGATGAACTTCGAGACCAAAGCCGAAGCCCAAGCCGAAAACTTCCAGAAAATGGCCATGGCCATGGCGCGCGATATTCGCGTGATCCTGGTCAAACTGGCCGACCGCCTGCACAACATGCGCACGCTGGAAGTCCTGTCCGGTGAAAAGCGCCGGCGGATCGCCAAGGAAACCCTGGAAATCTACGCGCCCATCGCCAACCGGCTGGGCATGCACGCCATCCGCGTAGAGTTCGAAGACCTGGGCTTCAAGGCCATGCACCCGATGCGTTCCGCGCGGATCTACCAGGCGGTCAAGCGCGCCCGGGGCAACCGCAAGGAAATCGTCAACAAGATCGAAGAATCCCTCAGCCACTGCCTGGCCATCGACGGCATTCAGGGCGAGGTCAGCGGTCGCCAGAAACACCTCTACGGCATCTACACGAAAATGCGCGGCAAGCGTCGGGCCTTCAACGAGATCATGGACGTCTATGCGTTCCGGATCATCGTCGACAAGGTCGATACCTGCTACCGCGTGCTCGGCGCTGTGCATAATTTGTACAAACCGTTGCCGGGTCGCTTCAAGGATTACATCGCGATTCCCAAGGCCAACGGCTATCAGTCGCTGCACACCACGCTCTTCGGCATGCACGGCGTACCGATCGAAATCCAGATCCGCACCCGTGAAATGGAAGAGATGGCCAACAACGGCATCGCCGCCCATTGGCTGTACAAATCCAGCGGCGACGAGCAGCCAAAAGGCACTCACGCCCGCGCCCGCCAGTGGGTCAAGGGCGTACTGGAAATGCAGCAACGCGCCGGTAACTCGCTGGAGTTCATTGAAAGCGTGAAGATCGACCTGTTCCCGGACGAGGTCTACGTGTTCACGCCAAAAGGCCGGATCATGGAGCTGCCAAAAGGCTCCACGGCGGTCGACTTCGCTTACGCGGTGCACACTGACGTCGGCAACAGTTGCATCGCCTGCCGGATCAACCGCCGCCTGGCGCCGCTGTCCGAACCGCTGCAAAGCGGCTCGACGGTCGAAATCGTCAGCGCTCCGGGCGCACGGCCGAACCCGGCGTGGCTCAACTTCGTGGTCACCGGCAAGGCCCGCACGCACATTCGTCACGCGCTGAAACTGCAGCGCCGCTCCGAGTCCATCAGCCTCGGCGAACGCCTGCTGAACAAGGTGCTCAACGGCTTCGACAGCTCGCTGGAAAAAGTCCCGGCCGAGCGCATCAAGGCGATGCTCAACGAATACCGCCTTGAACTGATCGAAGACCTGCTTGAAGACATCGGCCTGGGCAATCGCATGGCCTATGTCGTCGCCCGCCGCCTGCTCGGCGAAGGCGAACAGTTGCCAAGCCCGGAAGGTCCGCTGGCGATTCGCGGCACCGAAGGCCTGGTACTCAGTTACGCCAAGTGCTGCACGCCGATCCCGGGCGACCCGATTGTCGGCCACCTGTCTGCCGGCAAAGGCATGGTCGTGCACCTGGACAACTGCCGCAACATCAGCGAAATCCGCCACAACCCGGAAAAATGCATCCAGCTCTCGTGGGCCAAGGATGTCACCGGCGAATTCAATGTCGAACTGCGCGTCGAGCTGGAACACCAGCGCGGCCTGATTGCCTTGCTGGCCAGCAGCGTCAACGCTGCCGACGGCAACATCGAAAAAATCAGCATGGACGAACGCGACGGTCGTATCAGCGTGGTCCAACTGGTGGTCAGCGTACACGACCGTGTACACCTGGCCCGCGTGATCAAGAAACTGCGCGCCCTGACCGGGGTGATTCGCATCACCCGCATGCGTGCCTAGCTCGTCCATCCAGCACCCCATTACAAGGAGTCATACATGACCAAGACTGTTATCACCAGCGACAAGGCCCCGGCCGCCATCGGTACTTACTCCCAGGCGATCAAGGCTGGCAACACTGTCTACATGTCCGGCCAGATCCCGCTCGACCCAAAAACCATGGAACTGGTCGAAGGCTTCGAAGCCCAGACCGTCCAGGTGTTCGAGAACCTGAAAGCCGTGGCTGAAGCCGCTGGCGGTTCGTTCAAGGACATCGTCAAACTGAACATCTTCCTCACCGACCTGAGCCACTTCGCCAAGGTCAACGAGATCATGGGCAAATACTTCGACCAGCCTTACCCAGCGCGCGCCGCCATCGGCGTGGCCGCCCTGCCAAAGGGTTCGCAGGTTGAAATGGATGCCATCCTGGTCATCGAGTAATACGCACGGCGCAGCCTCCCAGGCTGCGCCGACTTCGTTCTGTAAGGATCTCCTCATGCGCAAAGCGCTAGCTCTCTCGTTGCTCGCGGTGTTTCTCGGTGGCTGTGCCAGCAACCCTGCCGACCGCGACATCAGTGGCACCTGGATCAACCAGTCGGCAATCAATGCGGCGGCCAAGGGCGGCCCGCTGCGCGAAGCACTGCAAGCCTATGGCCCGAACCTGGAGTGGGACGTCAACACCAAGGCCGGCCAGGCGCGATACACAAACGGCTTCGAGAACGTCGAAGGCAAAATGCTCGGCGAGAAATCCGATGCCTGGAAAGTCGAGTTTTATGGCAGCGCTGCCACCGAATTGAAGCGCGACGGTAAACAGTTGCACCAAGTGGCCAACGACAACGAGCCTGAGCAACTGTTTGACCGCGCCAAAGACATCGCCCCCGAAGGCGCACCGATTGGTGCCAGCTTCGAGCGTGCGCTGTACTCAGCCTATCTGGGCGGTAGCTGGAAGATCGTCAACGGTCCTGGCGAAGGCAGCACCGTGCAGTTCCAGGCCGACGGCGCCGTTCAAGGCCTGCCTGGTGCTGACCGTTACGCGCTGTGCCTGGCGGGCGACTGCGCCTCCATGAGCGGCGGCCACGACACCGTCTGGCTGCAACTGAGCGGCCAGGGCAACCCGTGGATCTTCACCCGCAACGGCAAACAGATGGAGATCTTCCAGGCAGTCAATGGCGCCCAGGCGGACGAAGTCCCTTCGTTCACCCCTGGCAATCGCCAATGGACACTGGAAAAGCAGTGATCCTGCTTTAACTGCAACGAAGATCCAATGTGGGAGCCTGCTCCCACAGTTGTTTTTGGATGTTTGAAGGTCAGCTGCGACCTTCAAGAATCGCCGCATACCCTTCACGAAAGCTCGGATAACGCGGCGTCCAGCCCAACGCTTTAGCCCGGGCGTTGCTGCAACGCTTGCTGCCCGTACGGCGCACGCTGGCATCCTCCGACCATTCGGTCACCCCAAGGTACTCGCGCAACCAGCCCACCACCTCCGCCAACGGCGCGGGCGCATCGTCGACGCCGATATAGCAGTCATCCAGCGCCTCGTCGCGTTCGGCACGCAGCAACAGGAACGCCAACAACCCAGCCGCGTCATCCACATGAATCCGGTTGGCATACAGCGGCGGATCAACCGCAACGCGATAGCCCTGCCGCACTTGGCTCAACAGCCACTCACGACCCGGGCCGTAAATCCCGGTCAGGCGCACCAGACTCGCAGGAATGCCGCTGTTTAATGCGATCTGCTCGGCTTCCAGCATCACTCGCCCGGAATAGCCGGCCGCTTGAGTCGGCGATGTTTCATCGATCCATTCACCGTTCTGCTGCCCGTACACGCTGCTGCTGGAGACAAACAGCAAGCGCTTCGGTGCCTGGCCGTAGTCGTTCAGCCATTCCAGCACATGCTGCAAGCCCTGGACATAAGCGGCGCGGTAACCGGCTTCATCGTGATCGGTGGCGGCCGCGCAATACACCAGGTAATCCACCGCCCCGACGGGCCAGGTCGCCGGGCAGTCTTCATTGAACAAGTCGCCGGCAACGCCAATAACGCCCTCGGGCAGGCGCGAGATGTCACGCCGCAAACCATGAACCTCCCACCCCGAGGCCAACAGTTGAGTGGCCAGACGGCCGCCGACATCGCCACAACCGGCGATCAAAACAGAAGGCGCGGACATCAAAATTCTCCCATCAGAAAGGTACAGGCTAGCCTTGGTATTGGACACGCGGCTAGCAATCAAAGAAAAAAAGAGACTCTATTACTTTTGTTAACAAGAATTACTTGCAATAATGCCCGCCACTTTTGTTCTCGGCCCACGAGGCCTGGAAGGACATTAAACCCTCTTCTTCTCTTAGGTCCGGCCAGCATGACACGTAATTCACTCTCCGCTTCGCCAACCACGCTTGCTCGTCCCACTCGCGCCCTGAGCGCGGTCGCCGCGCTGCTGTTCAGCCTGCTGCTGGCCCCGACCGCCGCCTTCGCCGATGAAGCACCTGCAACCACCAACGTGCCAGCCGCTCACTCCACACCTGACGTGCCTAGAAACCCTGACGGCAGCGTCGATACTTCGTCGCTGCCGCCGGAAGTGCAAAAGGCTTTGGCTGATTTCGGTGAAGCAACAAAGCAGATGGAAGAAAACAACACCCTGGGCATGGCTCACGACCTGTCGCCGTGGGGCATGTACCAGAACGCCGACATCATCGTGAAAATCGTGATGATCGGCCTGGCCATCGCCTCGATCATCACCTGGACTATCTGGATCGCCAAGGGCCTTGAGCTGCTGGGCGCCAAGCGTCGTCTACGCGGTGAAATCGCTAGCCTGAAAAAAGCCACCACCCTTAAAGACGCCAGCGCCAGCGCGGCCAAGGAAGGCACCCTCGCCAACCTGCTGGTCCACGACGCCCTTGAAGAAATGCGCCTGTCGGCCAACAGCCGTGAAAAAGAAGGCATCAAGGAACGCGTCAGCTTCCGCCTCGAGCGTCTGGTGGCCGCCTGCGGCCGCAACATGAGCAGCGGCACCGGCGTGCTGGCCACCATCGGCTCCACCGCGCCGTTCGTGGGTCTTTTCGGCACCGTGTGGGGCATCATGAACAGCTTCATCGGCATCGCCAAAACCCAGACCACCAACCTCGCCGTCGTCGCCCCCGGCATCGCCGAAGCCCTGCTGGCTACCGCGCTGGGCCTGGTGGCCGCGATTCCTGCGGTGGTCATCTACAACGTTTTCGCCCGTTCCATCGCCGGCTACAAGGCCCAGGTGTCCGATGCTTCGGCGCAAGTCCTGTTGCTGGTCAGCCGCGACCTCGACCACCTGCCGCCCGAGCGCATTTCCTCGCAACCGCACATGGTCAAAGTAGGGTAATCCGCCATGGGCTTGCATTTAAAGGAAGGCGCAGACGACGATCTCGCCGAGAACCACGAAATCAACGTCACGCCGTTCATCGACGTGATGCTGGTGCTGCTGATCATCTTCATGGTCGCCGCCCCGCTGGCCACCGTGGACATCAAGGTTGACCTCCCCGCCTCGACCGCCAAACCGGCACCGCGGCCAGAGAAACCGGTGTTCCTCAGCGTCAAGGCCGACCAACGCCTGTACCTGGGCGAAGACGAAGTCAACGCCGAAACCCTCGGCGCGACCCTCGACGCGCGAACCCACGGCAAGAAGGACACGACCATCTTCTTCCAGGCCGACAAAGGCGTGGACTACGGCGACCTGATGCACGTGATGGATGCCCTGCGGGCCGCCGGCTACCTGAAAGTCGGTCTGGTCGGACTTGAGACGGCAGCCAAGAAATGATCACGACGCGCCAAAAGCTGACGCGTTACGGCGCTAGCCTGGTCGTGGTGCTGGGCGTCCACGCGGTCGCGATTTTGCTCGCGCTCAACTGGAAGTCCTCGCCGCCGGTCGAGTTGCCGCCGATGGCGATGATGGTCGAGTTGGCGCCGCTTCCGGCACCGCCACCACCGGCACCGCCCAAGGTCGTAACGCCGCCGCAACCACCGACCCCGGTCGAAGAGCTGCCGCTGCCGAAACTCGCGGAAGCGCCAAAGCCGACGATCTCGGTGCCCAAGCCGGTCAAACCCAAGCCCAAGCCTCAACCGCCCAAGCCGGTGGAGAAAAAGCCCGAGCCGCCGAAGGAAAAACCGGCCGAGGAAAAACCCAGCGACACACCGCCGACCAACACTCCGACGGAGAAATCCGCGCAACCTGCCCCAGGCCCGACGCTGGCGCAGTCTGCGGCCAAGGAAAGTTGGCAAGGCACACTGCTGGCGCACCTGGCCAAGTACAAGAAGTACCCGCCTGCCGCCCAGTCGCGTGGCAAGGAAGGCTTGAACCGTCTGCGCTTCGTGGTCGACGCTGAAGGCAACGTGCTGTCTTACGAACTGGTCGGTCGCTCCGGCAATGCCGATCTGGACCGGGCCACCCTGGAAATGATCCGCCGCGCCCAGCCACTGCCCAAGCCACCGGCCGACATGCTGAAGAACGGCTCGATCGAAATCGTTGCGCCGTTTGTGTACTCCCTGGAAAAACGCCGACACTAAGCACAAACGCAAAACCCTTGTAGGAGCCGAGCTTGCTCGCGATAGCGGTGTGTCAGTCAACAGAGATGCTGAACATGATGGCCTCATCGCGAGCAAGCTCGGCTCCTACAGGTTCTGCGGCGGCCAGAGAATCTGCAAAAGGCACCGAAAGGTGCCTTTTGCATATCCGCCAGCGCCAAACATGCATTGCCCAGTGTCGCTCTCCGCCCTCTGTCTGATAACGTGCGTCTATCGATTGCAGCCGGTATGCTTGGCCGCATCATCATGGACGCCCGCTATGACCCTCACAGAATTACGCTACATCGTCACCCTCGCCCAAGAACAGCATTTCGGTCACGCGGCCGAGCGTTGCCACGTCAGTCAGCCGACCCTGTCGGTGGGCGTGAAAAAACTCGAAGACGAACTCGGTGTGCTGATTTTCGAGCGCAGCAAAAGCGCGGTGCGCCTGACCCCGGTTGGCGAAGGCATCGTCGCCCAGGCCCAGAAAGTCCTTGAACAAGCCCAAGGCATTCGTGAACTGGCCCAGGCCGGCAAAAACCAGCTGACCGCCCCGCTGAAAGTCGGCGCGATCTACACCGTCGGCCCGTACCTGTTCCCGCACCTGATTCCACAACTGCACCGGGTCGCCCCGCAGATGCCGTTGTACATCGAAGAAAACTTCACCCACGTGCTGCGCGACAAACTGCGCAACGGCGAGCTGGACGCGATCATCATCGCCCTGCCGTTCAACGAAGCCGACGTACTGACCCTGCAACTCTACGACGAACCGTTCTACGTCCTGATGCCGGCCCAGCACCCGTGGACCGAAAAAGAATCGATCGACGCCAGCCTGCTCAACGACAAGAGCCTGCTGCTGCTCGGCGAAGGTCATTGCTTCCGCGATCAGGTGCTGGAAGCCTGCCCGACCCTGGCCAAAGGCAACGACGGCGCCAAGCACACCACCGTCGAATCCAGCTCGCTGGAAACCATTCGGCACATGGTCGCCTCCGGCCTGGGCATCTCGATCCTGCCGCTCTCGGCCGTCGACAGTCATCACTACTCGCCCGGCGTGCTCGAAGTGCGCCCACTGTCGCCGCCCGTGCCGTTCCGCACCGTCGCCATCGCCTGGCGCGCCAGCTTCCCGCGGCCGAAAGCGATTGAAATCCTCGCGGACTCGATCCGCCTGTGCTCGGTGGCCAAGCCGCCAGCGGTTGCGGGGTAAGCAGTAGCAATGGCTGAGCTGTCGCAAGTGTCGGTCACGGCACTCAAGGGTGTCGGCGAAGCCATGGCCGAAAAACTCGCCAAGGTCGGCCTGGAAAACCTCCAGGACGTGCTGTTCCACCTGCCGCTGCGTTATCAGGATCGCACCCGCGTGGTGCCGATCGGCCACTTGCGGCCGGGTCAGGACGCGGTGATCGAAGGCACCGTCAGCGGCGCCGACGTAGTGATGGGCCGGCGCCGCAGCCTGGTCGTGCGCCTGCAGGACGGCACCGGCGGGCTCAGCCTGCGCTTCTACCATTTCAGCAACGCGCAAAAGGAAGGCCTGAAACGCGGCACCCGCGTGCGTTGCTACGGCGAGGCTCGGCCCGGTGCGTCGGGGCTGGAAATCTACCACCCGGAATACCGCGCCATCACCGGCGACGAACCGCCCCCGGTGGATGAAACCCTGACGCCGGTCTACCCGCTCACCGAAGGCCTGACCCAACAGCGGCTGCGCCAACTGTGCATGCAAACCCTGACCCTGCTCGGCCCCAGCAGCCTGCCTGACTGGCTGCCGCAAGAGTTGGCGCGGGACTACCAACTGGCGCCGCTGGCCGACGCGATCCGTTATTTGCATCACCCGCCAGCGGACGCCGATGTCGACGAACTCGCCCTCGGTCATCACTGGGCGCAACACCGTCTGGCCTTTGAAGAACTGCTGACCCATCAGCTGTCGCAACAACGCCTGCGTGAAAGCATGCGCGCGCTACGAGCGCCGGCCATGCCCAAAGCCACCCGGCTACCGGCTCAATACCTGGCTAACCTCGGCTTTCCGCCGACCGGCGCGCAGCAACGGGTGGGCAATGAAATCGCCTACGACATGAGCCAGCACGAACCGATGCTGCGGCTGATTCAGGGCGACGTCGGCGCCGGTAAAACCGTGGTCGCCGCCCTCGCCGCCTTGCAAGCACTGGAGGCCGGTTATCAAGTGGCGCTGATGGCGCCCACCGAAATCCTCGCCGAACAGCACTTCATCACCTTCAAGCGCTGGCTCGAACCGCTGGGTCTGGAAGTCGCCTGGCTGGCCGGCAAGCTCAAGGGCAAGAACCGCGTCGCCGCGCTGGAACAAATCGCCAGCGGCACACCGATGGTGGTCGGCACTCACGCCTTGTTCCAGGACGAAGTGCAGTTCAAGAACCTCGCGCTGGTGATCATCGACGAACAACACCGCTTCGGCGTCCAGCAACGGCTGGCGCTGCGGCAGAAAGGCGTGGGCGGGCGGATGTGCCCGCACCAGTTGATCATGACCGCCACGCCGATTCCGCGCACGTTGGCGATGAGCGCCTACGCTGACCTCGACACCTCGATTCTCGACGAACTGCCGCCCGGTCGAACCCCGGTCAACACCGTGCTGGTCACCGACACGCGCCGGGTTGAAGTCATCGAACGGGTGCGCGCCGCGTGCGCCGAAGGGCGGCAAGCGTATTGGGTGTGCACGCTGATCGAAGAGTCGGAAGAGCTCACCTGCCAAGCCGCTGAAACCACCTATGAAGACCTCACCGCCGCCCTCGGCGAGCTGAAGGTCGGCCTGATTCACGGGCGCATGAAACCCGCCGAGAAAGCCGACGTCATGGCCCAGTTCAAGGCCGGCGCGTTGCAGTTGCTGGTGGCGACCACGGTGATCGAAGTCGGCGTCGACGTGCCCAACGCCAGCCTGATGATCATCGAAAACCCCGAACGCCTGGGCCTGGCGCAACTGCACCAGTTACGCGGTCGCGTCGGTCGGGGCAGCGCCGCCAGTCACTGCGTGCTGCTCTACCATCCGCCGCTGTCGCAGATCGGTCGGCAACGCCTCGGTATCATGCGTGAAACCAACGACGGTTTCGTGATCGCCGAGAAAGACCTCGAGCTGCGCGGCCCCGGCGAAATGCTCGGCACCCGGCAAACCGGTCTGCTGCAATTCAAGGTCGCCGACCTGATGCGCGACGCCGACCTGCTGCCGGCGGTGCGCGACGCGGCCCAGGCATTGCTGGAGCGTTGGCCGCATCACGTCAGCCCGTTGCTCGACCGCTGGCTACGCCATGGGCAGCAATACGGCCAAGTGTGAGCAGTGTCTCAGTTTCTGGGCGATGGTTTTAAACAAGCTGGTTATACTCCTGCAATTGTTTGAAAACGGACACACACCATGACCGAAGTTGCCCTCGCACCCGAAGCCCCGCACGCTCCGTCTGTTATCCGGTTGCTGCTCGGCAAGCTGGGCATCAGCTACGCCGAAGTGCTCGACCGCCCGGGCCTCAACCCCGCCCGCAAGGTGCAAGCGGTGTTGGTCGACGACGCTGTCGGCGCGCTCATGGTGCTGTTCCCGCAGAGCCAGTTACTGGACCTCAACCGCCTCGCCGAACTCACCGGCCGCCGGCTCACCGCCGTACCGACCGAACGCCTGGAGCGCATGCTCGGCAAACACAACCTGAGTTTTCTGCCCGGCCTGCCGGCGCTCACCAGCTCGCCGTGCCTGTATGAAGAAAGCCTGCTGCGCGAACCGCAGTTGCTGATCAACTCGGGTGAGACAGGCGTGCTGCTGGAAATCACCAGCGAAGACTTCAAGAGCATGCTGACCAAGGCCAGCGCCGCGAATTTCGGCGAAGCCCTGAGCAGCATTCGCCCGAACCTCGACCGCCCCGACGATGACCGCGAGGAAATCACCCAAGCGGTGCAGGCCTTCACGGCGCGCCGTATCCAGCAACGCCTGGAAGCGACCATAGAGATTCCGCCGCTGGCCGAAACTGCACAAAAAATCATCAAGCTGCGGGTCGACCCCAACGCCACCATCGACGACATCACCGGCGTCGTCGAAACCGACCCGGCGCTGGCCGCGCAAGTGGTGAGCTGGGCGGCGTCGCCGTACTACGCCTCGCCGGGCAAAATTCGTTCAGTGGAAGACGCGATCGTCCGCGTGCTGGGTTTCGATCTGGTGATCAACCTGGCGCTGGGCCTGGCCCTGGGCAAAACCCTGAGCCTGCCCAAGGACCACCCGCAACACACCACGCCGTACTGGCACCAATCGATCTACACCGCCGCCGTCATCGAAGGCCTGACCCGCGCCATGCCGCGCGCCCAGCGCCCGGAAGCCGGCCTGACCTACCTCGCCGGCCTGCTGCACAACTTTGGTTACCTGCTGCTGGCCCACGTCTTCCCACCACACTTCTCGCTGATCTGCCGCCACCTGGAGGTCAACCCGCACCTGTGCCACAGCTTTGTCGAGCAACACCTGCTGGGCATCAGCCGCGAACAGATCGGCGCGTGGCTGATGCGCTACTGGGACATGCCGGATGAACTGTCCACCGCGCTGCGCTTCCAGCACGACCCGAGCTACGACGGCGACTACGCCGAATACCCGAACCTCGTCTGCCTGGCCGTACGCCTGCTGCGCAGCCGTGGCATCGGCTCCGGCCCCGACGAAGAAATCCCCGACGCCCTGCTCGACCGCCTCGGCCTGACCCGCGACAAAGCCAACGACGTCGTCAGCAAAGTCCTCGAAGCCGAAGTCCTGCTGCGCGAACTGGCCTCGCAGTTCACCCAGTCCTAAAAAAACCCGCCTGACACTCAATCCAGTGTCGGGCGGGCTTTTGTGAGAGAGCTCAGAAACTCACGTTTGTGACAGAACTCAGCGACTCACTCTTGTGACAGGGCTCAGCAACTCACTTTTGTGACAGAGCTCAGTAACTCACTCTTGTGGCGAGGGAGCTTGCTCCCGCTCGGTTGCGCAGCAGCCGCAAACCCGGCAGACGCGGTGTATCTGAAACAACACCGTCTCGGGCCTCAGGGCCGCTTCGCGCCCCAGCGGGAGCAAGCTCCCTCGCCACAGGTTTGATCTTTACCAGTCCTCAAGCCTTAGGCTTCGCCTTCTTAGGCTTCAAATACTTGGTCAACCCCTGGAACCACATCACCAGCGCCGGGTTGCCCTTGATCTGAATCGACTTGTCCTGAATCCCGGTCATGAACGCCAACTGCTTGTTCTTCGCCTGCATCGTGGCAAAGCCGTAAGCCGCATCCTTAAAGGCAATCGCAAACGCCGGCTCGGCATACACCCCAGCCTTACTGGTAATACGCTGATCCTTCACCACAAAGTGCCGCGCCACCTTGCCGTCCAGCGTCTGCAACTGGAACACCAATTCTTTATCACCCAACTGCTGCTGAAACGCCGGATTGGTCCGACTGGCCTTGCGCATCAGCAAGCCCATCACCCAGAGAAGAAAACGAAATTTCATGCTCAAGCCCCAAAAGAAAAATGAACGCTGGCGCAGTGTAGCGGCTTAAACCCAGAACGCCACCGTTGCGCAGCGTTAGAAGAAGATGAAGCGCTTTTTAAGCACGATGACCACCAAGTCACACTTCTCAAAGACCACCACATCCCCCTGTAGCAGCTGCCGAAGGCGGCGTTCGACCGCACAGCGGTTGCAAAACCAGACAACCCGATCTCGGCTCTCTCCCAGCCCTATTGGTCTCGGACATTTCCTTCAAGTTGTAGCGGTGTTCGGTAACTATCCCAGCCTGCGAGTCAGGGCTAGTCTCACCCTGTCACCAAAAAACGGTGACACGGACGTGCAAGTCCGGGATCGGCACACAATCGGTTATGGCTATTCATCGAGCGTTTTCTTATGCTCGCGAATCGTTATGGCGGCTGTGTGTGGGAGGCCTTCGGGTCTGCCGGTTTGCCGATTCCGGTCTTGCACACCTATACACAGCTGCCACCTCATTCGAAGTGCGAGCGAAATGGTGTTAGCTCCTAATATCGGTACTAATCCAATGATCAAACCAACACCAAATCCTCCTGAAGCCCCAACCACTTCCCCCTACGAATCCCTCGATTCGAAAAAGCTCCACGAAGCCGCCGAACGCGCCCTCGACCATCACCTGGGCACGCCCCCGCCCAAAATCCACCTGGCCGACGCCCGCAAAGGCCAACTCTTCATCGTCGCCCCAGACGTCGACACCGACAGCCTCCTGGCCAACGCCTCCGAAGACATCGCCTCCATCAAAGCCATCGCCGGCGACCTCGCCTTCGAAATCGAAGGCTCCCGCCGTAACGTCGCCCTCGCCATCTACCGCATGGCCGAAGGCGCACAACTGCTGATCGACCGCGCTATGGACAACCTCGATTCACCGAATCCGGTGGAGTATCGAGTTAAGGTGTAAGCCTACCAAGGGGCACGACAACACTGGCGCGCCCCTCGGTGCCTCGCTAAATCGCGAAATCCGAAACCTCACTGAGCATCCAGCACTTACCACGCACGAATCGATACTCAACCAAGTAGTCGGTATCAGGCTTATTCAATATGGCCGTAGCGTGATCCCCACTCAGTTCTTTCACGCTTAACGCCAGACCCTCAGCCTCTCGGTGGGCGCGATCAGGCAAGAGCGGAAATTTAACCTGCTCTCCTCCCAATGCGCGCTTTTCCTGTCGCGGCTCGGGCTCAGCATCTACCGTCGCCACAAATTGCAGAGGTCGCTGAGTAAAGGCTTTCTGAACAGCCGGGCTCTCCGAAAAAGAAGTGAGGAACGCATTGAAGTCCGTAGAAGGGGGGGTGTCAGAAATTTTGTGTTCGGGCATAACATGAGTAAGAGGTGCATGTATGCCAACCAAAAAGAAACCTGCGTTGCGAGAGCTGCCGAAAATCCCGAAAGAGCTGCTCGAGCAATTCACCGATGGACCGATGACCGCTGAAGCCATCGAGGACGCGTCTGCGGCGTTCAAGAAGGCTTTGATCGAGCGAGCCCTGAGTGCTGAACTCGGGCATCACTTGGGCTATCCGCCGGGCGCGCAGCGTCCAGAGGATGAAACCAATCAGCGCAACGGCAAAAGCGG